>NZ_JAPMTQ010000006.1:0-153055 GCF_026411515.1 Phenylobacterium sp. 58.2.17 | reverse complement strand
TCAGATCGTAACGCGCCATTCAAAGCTCCCTTCCGGAAGCCTTGAATCAGCGTCGCCGATCGCCAGCAAGATTTATGGGTTCAGAACCTAGTCCTGGCGCCGACGGCCAGGCGACGCAGGCTCCCAGCCCAAGCATGAAGCGGATAGAGGTACTGGCCGATTGCGCCTTTACCCATATCGGCGTCCACGCCCAAAGCGCCCTCGCAAGGCCCGGGGGCGAAGTAGGTGCCGAATAGCCGGTCCCACACCGAGAAGAGGGTCGCGAAGTTCTTGCCGTGAACATCGCGTGAGTGATGCCATCTGTGCATGGCGGGGGAATTGAGGATCAGGTCCAGCTTGCCGAAGGTCCATGGCACGTCGGCGTGGATCAGATAGCCGTAGTAGTGCCGGGCCAGGCCGTTGAGGCCCAGGGCCCATGCCGGAAAGCCGAGCGCGGCCAGAAGTACGGTGTCTAGCGCCGTGCCGAAGCGGTCGACCGGATGCATGCGGTTCAGGCTGAACCACGAGAGTTCGCGGTCGCTGTGGTGAATGGCGTGCGCCGGCCACAGGGCCGGGCTGTGCTGCAGTCGATGGCGCCAGTAGCCGATCAGATCGCCGATCACCAGGACGGCCAAGGCCGCGCCTCCGTGCCCGGCCGCGCTCCAGATGAAGGCGAGAGGCGCCTGCGACAGGATCGGATCTAGGGCGATGATGGCGGCCAGGATGAGCGGCGCCACGAACAGCAGGTCGATGACGTAGATGACCGCGTTGATTCGTGTCTCAGACAGCTTCGCCCTGCCGGGCAACCGACGCAGAAACAGTCCGATCAGCGCGAACGTCACGCCAAAGATGAGCATTTCGACGGTCTGGCGCCGGGCCAGGGTCAAAAGGTCTTCAAGGCTGAGCCAGGTCAAAGCCGCCGTCCCCTGCGTTCACCGGGCAGGGATAACGCACAATGGCTTAGCCTTTCATTTCCGGGTGTAAGAAAAACTATATTGTCGATGGGGGCAATGGGAATTAGCCAGGCCGCCCTGACCGGACGCAGCGAACTCGGCGTCTCGGCGTTTAAGCGTCTGAACCGGGGCTGTAACAATGACTGCGACCTCGCCGGCCGAACCTGTCGCGTCACGAAGGCCGTGGATCCGGCGACGCTCGGCGATCCCTGGCTTTACGCTGACCATGGGTCTCACGCTCGCGCTCCTGTCGCTGATTGTGCTCATTCCACTGTCGGCGGTGGCGCTGAAGGCGTCGGAGCAATCGGCCTCGGAGTTTCTGCAGGCCGCCTTCAACGAACGTGCGTTGACCGCTTATCGGCTGTCGTTCGGCGCGGCCTTGATCGCGGCTCTGATCAACGGCGTCTTCGGGCTGCTGACCGCCTGGGCCCTGGTCCGCTATCAGTTTCCCTTCAAAAGTCTGGTCAACGGGATCATCGACCTGCCGTTCGCCTTGCCGACGGCGGTCGCCGGCATCGCGCTCGCCACCCTCTACGCGCCCAATGGCTGGATCGGCGGCCCGCTGGCCCCGGCCGGGATTAAGGTCGCCTATACGCCGCTGGGCGTCATCGTGGCCCTGACGTTCATTGGCCTGCCGTTCGTCGTGCGCACGCTGGAGCCGGTGATGCGCGACCTGGCTGCGGACGTTGAGGAGGCCGCCGCCAGCCTCGGCGCCACGCGCTTTGACACCATCGCCCGGGTGATCCTGCCGGCGTTGGCGCCAGCATGGCTGACCGGTTTCGCCCTGGCGTTCGCGCGAGCGGTCGGCGAGTACGGCTCGGTGATCTTCATCGCCGGCAACATGCCCTACAAATCAGAGATCGCACCGCTGCTGATCATCATCGAGCTCGAGCAGTATGACTATGCCGGGGCCGCGACGATCGCCGTGGTGATGTTGTCGGTCTCGTTCCTCATGCTGTTCGTCATCAACGCCATCCAGGCCTGGGCGCGGAGGCTCGCCGCATGAGCCGGCTGCGTCACCCAACCGAAGACCCGCCGTGGGCGAAGGCCCTGGTTCTGGCGATAGTCGCAGCCTTCCTGGCTTCGGTGCTGATCCTGCCGATGGTGTCGGTGTTCTTCGAGGCCCTGCGCAAGGGGCTGCCGGCCGCTCTGGAGGCGATCGGGACCGAGGATGCCCGTGCAGCGATCAAGCTGACCTTGATCACCGCCGCGATCACCGTGCCCTTCAACATCATGTTCGGGGTTTGCGCGTCGTGGGCCATCGCCAAGTTCGAGTTTCCGGGCAAGCCTTTCCTGATCACCCTGATCGACCTGCCGTTCTCGGTGTCGCCGGTGGTCGCCGGCCTGATCTACGTGCTGGTGTTCGGCGCCCAGGGCTGGTTCGGGCCTTGGCTGATCGACCACGACATCAAGATCATCTTCGCCGTCCCTGGCATCGTGCTGGCCACTATCTTCGTGACGTTTCCATTCGTCGCCCGTGAACTGATCCCGCTGATGCAGGAGCAGGGGGTGGACGAGGAGGAGGCCGCTGTTTCGATGGGGGCGTCGGGTCTGCGCACGTTCTGGAGCGTGACGGCGCCGAACATCCGCTGGGGGTTGCTCTACGGCGTCCTGCTCTGCAACGCCCGCGCCATGGGCGAGTTCGGTGCCGTGTCGGTGGTCTCGGGCCATATCCGCGGCCTGACCAACACCATGCCGCTGCATGTGGAGATCCTCTACAACGAGTACGATTTCGTCGGCGCGTTCGCCGTCGCGGCGTTGCTTTGCTTCCTGGCGGTCCTAACCCTGGTGCTGAAGACCCTGCTTGAAATCGCCCAGCCGCCGTCGCGGCCGGGCCGTCATTGATCGCGAGACGCTGCAGATGACCATTTCCATCCGTTCGGTGGAGAAGAATTTTGGGCGGTATCCAGCGCTCAACAGCGTCAGCCTCGAGATCGCCGACGGTGAGCTGCTGGCGCTGCTGGGGCCATCTGGTTCGGGCAAGACCACCCTGCTGCGCGTCATCGCCGGGCTGGAGTTCCCCAGCAGCGGTCAGGTGCTCTACGGGGATCGGGACATGACCTATGCCGGCGCCGCGGCGCGGCAGGTCGGCTTCGTGTTCCAGCAGTACGCGCTGTTCCGCCACATGACGGTCGCCAAGAACGTCGCCTTCGGTCTGGACGTGCGCAAGGGCGCGGCCAAGCCGGGCGAGGCCGAGATCGCCCGGCGCGTCGACGAGCTGCTGCGGCTGGTCGAGCTGGGCGACCTGGGCAAGCGCTACCCGGCCCAGCTGTCGGGCGGCCAACGCCAGCGCGTCGCCCTGGCGCGCGCCCTGGCGGTGAACCCCAGCGTGCTGTTGCTCGATGAGCCGTTCGGAGCCCTCGACGCGACCGTCCGCAAGTCGCTGCGCAAGGAACTGCGCCGGATCCACGACGCCACCGGCGTCACGACGATCTTCGTGACCCACGACCAGGAAGAGGCGCTGGAACTGGCCGACCGCGTCGCGATCCTGAACCAGGGCGCGATCGAGCAGGTCGGAACCCCGCAGGAGATCCACGACGATCCGAGCGGCGCCTTCGTCGCCGGTTTCGTCGGCGAGTCCAACCGCCTCGAGGGCGAGGTGAAGGGCGGGCGATTCCGCAGCGGCGACGTCCAGTTCGTCGCCTCGGGCCTGGCCGACGGCGCCGCGGTGGCCTATGTGCGGCCGCATGAGCTGGTGCTGTCGCCGACGGCGGGGGAGGCGACCTTCAGATTCGTCGCCAACCACATCGCCCCGCAGGGCGCGGTGGCGCGGATCGACGGGACCACGTCCGGCGGCCTGCGCCTGGAGGCGGCTTTCGCCCGTCAGGCGGTGGCGGACTTGCGGCCGGGCGCGCAGCTCAATCTATCGGTTGGGCGCGCCTACGTCTTTCGGGCCTAGGTGATGCCGGGGCCGGCGCCGCCGGAGTCTCTCACTGCTGCTGTTGTTGCTGTTGCTGGTCGTAGGCGGGGACGCCGGCCGGCCGCCGCCGTCCACCTCGCGCGAACGACGGTTGTGCCATGCGGATGAACTCGGGCTCGGTCGGGGCGGCGCGGGCGCGCCTGACGGAGACGCCGACCGCCAGCTGGCTCTCGGCGTCGCCCTTATAGACCCCGCGCGAGGGCGGCACGTCGTTGTAGTCGCGACCCACGGCGGCGGCGATGTGGCGCTCGCCGGCCATCACGTTGTTGGTCGGATCGAACCCGACCCAGCGCAGCGACGGCAGGAAGACCTCGACCCAAGCATGGGTGGCGTCCGGATCCGAGCGATCCCCGGCCTGGCGGTCGGTGAAGAGATAGCCCGACACATAGCGGGCCGGCACGCCCCAGCTGCGGCAGATGGCGATCATGATGTGGGCGAAGTCTTGGCAGACGCCGCGGCCGGCGCTCAGGGCCAGGTCGATCGGGCTGTCGGCATGGGTGACGCCAGGCTCGTAATCGAACGAGGTGTAGATGGCCTCGGAGAGGGCCCGCACTGCGTTGAGCGGATCGCGCCGCCGCAGGTCGTCCAGGCGGTGCTCGGCGACATAGTTGCGCAGCGCGTCGGTCTCGGCGGCGAAGCCGCCGAGGGTCAGGAAGTCGAAGTTCTCGCCGCGAACGAAGTCGCTACGCAAGCGATCCCATTCGCCGTGATCGAGGCTGTCAGGCGGCGTGGGCGGGGCCTGGGTCTCGACGGCGGCGTTGGCCACGATCCGCAGGCGGTCATGGGGCTGGGGGACATCGAAGTGATAGACGGCGTTGCCGAACGGATCGGCGTAGGAGAACAGCTGCGCGGCCGGATCGACGTCGAGGTCGAACGACACGAGCCGCTGACGAGGGGTCTTCTGCGGCTGCATCCAGACCTCCATGACGCTTTCGCGCACAGGCTCGGCGTAGTGGTACTGGGTGACGTGCCGGACTTCGAGAAGCATGGGGCGATTGGGTCCTAGGCCGGCAGCCGGGTTTCCAGGGAATAGGCGACGAAGGTGTCGTAGATCGACTGATGCAGCGCCGCGCAGTCCTCCAGCACGCTTGAGATCAGGCCCCCGGCGCCGTCGTCCATGTCGGCATACTGCAGGCGCGCGCGCAGGCGCCCGGCCAGCCGCTCCGGCGGCGAGTGGCCGCCGGCGTCCGCGTGTCGCGCGGCGGAGCTGAGATATTCTTCGATGCGCGCCGTGCAGAAGCGCATCGAGCGAGGGAACTCCTCGTCGAGCAGCAGAAACTCCAGCACCTTGCGCGGCTGGACGTCAGCGGTGAAGCGGCGCAGGTATGGCTCGAGCGCGCAGCTCATCCGCAGCACGCTCATCAGCGCCATGTGGTCCTCGGGCGCGCGGCGCAGCCCGAAGCACGCCTCCAGCAGGCGACCGATGAGCTGCGCGCGTTCGAGGTAGACGCCGAGCAGCAGAAACCGCCAGCCCTCGCCATGACTCATCGTCGCATCGGAGGCGCCCTTGAAGAGGTGCAGGTCGGCGATGATCTCGTGCAGAAACGCCGACGGGCCGTCGCCGAAGGCGCGGGGCGCGTCGCCTGCCGTGACCCGGAGATGGAGCATGTTGAGGCGCTCCCAGGTCTCGGTGGTGATCTGGTCCCGGACCTGGCGCGCGTTTTCGCGGGCGCGGGCCAGCGAGGACACGATCGAGCCGCCGTCATGCCGGTCTAGCGCGAGCGCCAGGGCGAGCTGATAGGGATCGTCGGCGCTGTGCAGTTCAGCGTCGCCGACCGCCGAAAGCACAATGCGCGAAACAAGGCCTGCGGCCTCGTTGCGGTCCAGGGTGGCGTTGAGCATGACGTCGCTGAGCCGGCACAGATGCTCAGCGCGTTCGACGTAGCGGCCGATCCAATAGAGGCTGTCGGCCACGCGGGCGAGCATCATGGCTGGGCTCCTGTCGGCGCCGATTCCAGGACCCAGGTGTCCTTCGAGCCACCGCCCTGGCTAGAGTTGACGACCAGCGATCCCTTCTTCAGGGCGACCCGGGTCAGGGCGCCGGGCGTGACTACGATCTTGTCGCCCGACAGGATGAAGGGGCGCAGGTCGACGTGGCGCGGCTCGATCTCGCCATCGACGAGGCAGGGGGCGGTCGACAGCTGGATGGTCGGCTGGGCGATGTAGTTGGCGGGATCGGCGGCGATGGCTGTGGCGAACGCCTCGCGCTCCTTGCGGCTGGCGTGCGGTCCGACCAGCATGCCGTAGCCGCCCGAGGCTCCGACCGCCTTGACCACCAGCTTGTCGAGGTTGGCCAGCACGTGGGACAGCTGGGCCGGCTCGCGGCACAGATAGGTCTCGATGTTCGGCAAGATGGCGTCCTCGCCTAAATAGTAGCGGATGATCGCCGGAACGTAGGCGTAGACGGCCTTGTCGTCGGCGACGCCGGTGCCTGGCGCGTTGCAGATCACTACGTTGCCGGCGCGATAGGCGTTGAAGAGGCCGGCAGAACCCAGCGCCGAGTCTCGGCGGAAGGTGAGGGGATCGATGAAGTCGTCATCGACCCGGCGATAGATCACGTCGATCCGTCGGAGGCCGGTCGTGGTGCGCATGTAGACCATGTTGTCGTGCACCACGAGGTCGCGGCCCTCGACCAGCGGGCACCCCATCAACCGCGCGAGATAGGCGTGTTCATAATAGGCCGAGTTGTAGACGCCCGGAGTCAGCACCACGATCTGAGGGTTCGGCCGCCAGTCGGCCGCCATGCTTTTCAACGTCGTGAGCAGGAGATCGGGATAACGGTCGATCGCCCGCACGCCGGCCTGGCGGAACGATCCGGGAAAGGTGCGCCGCGAGGCCTCCCGGTTGGCCAGCATGTAGGACACGCCCGAGGGGACGCGCAGATTGTCCTCGAGCACGGCGAAGGCGCCGTCCGGCTGGCGGATCAGGTCAGAGCCGCACACGTTGGCGTAAGCCTCGTGCGGGACATAGAGGTTCTGCATCTCGCGGCGGTAGGAGGGCGCGCCCAGCACCAGTTCGCGAGGAACCACGCCGTCCATCAGGATCTGCTGGGCGCCGTAGATGTCGGCGAGGAACATGTTCAGTGCGCGCAGGCGCTGGGTCAGGCCGGCCTCGATCCGTTCCCACTCGACGGCCGGGATGATGCGGGGCAGGAGGTCGGTCGGAATGATCCGCTCGGTGCTGCTCTCGCCGCCATAGACGGTGAAGGTGATGCCCTGGAGCAGGAAGTAGCGTTCCAGCGTCCTTTGGCGCTCGGCCATCTCGGCCGGGGCGAGGGTCGCGATGCGTTGATGCAGGCCCGCATAGTGGTCGCGCACGCCCCCTGCGGCGGTCAGCATCTCGTCGTAGGGCGTGGCCGGCGACGGGGCCGCCTGCAGGCCCATTGTGCAATCAGGGTCTTGGATCGCCACGCCGTACTCCACCCGCCAGCCCTTTCCTGCGGTTCGCCAGGAAGCTTAGGAAAGGCGAGGGCGATTGAAGCCGGAAATCCGACCGCCATGGCCCCCTGGGCGCAGGCGCCTGCGAATTGGGCATATGGGCGCCTGCGGCGGCGGCGCCTTCGTTGATCGGTGGTGGGTGACAGGCGAGCGCGACGCGGGCTACACCGATAGATGGGGCGCTTGTGAAAGGATTGGCGTGGGACGATTGGTCGTCGCGGTCGCCGCCTCGGCGGCCATTTGCGTGTCTGGGACAGCCCGGGCCGAATCCCCGCGCGCGACCATCGAGGGACAGCTCGACCGCGACCTGCGCGAGGCGATCGATCGCGCCGTCGGCGAGACCGACAAACCCATCGCCAATCGCTTCGAAGCGCGCCGCCGGGCGAACGATGCGGGCGAGGACGCGATCGCGGTGCTGCGCTCCGAAGGCTACTACGCCTACGAAGTGGAACCAGACGTCGGCGACGGCGACCCGCCGACGGCCATCGTGCGCGTGACGCCAGGCCCGCGCTTCACCCTCTCGGACCCGCAGATCGACTGGATCGCCCCGGCTCCGGTCGAGAGCGTTCGGCAATCGGGCGAAGTGGTGATGGGCCTGGCCACCGGAGCGCCCGGCCGCGCTGTGGACGTGATCAATGCCGAAGGCCGCATCGTCGCGGCTGTTCAGAAGCGCGGCTATGCGGACGCCGCGGCCCAGCCGCGCGAGGTCATCGTCGACCACGCCGACAGGACCGTGCGCCCGACGTACAAGATCGCGGCGGGCGAACTCGTGCATCTGGGGGGGCTGAAGATTGTCGGCGAAACCGGCCGCAGCCGGCGCGGCTGGCTCGATAGCCTCGCGCCGTGGAGCGCGGGCGACGTCTACGACCCGGAGGATGTCGGCGAGCTTGAGCGACGCCTGCTCGACACGGGGGTGTATGACTCCGTGACCGTCTCGCTGGCGCCCAAGGACCAGGCCGAGCCGGATGGCCGCCGCCCGATCCTGTTGAGCCTGGCCGACCGCAAGTCGCGGACGCTGGAACTTGGAGCCAGCTACTCGACCACCGAGGGCCTTGGCGCAGACGCCCGCTGGACGCGCTACAACCTGCTCGGCCGAGCAGACACCCTGGCGATGCTGGCGCGGGCTTCGAACATCGACAGCCGGCTGGGGGCGGAGTTGACGCTGCCTCACTGGCGCCGGCCGCAACAGACGTTCAAGGCTGGCGGCGGCGCCTATTCGAACCGCACCGACGCCTATGATGAAACCGGGATCGGCATCCGCGCCGACGTGACCCGCCGGTTTCGCAAAACGTCCTACGTCACGCTCGGCGGGTCGATCGACTACGGCAAGGTCGAGGAAAAGCAGACGATCCTGATCTCGTCGCTCGGGGACAATCTCGTCACCCTGGCGGGGCTTGCGGCCGGGGCCCTGGACCGTTCGGACGATCCGCTCGATCCCAAGCGGGGCTGGCGTCTCGACGTCCGAGCCGAGCCGACCTACCTGATCGGCGACGAGCGCATGGCCTACCTGAAGGTCCAGAGCCAGGGCACGGCCTACATCCCGTTCGGGGAAAAGGCGCGCACTGTTCTGGCCGGACGCCTCAAGGCCGGAGCAATGATCGGCGGCAGCATTCCCGAAGTGCCGGCGTCGCGCCGGTTCTACGCCGGCGGCGGCGGGTCCGTCCGCGGCTATGCCTACCAGGCCATCGGGCCCCGCGACATCGACAACACGCCGGAAGGCGGAATCTCGCTGCTCGAGACCTCGCTGGAACTGCGCCAGAAGGTCGGCGAACGCTGGGGCGTGGTCGCGTTCGTGGACGCCGGCGCGGTGGGCACGAGTGAATTTCCGACAGGCGACGATTTCAGCGTCGGCGTTGGGGTAGGCGTTCGCTACGACCTCGGCTTCGGTCCGATCCGGGCGGATATCGCGGTCCCGCTCGACCAGCGCGAAGGCGACCCCTCATTCCAGATCTATCTCAGCATCGGGCAGAGCTTTTGAGCGAGACGCCGAACGAGATCGAGGAGGCGCCGGCCGCGCCGAGGAAAAAGTCCCGCCGGCGGTGGGGACTGGTCGCGCTGGTGGTCTGCGCGCTGCTCGTCGTGGTGGCCGGGGCGGCGCTGCTTGCCGGGCGATATGGGGCCCTGTCGCCTCAAGGGCGCTCGATCATCGAGGCGCGGGCCAACGGGCTCAAAGTCGGCCGCTTCGGCCGCCTCTATGTCGAAGGGCTGAGCGGCGACATATGGCGTGACTTCAGCGTGCGGCGGGTGATCATCCGCGACCCCAAGGGGGTCTGGCTCGAGGGGCGCAACCTCCGCCTGGCCTGGACCTTCCGCGACATCCTCGGGCGTCGCTTCCATGCCACCGACGTCACCGCCGAGCACCTGATCGTCTATCGCCGGCCGGTGACCGAGCCCAGGCGGCCGTCGGCGGGCATGCCGATCGACGTGGTCATCGATCGCGCGGTCGGGCGGGTCGAACTGATGCCGGAACTGGCGCGCACCCGAGGGGTCTACGACGTCGATGCGTCGATCGAGCTGATGCGGCGCAATGGCGGTCAGCGGGGAACGGCGAAGGCGGCGAGCGTGCTTCACCCGGGGGACCGTCTCGACGTCAAGTTCGACCTGGGAGGCGGGCGGCCGCTGGTCCTTGAGGCCGACGCGCGGGAGGCCAAGGGCGGCGCCCTGGCCGGAACCCTCGGCCTCGCGCCTGATCGTCCGTTCCTGCTGCACGTCAAGGCCAAGGGCGAGGCATCGACCGGCCGGTTCTCGGCGCTCGCTGAGAGCGGGACCAGCCGACCGGTCGACGCGACAGGGGTCTGGGGCCCGGACGGCGGATCTGCGCAGGGCCGCATCGAGCTCGCAGCCTCGACCCACACCCAGCCGCTGGTGGCCCGGCTTGGGCCGCAGGTGCAGTTCGCCGCGACGGGGCGCAAGGCGGGGCAGGGGCTTTTCGACCTGGAGGCCGACCTGACCTCGGAGAACGTCGCTCTAACGGCGAAAGGCAAGGCCAACCTCGGCGAGCGGCGTACCGGGCCGCAGGGGGTGGCGCTGACGGCCTCGGCTCGGGAGCTCTCGAAGGTCACCGGCGGGCCATCCATGGGGCTCGGCCGGGTCGACGGCGTGCTGACCGGGACTTTGAATGACCTGCGGTTGGTCGGAACCGCGGACGTCGCGCGGCTGCAGCTCGGCGCCTACGGCCTCGAGCAGGTTTCAGGCCCGTTCGAACTCACGCGCAAGGACAAGGTGCTGGCGCTCGAGGCGCGGATCGCCGGCGCCGGCGGGCGCGGCTCGGGCCTCGCCGCGGCGCTGCTCGGCGCGCGCCCAACCGCTGTCGTCGACGCCGCGCGGCTAGCCGACGGGCGCCTGATGCTGCGCAAGGTCGAAGCAAGCGGAGCCGGGTTGAAAGTCGAGGCGAGCGGCGGCCGCAGTCTTCTCGGCGGTCTCAACTTCAAGGGGGCGGCGTCGTTCACGAACCTAGCGGCGGCGCGGTCCGGCGCCAGCGGTGCAGTTACTGCGGACTGGTCGGCCAGCCAGGGCGGTGCAGGCAAGCCCTGGGCTCTGACGCTCGACGCCAAGGGCGCGCGCTTCGCTTCCGGGTTCTCCGAACTCGACCGCCTGCTGGGCGCCTCGCCGCGCCTACAGGCCCGCGCGGAAGTGGCCGGACGCAAGATATCGATCGCGAGCGGAAACCTCGATGGGGCCGCGATCAAGGCCAGCACGGCGGGGGTATTGGACGAGACCGGCGCGATGCGCTTCAAGCTCGACTGGTCCGCCAGCGGGCCGTTCCGCGCCGGTCCGGTCGAAATCAGCGGCAAGGCCAGCGGCACGGGCGCCGTCACGGGCAAGCCCTCGGCGCCCCGGGCGGACCTGCTTGCCGACATCGAGGCCATCGACCTGCCGCGCTTGCCGCTGAAGAACGCCAAGCTGACCTTGAGTTTCATGCGTGGCGCGGGCGGCTCCAGCGGGGTCGTCGCGCTGGCGGCCGGCAGCGAATACGGCCCGGCGGCGGCCCGTTCGGCCTTCAGCTTTCCGCGCGGCGGCGTCGACCTCAGCGACCTGTCGCTGGACGCTGGCGGCCTGACCGCGAGCGGATCAATCTCGCTTCGCAAGGCGACGCCTTCCAGCGCCGATCTCAAGGTGCGGGTGATCAAGGGGGCCTTCCTCGATGGCGGGGCGGTCGCAGGTTCGGTGAAGATCGTCGATGCGGCCGGCGGACCGCGCGCGACCCTGAACCTGACCGCCAGCGACGCGGTTCTGCCCGGCTCCCGCTTTGCGGTGCGCAACGGGGCGGTCACGGCCGATGGGCCCCTGTCGCGGCTGCCTTATCAGGCCCGCCTCCAAGGGGTATCCGCCAGCGAGCGCTGGCGGCTGGACGGCGCCGGCGTCCTGATGGCGCAGGAACCCGGCTACGAGCTGACTTTCGCAGGCGACGGGGCCTACGGGCGACGCAACATGAAGACGGTGGAGCCGGCGATCCTGCGCTTTGGCGGCGCCGAGCGCAGTGCGCGGCTGCGGCTGGCCGCCTCCGACGGCGGCCGGATCGATCTCGACGCGAGCCTTGAGAAGGACGGCGCGGAAATCCGCGCGCAGGTCCAGCGACTGGGTCTGGGCCTGGTGAACGCCGACCTGAACGGCCGCGCCGACGGCACGCTCGTACTATCAGGCCGTGGCGGGCGGCTGGACGGAACCCTGGAAGCCAAGCTGGATGATGCGCGAGGCAGGGGCTCTCCGCGCGAGCAGGGCCTGGACGGGGTGCTCAAAGCGAAGCTTTCGGGGGAGGCGCTTGAGATCGACGCCGCCGTCACCAACGAGCATGGTTTGCGGGCGAACGCCGAGGTCGTCCTGCCGGCTGAGACCAGCGCCAGCCCCTTCCGGATCGCGATCGCCCGCACCCGGCCGATGCGTGGCACGTTCTTCGCGGATGGGGAGGTCAAGCCGCTCTGGGACCTGCTGGTCGGCGGCGAGCGCGAACTGGCTGGGCACGTGCAGATGCAAGGGACGCTCAGCGGCACGCTGGCCGATCCGCGCGCGGTCGGACAGGCGGAGGTCGACAACGGCCGGTTCTCCGACGGCGCCACGGGGCTCGTCCTGGCGGACGTGACCTTGCGCGCGACCCTGGCCGATAACGCGGTGAACATTGTGCAAGCGACCGGCGGCGATGGGCATGGCGGCTCGCTGGCCGGGTCGGGCCGGCTCAGCCTGCTGCGCGACGGGGAGTCGACCTTCAAGCTCGACCTCAAGAACTTCCGCTTGATCGACAACGACCTAGCGACCGCTTCGGCCTCCGGACAGGCGACTCTCGACCGAACAGCGGACGGCAAGGTCCGGTTGGCCGGCGACCTGACCATCGACCGCGCCGACGTCGCGGCCAAGCTCACCGGCGGCTCGGGCGTGGTGAACATGGACGTGATCGAGCGCAACAAGCCGGCGGACATTTCCGGTTCGCTGCAGCCGGTGGCGCGCCGCGGGGCGGTGATGACGCTCGACGTCACGCTCAAGGCTCCGCGGCGGATCTATCTGCGCGGCAAGGGGCTGGATGTCGAACTGTCGCTCGACGCCAAGGTCGGTGGCACCACAGCACGACCGACCTTGTCGGGCACGGCGCGCGTCGTGCGCGGCGAATACGATTTCGCCGGCAAGCGATTCGAGTTCGACGACCGGGGCGTGGTCTATCTGGCGACGTCGCCGCAGGCGATCCGCCTCGACCTTTCGGCCACCCGCGACGATCCCTCGCTGACCGCCGTGGTGCGGATCCGCGGCACGGCGGCCAAGCCGGAGATCACCCTGACCTCGGTGCCGACCCTGCCCAATGACGAGGTGCTGTCGCAGGTGCTGTTCGGCCGCTCGGCCTCCCAGCTGTCGCCGCTTGAAGCAGCTCAACTGGCCTCGGCCTTGTCGTCGCTGGCGGGAGGCGGCGGCTTCGATGTGGTGGGTAACCTGCGCACCTTCGCCGGCCTCGATCGGCTGTCGCTTGCGGGCGGCGATGAGTCCGGGGTCACTGTCTCGGGCGGCAAGTACCTGACCGACGACGTCTATCTGGAGATCACGGGCGGCGGGCGAGAAGGCCCCTCCGCGCAGGTGGAGTGGCGACTCGGCCGCAACCTCTCCATCATCTCGAAGCTGGCCAGCCAGGGGGACGGCAAGCTCGCCGTCCGCTGGCGCAAGGACTACTGACGATGCGACGGCTTCTTCCGGTTCTGCTGACGCCCATGCTGCTCGCTGGATGCGAAAAGCCGCTGACGGCGCCGACCAACCCTGGGGTCTGCTGGCGCATGGTCGAAGGCATGAACGGCAAGCCGGACTTCCGCCCGATCGCTCCGAACGTCGACACGCTGGAGAACTGCGCCGTTCAACTGGAGGGGCTGCGGAT
Organism: Phenylobacterium sp. 58.2.17; assembly: GCF_026411515.1. Lineage (NCBI taxonomy): Bacteria > Pseudomonadati > Pseudomonadota > Alphaproteobacteria > Caulobacterales > Caulobacteraceae > Phenylobacterium > Phenylobacterium sp. 58.2.17. The sequence continues at coordinate 139,417 of NZ_JAPMTQ010000006.1, read as the reverse complement.
CACCAGCGGCTTGCCGGTGACGGGCGCGTTCCAGGGGCGCTTCATTTACGTCACCGATCAGGAGATCGGAGCCGCCTCCGGCCCCAAGGCGCAACGCTATCGCGTATTCACGCCCGAGCAGCGGCTGGAGATCCAGAAGGGTTTCCAGACGCTGTTGGATCGGGAGAAGGCCGGCGGCTAGGCGGTCGCCTGCCGACCGCCGCGTTCGGCGTAGGCCTGGGTCCCGCAGGTGAATATCCGGTCGCCGGGCGCCATGGCGTCGATGGCGATGTCGGGCTCGTTCTCCAGACGGGCATAGACGGCGGTGAAGTCGGCGAGCGTCGTCTCCCGCAGCGCCTTCAGCGACGGAATGACGAAGTAGACCTGCTGGAAGTCGTCGATGCGGTAGGGCGTGCGCATGACCCGTTCAAGGTCGAAGCCGATCCGGTTGGGGGAGGGATCGTCGAGCGCGAAGATCGACTCCGACCGGCTCGAGACGATCCCGGCCCCGTAGATCCGCAGGCCCTGCGGCGTCTCCATGAGGCCGAATTCGACCGTGTACCAGTAGAGCCGCGCCAGGTTGTGCAACTGACCGCGGCCGAGCGCCTTCAGTCCGCCCTCGCCATAGGCCTGCATGTAGTCGGCGAAGATGGGGTCGGTCAGCATCGGCACGTGGCCGAACACGTCGTGGAAGACGTCCGGTTCCTGCAGGTAGTCGAGCTCGTGCGGCTGGCGGATGAAGCGGCCGGCCGGGAAGCGGCGGTTGGCCAGGTGCTCGAAGAACACGTCGTCGGGAACCAGGCCCGGCACGGCGACCACGGACCAGCCGGTCAGCTTGCGCAGTTCCTCGTTGATGCGCGCGAACTCGGGGATGCCGCCGCGATGCAGGTCCAGTGCATCGAGGCCGTGCAGGAACGCATCGCAGGCGCGGCCGGGCAACAACTGCGCCTGGCGCTCATAGAGCGTCATCCAGACCTGATGCTCGGCCTGAGTGTAGCTCGCCCAATCCTGGTCGATCGTCCAATCGGCCCGGGCTTCGGGTGGCGGGGTGGTGTTGAAACCGTCTGCGCTCATGTCGGTAGAATGAGCGTGTCGCCGCGAAACTTCCGTTCGAACTGTGCCGGCAAATCGAAGTTCGGCGGATAAAGATTTCGCGCGGGCCGCGCCTGGGGGAATGGCCTTGCCGACGGCCTAGTGGCTGATCCGCGGGCGCAGCACGTAGTGCCCCTCTTCGAAGGATTCGAAGATCAGGGCGGCCTGCGGGTGGCCGACCGGCTCGCCGCTGTCGTCGGGCATCAGATTCTGCTCCGAGACATAGGCGACGTAGGCGTTCTCGTCGTTCTCGGCCAGCAGATGGTAGAACGGCTGGTCCTTGCGCGGGCGGATTTCTTCCGGAATCGACAGCCACCACTGCTCGGTGTTGGCGAAGGTCGGATCGACGTCGAAAATCACGCCGCGGAATGGATAGTGCCGGTGCCGAACGACCTGTCCGATGGCGTACTTGGCCAGACGCGCCTCGGTCAGCACCGTCGGGGGCGCCACCAAGTCTCGTCCGCTTTTTTCGATTCGCGCGTCCATAAAACCGACTCTAGACCCCGGCGCCTAACTGGGAGGTGAACGTACTGCTCATCGTTCACGGCGCAAGTGCGCGCCTTCCGAGAGGCGAACCGCCTTGCTACAGTCGCCTGTGAAACGAGGCGTCAACGCAGGCGCCTGCTAGGGACGGATGTCGGTCCATGAGGGTGGCGCTGTTGAGCACGTTCGGGTGGAGCGTGTTCCAAGGCCTTGAAATACAAGCGTTTCGGTCGCCGTTCCGGTGACCGCGACACTTGATCGGATAGCGGATTCCGCGTCTCGCAAGGGCCCGGCCGCGCCCTCGGCGGATTCGCCGTGCTATGGCGCGCTCGATCTGGGTACGAACAATTGCCGTCTGCTCATCGCCACGCCGATGGGGCGCGGATTCCGCGTCGTAGAGGCCTATTCGCGGATCGTGCGTCTCGGCGAAGGACTCTCGCAGACAGGGCGACTATCTGACGCAGCCATGGATCGGGCCATGGCCGCGCTCAAGGTCAGCGCCGAGAAGGTGCGCCGCCGCAAGGTGGTCAAGCTCAAGGCGATCGCCACCCAGGCCTGTCGTGCGGCGGAGAACGGACAGGAGTTCGTGGAGCGCGTCGCCGCCGAGACCGGGCTGAACCTTCAGATCATCACCCCGCGGGAAGAGGCGCATCTGTCGGTGGCCGGTTGCCTGAACCTGCTCGACCGTCAGGCGCAGGCTGCGCTGGTGGTCGATGTCGGCGGCGGGTCGACAGAGCTCTCCTGGGTGGACCTGACGGCGGGCGGCCTGGACACCGAGCTCGGTAAGTTTTCAGCCTCCCAGTTGCCGATCAAGGCGTGGCTGTCGATCCCGATCGGCGTGGTCACCCTGGCCGAGCGCTTTCCGGAGGGCGAACGCGCGACCGAGCGCTGGTTCCGGGCGATGGTCGATGCGGTGAAGGATGAACTCGCCGCCTTCCGCCACGCTGACGACCTGAGGCCGGTGTTCGACGCCGGCGCGGCGCATCTTGTCGGCACCTCCGGGGCGATCACCAGCCTGGCCGGCATGCACCTGGGTCTGCGGCGCTACGACCGCAGCGTCGTCGACGGCATCTGGATGAGCCGTGCGCAGTGCGACGCCGCCGCCCAACTGCTGCTGGAGCTCAGCCCGGCCGAGCGCGCCGGCCAGCCGTGCATCGGCCCCGACCGCGCCGACCTGGTCCTGGCGGGGGCGGCCATTCTCCAGGCTGTGCAGGAGCTGTGGCCCTGCACGCGGGTCCGCGTCGCTGATCGCGGCCTGCGCGAGGGCATCCTGATGTCGCTGATGTCGGGAACCGGAAAACGTCGTCGTCGCCGTCGGCGGCGGCGCGGGCGTGGATCGGGCGCGGCATCCGCGGTAAACGCCTCCGAATGAGCGAGCCGCCCCGCAAACGCATGGTTAAACCGCCGTCCGGCGGACTTGAAGAAGGTCGTGGCAAGCCCGCGCGCCTGAAGACGGCCAAGGATCGCACGCCGTCCCAGCAAGCCTGGCTGAACCGCCAGATCAACGACCCGTTCTCGGCCAAGGCCCGCGCGCACGGCTATCGCAGCCGCGCGGCCTACAAGATGACCGAACTCGATGATCGCCTGAAGCTGTTGAAGCCGGGCGCGCGGGTCATCGACCTGGGGCTGGCTCCGGGCGGCTGGACGCAGGTGGCCATCGAGCGCGGCGTCACGAACATCGTGGGCGTGGACCTGCTGCCCGTCGATCCTCTGCCGCCGGCCCACATCCTGGAAATGGACTTCACCGATCCGGCTTGCGGACCGATGCTGATCGAGTTGCTGGGCGGGCGCCCGGACGTCGTGCTCTCTGACATGGCGCCCAACACCGTGGGCCACAAGCGCACGGATCACCTGCGGATCATGGGGCTGATCGAGGCCGCCGCCGATTTCGCGATCAGCGTCCTGAAGCCCGGCGGCGCATTCGTCGCCAAGGCGTTCCAGGGCGGAGAGACCGCCGAGGTGATCGCCGAGCTCAAGCGCCACTTCAATGATGTGAGGAACATCAAGCCCAAGGCCAGCCGAGCCGACAGCTCCGAGGTCTATCTGGTCGCGACGGGCTTCAAAGGCGCCTGAGCAGGTTCAGCCAGGCGGGGCGGGGGTCTTGGCCCCCTCCGCGATCAGCCACGTCCTGAACTGGTCCAGCGCCCGGCTGCTGACCCCAGGTGCGGCGAGCAGTGCAAATGCGCTCTCGGCTCTGCGAAACCCGAACGGCGCCACCAGGCGGCAGGTGCGCACGTAGTCGGCCACCAGCGGCCAGGGCATCACCGCGACGCCCAGGCCGGCGATGGCGGCGTCCAGCGCGAAATGCAGGTGCGCGAACGGCTGCTCCGGACTTGGCGGCAACTCGACGCCCGCCAACGCCGCCCAGATCGCCCAGCCCTGGGGGTGGGTCTGGGCCATCAGTCTCGGCGCCTTCAGCGGATCGGCGCCAAACCGGTCGGCCAATGCGGGCGACATGACCAGGCCCAGATGGCTCTGGATGAGCGGGGTCGCCCCGGGCGCGGCCAACCGACTGGTCGGCACGATGCGCACCACCGCGTGCGCGCCGCGATACGAGATGGCGTGCGACGGCAGTTCGGCAAGCTGGAGATTGACGCGTGGGTGGGCGCTGGTGAAGCCGCCCAGGCGCGGGATCAGCCACTTGACCGAAACGCTGGCGTTGACCGCAATCAGCAGGTCTTCACCGCTGGACCGCACCTGCCGCACCGCCGTCGCGATCTGGTCGAAGGCCCCGGTCAGCGCCGGCAGCAGATCGCGGCCGGCTTGCGTCAGCTCCAGCCGGTGCTTGGGCCCGGTGAACAGCCGGACGCCCAATGCTTCCTCCAGCGCCTTCACCTGCCGGCTCACCGCGCTGTGGGTGACGTGCAGTTCGTCGGCCGCCAGGGTCGCGCGGCCGGTGCGCGCCATCGCCTCGAAGGCCCGAAGGGCGTTGAGCGACGGCAGGACGGAGAATGTGAGATTTTCGAACATACGTTGTCGAATATATCGTTTTCCTCAAATTTCCTATGAGCGCACAAGCTCGCCATGTCGGGAGCGCCCAAACCCAAAGCCGCCGTCACCCTGGTCTTGGGGCTGGGCCAACTGGTCGCCTTCGCCTCCAGCTTCTACCTGCTGGGCGTGCTGGGCGACCCCATCGCCGCCGATCTGGCGCTGCCGCCGACCTTCGTCTTTAGCCTGATGTCGGTCGCCATGGTGGTCACGCCGCTGGTCGCCGCGCCTTATGGCCGCTGGATGGACGCCCATGGCGGCAAGGGCATGCTGCTGCTCTCCAACCTCGTTTTCGCTGTCGGGCTGGTCCTTCTCGCCCTCGCGCAGGGGGGGCTGACGATCACGCTCGCCATCCTGGTCATCGGACTTGGCATGGCCATCGGCCTGTATGGGACCCCGTTTGCGACCTTGGTGTCGCTCTATGGGGAGGCGGCGCGGCGGCCGATCACCGGCGTGGCGTTGCTGGGCGGCTTGGGCTCGACGGTCGGCTGGCCTTTGACCCTACACTTCGAGCAGGCCTTTGGTTGGCGCGGCGCCTGCGTCGCCTGGGCGCTGGCCCACCTGGCCCTGATGCCGCTGGCCGCGCTGGCGGTTCCCAAGGTCAGGGGCAGGGCGGCGGACGGAACGGATGCGAACGCGGGCGATACGGTCGTCTGGGATCGCCGCATGGTGCAGATGGCCGTGCTGTTCGCCTGCTCCTGGTTCGTCTCGACCAGCATGAGCAGCCATCTGCCCCGACTGCTGAGCGAATTTGGCCTGACGCCGGCGAAGGCCGCGGCGATCGCTGGCCTCACAGGCCTTGCGTCGGTGACGGTTCGGTTCGCCGAGTTCACGGTCCTGCGCCGCTTCCGGCCGCTGATCGCGACCCGGGTTGCGACCCTCATGCACCCGCTGGGCGCCACGGGATTGCTGACCCTGGGCGCGCGGGGGGCGCCGCTGATGGCCCTTGGCCACGGGGCCGGAAGCGGGATGCTCACCGTCGCAAAGGGCGTGCTGCCGCTCAGCCTGTACGGGCCTGCGAACTATGCTTACCGATCGGCCCGGCTGTCGCGGCCGGCCCAGATCGTTCAGATCGGCGGCCCGGCGCTGTACGCCTTGGCCCTGGCGCAGTCGCCAAAGGCGGCCCTGGCCCTTTCAGCAGGCCTCTGCCTGGTCATGTTCGCCATGACTTTCGGCCTTCAGACCCATTCGAAACCTCAAAAGGAGCACGCTGCGGCATGATTACGCTCGATCCGGCCCTTGCCGGGAGCGCCCGAGAGGGCTTATACGCGGCTCGCAAAATGGAGCCTTACATGGACATTCGCGAAGGTCTCACCTTCGACGACGTTTTGCTGGAACCGGGTGCGTCCGACGTGATGCCCACCCAGGTGGACACCGCCACCAAGTTCACTCGCGAAATCAGTCTCAATATCCCCCTCGTGTCCTCCGCCATGGACACGGTCACCGAGAGCCGCCTCGCCATCGCCATGGCGCAGGCCGGCGGTCTGGGCGTGCTGCACCGGAACCTCACCGTCGAGGAGCAGGCCGATCAGGTCCGCGAGGTGAAGCGCTATGAAAGCGGGATGGTCATCAATCCGCTGACCATCAACCCGGAAACCACGCTTCGCGAGGTCCGGGAGATCAAGGCGCGCCGCAAGATCTCTGGCTTTCCCGTGGTCGAGCCGGGCACCGGCAAGCTGGTTGGCATCCTGACCAACCGCGACATGCGTTTCGAAGGCCGCGACGACATCCCGGCCAAGGAACTGATGACCAAGGACAACCTGATCGTCGTCCGCCAGGGCGTCAGCCAGGCCGAAGCCCGCGAGCTGCTGCGCAAGCACAAGATTGAACGCCTGATCGTCGTCGATGACGACTATCACGCGGTCGGGCTGATCACGGTCAAGGACATGGAAAAGGCCCAGGCCTATCCGTCCGCGGCCAAGGACGCCCAGGGCCGCCTGCTGGTCGGCGCGGCCTCCACCGTCGGCGACGCCGGTTACGAGCGCTCGATGGCTCTGGTGGACGCCGGCGTGGACGTGGTGGTCATTGACACTGCCCACGGCCACAACGCCGACGTCGCCAAGGCGGTCGGGCGACTGAAGCGCGAGACCAACCGCGTGCAGATCGTCGCCGGCAACGTCGCCACCTATGAAGGCGCGCGGGCCCTGATCGACGCCGGCGCCGACGCCGTGAAGGTGGGCATCGGCCCGGGCTCGATCTGCACCACCCGCATCGTCGCGGGCGTGGGCGTGCCGCAGCTGACGGCCATCGCCGACGCGGTCCGGGCCGCCAAGGGCACAGACGTTCCGGTGATCGCCGACGGCGGCATCAAGTACTCGGGCGATCTGGCCAAGGCGTTGGCCATGGGCGCGCACGTGGCGATGATGGGCTCGGCCTTCGCCGGCACCGACGAGGCGCCGGGCGAGGTGTTCCTGTACCAGGGCCGCTCCTACAAGGCTTATCGCGGCATGGGCTCGCTGGGCGCGATGGCCAACGGGTCGGCTGACCGCTACTTCCAGAAGGAAGTCTCAGCGCTGAAGCTGGTGCCCGAGGGCATCGAGGGCCAGGTCGCTTACAAGGGCCCGATCGGGGCCATCCTGCACCAGATGGTCGGCGGCCTGCGGGCGGCCATGGGCTATGTGGGCGCGGGCGACCTCGAGACCTTCCGCAACAATGCGCGCTTCATCCGCATCACTGGCGCGGGGCTCCGTGAGAGCCACGTCCACGACGTGATGATGACCCGCGAGGCTCCGAACTATACGAGCCCGGTCTGATGACCATGGCCGTCGAACTGAAGCTGCTGGGCGTGGCCGTGATCCTCGGCCTTATCCAGATGCTCTGGGCGACGGCCGCGGCTCGGCGCCAGCAGGGCCTGAAGTGGGCGGCCGGCTCGCGGGACGAACCGCGACCGATCGCCGGGGCGGCGGCGCGGCTCGACCGCGCCTTCGCCAACTTCAAGGAGACGTTCCCGCTGCATGCCGCGGCGGTGATCGTCGCCTACCTGGCGGCCAAGCTGGGCGACCTGACGCTGTGGGGCTCGGTGCTCTACGTCGCCGGGCGGGCCCTGCATCCCATCGCCTATGTCCTGGACGTGCCTTACCTGCGGACGCTGGTCTGGTTCGTCGGCTTCGGCGGCACCCTGGCGGTCGTGGCCGCCATTTTCCTTTGACTGTGAGAACAGCCCTTGCGTGACGGCGGACGCCTCTCCGCAGCCATCGAGATCCTTACCGACGTCGAGACGCGTCACCGGCCTGTGAAGCTGGCGCTGAAGGCGTGGGGGGATGCGTCCCGGTTCGCGGGGTCGAAGGACCGCGCTTGGGTCTCGGGCCTGGTGCTCGACGTTCTGCGCCGCCGGCGTTCGCTCGCCTGGCGCATGGGCGACGACAGCCCGCGGGCCGCGGTCTTCTGCGCCCTGCATGTGCTGTGGAACTGGCCGGTGGAGCGGATCGCCGAAGCTGCGGCCGACGCGCCGCATGGCCCCGGAGCGGTGAGCGAGGCCGAGCGCGCCGCCCTGGTCCAGCCGCGCGACATGGCCGAGGCGCCCCCGTCGATCCGCGGCGACTATCCCGAATGGCTGCAGCCGTCGCTTGCGCGGGCCTTCGGCCCTGAGGCGGCCCTCGAAGGGGCGATGCTTTCCGAGCGCGCGCCGGTGGACCTGCGGGTCAACACCCTGAAGACCGATGTCGAGCAGGCGCTCAAAGCGCTCGAACCGCTGGGCGCCCAGCCGACCGGCGTGCTGCCGAACGCGTTGCGTATTCCCGCCCCCGACCCGAGCCAGCGCACGCAGTCGCTGGAGGCGGTCCCAGCCTTCTCCAAGGGCTGGTTCGAGGTTCAGGATCTCGCCTCGCAGATCGCCGCCGAGGCGGCCGGCGAGATCAAGGGCGCGCAAGTGCTCGATCTCTGCGCCGGGGGCGGGGGCAAGACCCTGGCCTTGGCCGCCGCCATGGCCAACAAGGGCCAGATCTACGCCTATGACAGCGAAGCGCGGCGGCTAGCCGATACGGTCCGACGCTCCGAACGGGCGGGCGTCCGCAACCTGCAGGTCCGCTCGCCGATCTATCCCAATGCGCTGAAGGGCCTCGACGGCAAGATCGACGTGGTCTTCATCGATGCGCCCTGCACAGGCACGGGCGCCTGGCGTCGTCATCCCGACACCAAGTGGCGGCTGAAGCCGGCGACCCTGGCCCAGCGCACGGCCGACCAGGACGCGGTGCTCGACCACGGCGTTCAGTTCGTGAAGCCGGGCGGGCGGATCGTCTATGTCACCTGCTCGGTGCTGCCCGAGGAGGACGAGGATCGCGTCGCCGCCTTCCTTGAGCGTTGGACGGACTTCCGCGTGATCCCGGCCACCCAGAACCCCCATCTCGTCACCCACCTCACGGCGGAGGGTTACCTTCGCCTTTCGCCCCGCAGCTCGGCCACCGACGGCTTCTTCGTCGCCGTGCTTGAGCGCGCCAAATGGACCCCGCAATGACCCAGCCCGCCCACGAGAAAGTCCTGATCGTCGATTTCGGCAGCCAGGTGACCCAGCTCATCGCGCGCCGGGTGCGCGAGAGCGGCGTCTATTGCGAGATCCACCCCTTCGACAAGATCGACGAGGTGCTCGGCGGTTTCTCCCCGAAGGCGGTGATCCTGTCGGGCGGTCCGGCCAGCGTCCATGAGGACGAGAGCCCCGCGGTGACCAAGAAGGTCTTCGAGCTCGGCGTGCCGGTGCTGGGCATCTGTTACGGCGAGCAGACCATGTGCGCCGAGCTGGGCGGCCGGGTCGAGCCGGGCACGACCCGCGAGTTCGGCCGCGCAGAGATCGAGATCGTCAAGGAAAGCCCGCTGCTGGATGGTTTCGGCGGCGTCGGCCATCGCGAGGTGGTCTGGATGAGCCACGGCGACAAGGTCACGGCCCTGCCGATGGGCTTCGAGGCGGTAGCGGTGTCGGAGGGCTCGCCCTTCGCGGTGATCGCCGACGAGGGCCGCCGCTACTACGGCATCCAGTTCCACCCGGAGGTGGCCCATACGCCGCGCGGGGCGCTGATGCTGCGCAACTTCACCCACAAGATCGCCGGGCTGAAAGGCGACTGGACCATGGCGGCGTTCCGCCAGGAGATGGTTCAGAAGATCCGCGACCAGGTGGGCGAGGGCAGGGTGATCTGCGGCCTGTCGGGCGGGGTCGACTCCTCGGTCGCCGCGGTGCTGATCCACGAGGCGATCGGGGACCAGCTGACCTGCGTGTTCGTCGACACCGGGCTGCTGCGCAAGGACGAGGCCACCCAGGTGGTGACTATGTTCCGCGATCACTACAACATTCCGCTGGTGCACGTTGACGCCGGTGATCTCTTCCTCGGTGAGCTAGCCGGGGTTTCGGATCCGGAGACCAAGCGCAAGACCATCGGCAAGCTGTTCATCGACGTCTTCGACAAGGAAGCGGCCAAGATTGATGGCGCGAACTTCCTGGCCCAGGGCACGCTCTATCCGGATGTGATCGAAAGCGTCTCGGCGCGGGGCGGCCCGTCCGCGGTGATCAAAAGCCACCACAATGTCGGCGGGCTGCCGGACTACATGAAGCTCAAGCTGGTCGAGCCGCTGCGCGAACTCTTCAAGGACGAGGTCCGCGCGCTGGGCGTCGAACTGGGCCTGCCGCCGCAGTTCGTCGGCCGCCATCCATTCCCCGGCCCGGGCCTGGCGATCCGCATTCCGGGCGAGATCACGCGGGAGAAGGTCGCTGTGCTGCAACAGGCCGACGCCATCTATCTTGAGGAAATCCGCAAGGCCGGGCTCTATGACAGCATCTGGCAGGCGTTCGCCGTCTTGCTGCCGGTTAAGACGGTAGGGGTGATGGGCGATGCGCGCACCTACGAGGACGTCCTGGCCCTGCGGGCGGTCACCTCGACCGATGGGATGACCGCGGACTTCTTTGAATTTCCTTGGGAAGTTCTCGGCCGCTGTGCGACGCGGATCATCAACGAGGTGCGCGGCGTCAACCGCGTGGTCTACGACGTGACCTCCAAGCCGCCCGGCACGATCGAGTGGGAATGATTCCGATGGATTCGGTTCGCTTCGAAGCCTATCGCGGATTTCCGCTAAAGCGTTGAAATAAAAAGTGAATGATGCCGGTACCTATCGGCTCCTTTTGATGCCCAGCGATAGCGCGTGGCGCGATCGCTGACGGGTCGGCTACGCGTTGCCGAGGGTCGGTCGCAGAGATACCGTCAATGAATTCAGCCGGGGTGACGGTATTTGTTTGGCCATAAGTGGCGGAAAACAAATCACAAAATCCGCGCTGGACGGCCGAAATTGGCCTGACGGTATTTTGCGGAGATTGGCGTGCTTACAGACGTCGCCCTCAAGAATCTCAGGGCTCGAGCAAAGGGCTACAAGGTCACCGATAGGGACGGAATGTACGTGCACGTGTCGCCAGGCGGCGCGATCTCGTTTCGTTTCGACTATCGGCTGAATGGTCGGCGGGAGACCGTCATGCTCGGCCGCTACGGTCCGGCAGGACTCTCCTTGGCGCGAGCGCGAGAGAAGTGCTTGGACGCCCGCCGCGCGGTGAGCGAGGGCCGTTCCCCGGCCATCGAGAAGCAGCGGGAGAAGCGGCGGATCAAGGAGGCGAAGAGCTTCGGCCAGTTCGGTGAGAAGTGGCTGACAGATGGGCCGATGGCGGACAGCACGAAGGCGATGCGTCGCTCGATCTGGGAACGGGACCTGTTGCCGGCCTGGCGCAATCGCCTTTTGACAGAAATCTCGCCTGCCGACATCCGAGCCCTGTGCGCCAAGATTGTCGATCGCGGCGCGCCCGCGACGGCGCTGCACGTTCGCGACATCGTCAAGCAGATCTTCGGCTTCGCGATCTTGCATGGTGAGAAAGTCGCAAATCCGGCCGATGAGGTTGGCCCGTCGTCCATCGCCACGTTCAGGCCGCGTGACCGGTCGCTGTCGCCGTCGGAAATCCGCATCGTGCTGACGCAGGTCGAGCATGTGGCGACGCTTCCAACGATCCGGCTCGGCATCCGCCTGTTTCTGATGACCCTGGTGCGAAAGAGCGAGCTGCAGGATGCGACCTGGGATGAGGTCGACTTTGAGAACGCGGTCTGGACCATCCCGAAAGAGAGGATGAAGCGGTCGAAGGCCCATAACGTCTATCTTTCGACCCAGGCGCTCGACATCTTCATCGCGCTCAAAACCTGCGCCGGGAACTCGCGGTACCTGCTGCCGTCGCGCTACGATGCAGACGCGCCCATGTCGCGGGCCACGTTCAATCGCGTGACGACGGCGATCTACGAGCGGGCGACGGGTCAAGGGCTGCCGCTGGAGCCGTTCACGGTGCACGATCTGCGTCGCACCGGATCGACGCTCCTCAATGAGCTCGGATACAACAGCGACTGGATCGAAAAGTGCCTCGCCCACGAGGACGGACGGTCATCGCGAGGCGTGTACAACAAGGCCGAGTACGAGGTGCAGCGGCGACACATGTTGCAGGAGTGGTCGAACGTCCTGGAGGCCTGGGCGGAAGGTCGGAAGTATGTTCCGGTACTGATGCCGCCTCAAATGCCGATCCTGGCGCCTGACCCCAGCCTCTAGGCCGCCGATCGTGACCAAATCCCTCGCGATTGTCGGAGCGGGCCCCAAGGCCGCAGCCATCGTGGCTCGCGCGGCCGTTCTGCGTGAGCTGTGGCCGGAGCGGGAGCATCCGCAGATCGTCGTCTACGAACAGGTCGCGCCTGGATCGGCCTGGAGCGGGGAGGCGGGCTACACGAGCGGCCTTCTGCAGCTCTGTTCTCCAGCCGAAAAGGACATCGGCTTCCCCTATGTTGAGACCACCGGCCTGGACGGCGACCCGACCCGGTCGATCGCCGGCGAGATCTTCAGGCGGTTCAGCTGGAACGCCTTCCTCGTCGAGACCGGACGGTTCGCCGATTGGGTTGACCGTGGGCGCGAGCCTCCGCCGCATGCCGCGTGGGCGCACTACATCGCCTGGGTGTTTGAGCGCGCCGGGCAGGCCTGCACGATTGCCGAGGTCACCCGTATCGCGCGGACAGGCCACGGCATGTGGCGCATCACGTCCCGAGCTGGAGACGTCGATAACCTCTTGGACTCGGACGGGGTCGTCCTGACGGGAACGGGCGATCCAAGACGTGTTCCCGAACGTGGGGAGATCCCGGCGCAGCGGATCTTCGATCCGGCCGATGTCTGGGCGGCGAGGGACCTCTTCCTCGCCGGGCGGGAGAAGGTTGTCGCCGTCGTGGGCGACGGCGGCGCAGCAGGCGCGGTGGCCGCTTGGCTTGCGCCGCGGCTGGCGGAGAGGGGATCGTCACTCCGGAGCATCAGCCCACTGGGCACCTTGCTGCCCAGAGGTGATGGTCACGCCGAGCGTCGCTGGTTTACCGACCCTTCCGACTGGCGCGAGCTGTCGGAGCCCCAACGGCAAACGCTGCTGGCGCACACCGAGTCAGGGGTGATCTCGCTGCGCAACAAGGCGGTGATCGATGCCGCTAGCAACGTTGAGTATGCCGTGGGCCGGGCAGAAGGCGTCCGCTTTGAGCTCGATGAGCTTCTCATCACCATCGGCTACGACCGCCCATCAGGCGATGGCGGGACAGTTTCGATGACGCGCGATGTTGCAGCTGACTACCTGGTGAATGCTATGGGCTTTGACCCGTGGAGCGTCCTGAAGATCGTGCGCGGCAAGGCTCAGGCGCTGCTCGCCGACACGCCCACGGCGAGGGCCTTGAAACGTACGACGACAAGCGAGATGCGCGCGGATTTGTCGTTGCCACCGTCTTCGGAGGTTCCCGACGGTCTGCATGTTCCAGGCCTTTGCGGCTTGGCGCGCGGGCCGGGCATGCCCACCCTTGGATGCCTCGGCCTCGTCGCGAGTGCGGTGCTCGACGGGTACGTCGACTGATCCCGGGAACCAGAATTGTAAGTAAGCGCTGACAATCTATAGATATATACCTATATATGTCCGGTGAGGTTTTTGAGGAGGCATCCATGGACGAAGACATGGTTCTCAGGTCTGTGAACCTGCGGGTGCGCGACGACAATGCGCTGCGCCAATTTGCGTTCGATCGTCATCTCACCAAGAGCGATCTCATTCGCGCCGCGATCCGCGCGAAGCTTGAGGAGTGGCGGGGGGACAACTCCGGTGAGGTCCTGCAGGCCGATCTCGCCGCCGCGCAGGAGCGCTGACGCGGGTTGAACTCTGACGATGCGCCCGCCCCGGGCGGGCTAGCCCGCTAGTCCCGCGCCGGCGCCAGGCCGCGCGATCGCCTTGACCGGCCGTGTCCGGCGCTTGTGAACGTCCGGATGCTGCGCTCTGACAACCGGGGCGGCCCGTCGCTTGTCGAGCCAGGCCTCCACTTCGCTGAGATCCCACACGATGCAGCGCGGCGAGAGCGCGAACCGCCTGGGAAACTCCCCGCGCTGCTCCATCTCATAGATCGTGCTGTCGGCGAGCGGGACCATCTCACGGAGTTCGCGCCGGCGGATCATCCGCTTCAGGGGCGGGCTGGCGGTGCGGTTCATGGCTTGTCGGCGCGCATCACAACGCCCTCCACTGACGCCGTTCCGATCATCACCGCCGTCAGGATGGCATGCGGGTCGCTGTCGGTGGCCAGGGCGAACGCCTTGATGCGCTCGAAGTTGAGCTGACCGCGGCCGGCCTCGAAATGCTGGTAGGTGCGCAAGGCCAGGCCCATGGCAGCGGCGACCTCCCGGGCGGACATGCCGCGGCGCCGGCGGATCGCCCGGAGGGCTTCCTTGAGGGTGTTGGTCTCACTGAGAGGGCCATCGGCGGGCGGCATGGGACAAGCACTGCGCAACGCGGCCTACTCGCCGCGATGTTTCTTTTGGCGTCGCCCGGACAAGCAATCAATGGTTGTCGAGGTGATCTGCTCACAAAATGCGAGCAATGCCGAATAATCACGGATCGAGATCGAATGAAACGCGGAGTTGGGGTAATGGATCTGCGCCAGAATGTGGCGCACGTGCCGCCAGATCATTGCGTCGAAAGATCCAGAATGTTGCCGAAGCCTGCGGATATTGCAGAATGTTGGTGATGATCTGCGCGCGAGGGCTGGACGGCTTGTCGCCAACGCGTCTTCACTCAGAGCAAAGAGAGATGAAGGGGAGGGCCGATTGCGGACCAGGGACCCTTTCGGCGAGGTCCTGGAGGCCCTGCGCCGACGAATTCGCGAGGGCCAGCTCGCGCCAGGCGCGCCCCTGATCGTGATGGATCTCGCGGCCGATCTGGACGTCTCGGCGACCCCAGTGCGCGAGGCCCTGGCCCATCTTGCCGGCGAAGGCCTGGTCGGTGGCCGTCACGGCCAGGTGCGCGGCTATTTCGTCTGGTCGGCAAGTCCCTCCGATCTCTCAGATCTCCTGCGGCTGCACCAGGCCCAGGTCCTGATCGCGGTCGCGCAGGCGCCCGCGCCCGCCACCTTTATGCGAGATCCGTCGCCGGCCGTTGACGGCGCCGACCCGGTGGCGCTGGCCGAGGCGTACTTCGCCGCCAAGGTCTCGGCCGGGGGTGGACCCGTCTTGATGCGCGCCCACCTTCAGGTCGCCGATCGCCTGCATCTGCTGCGCCAGCGCGAGAGCCGGGTCCTGCCCGACGTGGCCGCGGAGCTGGCCGACCTGATCGCCGCAGAGCCTGGGCCCGAGGCGGCCGCCCGGCTGCGGGCCTATCATCGGCGACGCCTGGGCGCTGTGGTCCGCTTGGGCGCATTGATGGTCTGACGCGGCCCTATTCTATAGAGCAACTATAGATTGAATACAGAACGGCCGGGGCGCTCGATCAGCAGGCCGCAATTCCGCGGCGCAGTCCTGATGGAGGTTCCGATGATCCGGACACCGACTTCGAAGCTGATCTGCTTCGGCCAAGCCAAGCGCGTGACTCTCGGCGGCGACCTGAACCAGCCGCCTGAGTTCGAGCTGCAGCCGCGCCCGTAAGGGCCCGTCGGGGCCGGCGGAAGTCCATGTCTTCCGCCGGCTTCGCAGCCGAGACCCGCCCATGCCCCTCACGCCCACCTGGCGCTTCGCGCCGAGCGTCCATGCCGTCATCGACAGCGGCGCGCTCGTAATGCTCGATGTCCGCGCCGACGCCTACTATTGCCTGCCGGCCGCCGGCGAGGGCCTTCCGCCCGGTCCGATCAACGCCGACGTCAAGCGCCTGCCACGCGATCTCCTGGCCGAACTCGCCGGCGCCGGCCTGATCGTCGAGGCCGTGGGCGCATCTCCCCCGGCCCTGACGGTGACCCCGGTCACCAGCGATCTCAGCCGCGATGTCCTCCCGCGACCGAGCTTGGCGGACGGCGCACGGTTATCCCTGGCCATGGCGCGCCTGGCGCCCAGCTTCTGGCGCAAGCCGTTCGCCGAGGTGCTCGATCACGGCCGTCGCCGCCGCCAGCCCTTAGCTGGTGACTGCAGTGAACCGACCGAGCCCCTCCTGACGCAGGCCAGGCTCTTCAACGCCGTGTTGCCCTGGTCTCCGGTCCAGGGCGCGTGCCTCTTCCAAGCGACCTTGCTGCTGGAATTCCTGGCGGCGCGCGGGCTCGCCGCCGACTGGGTGTTCGGGGTGCGGACCTGGCCGTTCTCCGCCCACTGCTGGGTCCAGGCTGGCGGGATCGTGCTCAACGACACCGTTGAGCGGGTCGCCCCCTACCGCCAGATCCTGCGGGTCTGACATGGTGGGCTATGTCGCCTTTCACTGGTCAGAGGCGCCGCCGCCTAGTCCGCTCGAGCCACTCCGCGCCGTGCTCGCCTTGCAGTCCGACTGGCGGATCGCCGTCGACGTCGACGGCTTGCTGCTGGCGGTCCGCGGGCCTGTCTGGCCCCGGGTGCGGCGCTTGCCTGCGCGCCGGGGCTGGGTGGTCGGCGATCTCTTCCGCCGCACGTTCCGGCCGGTCGCCGACGACGAGGCCGACCATCTGATGATCTCCCAGGCCTGCCCGGCCCTCGAGGTCGCCGAACGGCTGAGGGACACCTATTGGGGCCGCTACGTGGCCCTGATCGATCCCGTTCGCGCGGCCGGCGGCGTCTATCGCGACCCGTCCGGCGCGGTGGACGCCCTGACCTGGCGCGGCGATCGCCTGTCCGTCGCCGCCGCCCAGTGCCCGGCCTGGATGCCGCCGGGCCTGGCGCCGGCCGTGACCTTCGACTGGCCGGAGATCGGCCGATGGCTGGTCGACGGTAGCGCGCCGGCGGTGCGCTCGGGCCTGCGCTCGGTGCGTTCAGTCACCCCAGGCGCCTTCGCCGCCTTCGCCGGCGGTGAGCGTCAGGTCTGGCGCCCCAGCGACTATGCGCAACGCCCCTCCATGTCAGCCGCGGACGCCGCGACGGCCTTGCCAGACCTGCTCGACCAGTGCGTCGCCGCGTCAATCGCCGATGCCGCCGGAATCGCCGCCGAGATCTCCGGCGGACTCGACTCCGCGATCCTGGCGTCAAGCCTAGCGCCGGCCGGGGGCGAGCGGGTGCGCCATTGGTTCAACTATCACGCGGCCGAGGGCTCCGGGGACGAACGGCCCTTCGCGCGCGACGTGGCCGCCCGTTGGGGCGTGCGTCTCACCGAGGTGTTCCGCGCCCCGTTCCGCTACGACGCCGAACTGCTGGAAGGCGGGGCCCTTGGCCTGCGACCGGGCTTCCAGGCCTTCGACGCCGCGGCCGACATCGACCTGGCGCGCCGGCTCGCCGAGGCCGGTTGCGACCGGATGGTGAGCGGCCAGGGCGGCGACATGGCGCTGTTCAACATCCCGACCGCGGTGGTGGTCGCCGACCACCTGCGCGCCACGGGTCTGCGCGGCGTGAGCTCCCCCTATGTCGCCGACGTCGCGCGCTGGACGCGCCAGTCGGTCTGGCGGACCCTCGGCCAGGCGCTGAAGCCGGGCGCGGCCTGGTGGGGCGAGGCCAAGCTGCACGATCACCCCTGGATGGCCGGGACGGCAGGCCTGCCCCCCGGCAAGCGCGCGCACATCGCCATCATCGCCCAGAAGCTGACCGCGCACATTGAGAACCGTCGGAGCCGGCAGGCCGAGATCCTGACGCCGTTCCTGTTCCAGCCGATCGTCGAGCATTGCCTGGCCATCCCCGTCCCCGATCTCACCGCCGGCGGGCGAGAACGGGCGCTCGCCCGGCGCGCGTTCGCTGCGCGCCTGCCGGTCTCGGTGCTGGAGCGGCGCGAGAAGGGCGAGTTCTCGGCCTTCTATCACCGGGTGATCGCCGACAGCCTGCCGTTTCTGCGGGGCTATCTGCTCGATGGAGAGCTCGCCGGCGCCGGGCTGATCGACACCGATCGCTTCGACCGGCTGCTCACCGTGGAGAATTTGATCTGGCACGCCGACAGCGCACCGATCATGGCGGCGGCGACGGCGGAGGCGTGGGTCCGCTGCTGGCGTCGGCGGGGGGGAGGGTCGTCGCCAGCCAGCTGAGGATTGTCCGGTAGCGGTCGCGAATATTGGCCGGGCTCGCCGTGTTGTGACCTTCGCCCCAATAGACCACCAGCTGGGCGTCCTTGCCCTGCCGGTAGAGGGCGCTGAACATCGCCTGCGACTGGAACACCCCCAACTCGTCGGTCTCCCCGTGCAGCAGCAGCACCGGGGCGGTGATCTTGTCGGCGACGAAGAGCGCGCTGGCGCGCCGATAGCGCTCCGGGTCGATCCAGGGCGGCGCGCCCATGCTGGCCTGGGCCTGCTCCACATGGCCGTTGGTGAGGTTCGGTGCGTAGCCGTCCTCGGGCACGGCGGCCTGATGCAGGGGGAAGATCGCCCAGTTGGAGACGTCGTCGGCGACGGCGGCGCTGGCGATCACGGACCTGAACCGCGCCGACTGGGCTGCGGCGAGCAGCACCCCACGCCCGCCGAAACTATGACCGAACAGGGCGATCCGATCTGGATCCACATGCCCTTGAGCCACAGCCGCATCGACCGCTCGCAGAATGTCGTCGGCGAGGCCGGCGCCCGGCTCATCGACGCCTGCCGTGTAGGGCAGGCTCGGGGCCAGCACCGCATAGCCGGCGGCGGCCAGCAGCTGGGCGTTGGCCGAGTCGTTCCACTCCCCCAAGGCCAGGTGACGCGGCGCGGCGGTGAAGACGTGGCCCCGATAGGGGATCACCACCAGGGGCAGCTTGGCGTTCGCTGGCCGGTCGGCCGGCAGGTAGAGCGAGCTCGTCAAAGGTTCGCCGCGGGCGCCGCGATGGGAGACCGCAACAACATTGGCCGGCGTCACCGCCTGGTAGCCGGCGTTGAGCTGCAGGATGGGGGTCTGCGCCCCGGGCGACACCAGGGTCACCGTCCGCTGGCCATTGCTCGCGCGTGTCAGGACGATGGCGAAGATCCGGCCTACGGCGAGAACATCGGTGTCAGGCGGTAGGCCCGCCTGTCGGGCGGGCGAGGCGGGTGGGCGCCAAACGAGTTTGGCGCCCCCGTCTTCGACCAGGGTTGTGTCCGGACCCGGTGGGGTGGGGTCGTTGCGGACACGGGCCTGACCGTCGACGGATCTCAAGAGGACCGCAGCGCTCGGCGTGCGCGGGCCGGCGGTGGCCTGTCCGGCCGCATCGACGGTCCAGAGCCGTTCGGCGCTGACGAGGCCGATCCGCGTGGGCGCGAGACTGGCTAGGACAGGTGTCGGGGCGGCCAGGCCGCCTGTCAGCTTGACCGGACCGCTGGCAGCGAGCCGGTACCAGTCGGAGCGGCCGCCTTGGCTCGGTCGGGCGTAGGCCACGACCTCGCGGCCCATCCAGACCGCGCGGGGGTAGAGGTGATCCTCGCCGCTGCGGTCTTGGGTGAGCGTCAAGTCACCCGTTTCGAGCGGCGTGCAGCCCTGGGTCGTCACCCGCGTCAACTGGCGGGCGTTCCAGGCGCCGCCGGCAGGATGTAACGCGGCGAGCAGTTCCTCGCGGTCGGGCGCCCAGCTGAGCTGCAGGAGCGTCGCCTCGGTCTCGCCGCAGGGCGTGGCCAAGGCGCCGGTGTCGAGATCCACCAGGCTGAGCCGCCGCTTGCGGCTGGGCAGCGCGCTATAGACCCGGTCGCCCGGGCGATCCTGGGTCTCGGCGCGGTTCTCAAGCAGGGCGACATGGCGGCCCGAACGCGAGACCTCCAGATCGACGAAGTCGCCCTGGGCCAGGGTGCGGATGGCGCCGGTGTCGGCCTCGACGCTGAGCAGCAGCAAGGGGAGCCGGGTGGCGCGCACGGACTCGAACCGGCCGCTGCCATATCGGACCTTTGACGGCGATTGTCCGGCGGCCGTCCGCGCCCGGCCCGCCGCCACACGCTCGCCCGCCCGCCACGGAATGGCCAGCTGCCTGGGGATGTCGCCATCAGCCCTGGCCAGCAGCACCAGGGTCGACGCCGAGCGCCACTGCGCGGCCCGGCCATAGAGCGGTTGGTCGGGCGTCACCGGCAACCAGATCACCTGGCGCGTGGCGAGTTTCAGGATGCCGGCCTCATACCGGCGCGCCACCAGGCGATAGACCAGCATGTGGCGTCCATCCGGGGCGATGGGGCCAGCCAGATAGCCCGCCTCCGGGGTTTGGTCGAACAAAGGGGTGGCGATCGCCGGCCGGCGCAGATCGACATAGGCGAGCTGCGTCAGGCGGGCCGTGGTGTGCAGGTTGAGGTCGAACGCCGCGGCCTGACGCCAGGGCCGCCGATGCTCGATCACCGCCCACCGCTCCGCGGGATCGATCAGCACCTGGCCGACCGATTCCGTGGACAGCAGGTCTTCCACCGTGAAGGGGCGCGCGGCCGTCGAGGTCGGCGCGAGCGCGCAGACCAGCAGCGCCAGAAGCGCACGCATGGCTACCTCAGGAAGTTTAGGGGTGGGGCGCTACCAGCGCTTGGTAAGCCGCACGGCCAGGAAGCGGCCGATGGGATCGGCGTTGGCCGCGTCGTACCCGACCCCCTGCGGGCTGTCGTAGAAGGGTGGGTCTGCGTCGAACAGGTTCTGCGCGGTGGCGGCCACGGTGAGGCCTTCGAAGACCCCGCCGCGGGGCGACCAGGTCAGTTGCAGGTCCACGGTCGTCCAGGCGTCGATTCCCTGACCGGCGCTGGTCTTGTAGGCGCCCGCATGATTGACGCCCAAGGTCCCGCCAAGCGCGTCACGCCGCCAGGTCACGGCGGCGCGGCCGCGGAACCGGAGCGGTTGGCCGGCGACATTGACGAAATCGCCGATGGGCGCGGTGGGGGTCAGCTGCTGCTCGTAGTCGATCAGGTAGGCGCCGTTGGCGGAAAGGTCGAACCGGTCGGCGCCGCGATCGAAGCCATAGCTCACCTGAGCATCGATCCCCCGGACATGCAGCCGCCCGGTGTTGGCATACCGGCTGTCGATGATCACGCCGAAGGCGTTGGCGGGGTAGAGCCCAGGGGTGGTGTAGGTGGGATCCTCCAGCAGGGTCTGGAGCGCCGCCTGGTCGGCGGCGCTTGCCGGACTGACGAACCGGACGAAGGGCGCGATCACCGGATTGGTCACCCCGCTCGCCAGGAACCGAAACACGGGCCGGTCGATCTGGTTGGTGAAGTCGGTGTCGAAAAACGTCGCCGACACCTTGAGGCCCGGCAGGGCCGGCGGTGTCAGGTCGAAGCCGAGGGTCCAGGAGGTGGCGCTCTCGGGCTCCAGGTCCCGATTGCCCCCATCGACGTTCAGGGCGAGCACCCGCGCCCCGCCGCTGGTGAAGCTGAGCGCGTTGATGGTCTTGGGCAGGTTGATCTCGGTCAGACCCGGCGCGCGATAGGAGGTGCCATAGGTGGCGCGCACCCGGGCGCCCTCGATGGGCTCCCAGGTCACGCCCACCTTGGGGTCGGCGGAGTCCTTGGCGTCGCTATAGGCCTCGATCCGTCCGGCGAGCGACAGCTCGAGCCGACGCACCCCACGCAAGGCGTTGTCGGGACCGACCAGCGGCGCGCGCAGTTCGGCGAAGGCGGCGCTGACCCTTCGCCCCTGTCGCGTCGGCGCGGTGATCGTCGGCGCGACCGTGAACAGCTGGCTCTCCTGGTACTGGTCGAAGGTTTCGCGCCGGACGTGCCCGCCGAGGGCGAGGCGCAGATCGCCGCCCGGCAGGCTGAAGAGCTTGCCGTCGGCCTGCAGGTTGAAGGCGCGCACCCGGCTCTCGAACCGCTGCTTGCTGTAGCCGCTGCCGATGAAGTCCAGCACCGCCTGGCTGTTGGCTTGTCCCGAGCCATAGGGGTTGAAGAACCCGTCGCGGGCGGCGCGGAACGTCGTGGCCGGGTTGTCGGCGCTGACGCCTACCGCCTCGTTGAGGAACAGCGAGTTCAGGTTGCCCGTGGTGCCGGCGTTGGTTTTCTCTTGGGCGAACGCGCCATAGGCTTCGGCCCGCCAATCTCCCCAGAGGTCCGCGCGCGCGCCGGCCGAGACGCCAAGGCTGCGACCGACAGCGAAGGCGTTGGTGGGACCAAGGTCGTCGTAGAACGAGTAGGCGATCTGCTGGGTTCTTGCGCCGGTTGGCGAGGCGAAGAGGGGGTTGGCGTCGGTGATGTTGACGATGGCCGACGGCGCAATCGACGCCGTGTTCGTCGCCCGCCGGCTGAACCGCAGATCGCCCGTGAGCTCAAGCCCAGCGCCCAGGGTCTGCGACACCGCGGCATAGAGGCTATTGCGCTCCTGCTGGGGGAGCAGGTCGGTGCCCTCCCGCACCGTTTGGTAGTTCAACTGGCCGAGCTGGAAGTCCGCGGCGCTGAGAGGAAAGGTCGTTGCGCCGGCGCGGATCCCATAGGTCGGGACGGAGCTGTTCGTCGCCGGATTGAACACCAGCACGTTGCCGGGGCTGGCGTTGGTTGACCGGTGATCCGTGCCGCCCAACGGCCGCAGATCCGCGCTGGCGGTATAGGCCCGGTCGGCGAAGCTCAGCCGGTCGCGCTGATAGTACTCGTAGCTGACCAGGGCATGGCCGCTCCCCCAGACCTTGCCGAACGTCTGGGCCAGGGTGGTCTCGGCGCCGCCGCCGCGCGCGGCGCCATACCGCGCACGGGTTTCAGCGCCGTCAAAATCGCGCTTCATCAGGATGTTGACCACCCCGCCGACCGCGTCCGAGCCGTAGAGCGCCGAGGCTCCGTCCAGCAAGACCTCCACCCGCGCCACCGCGGCGGCCGGGATCGCCGAGACGTCGGCGAAGTCGCCACGGCCGCCGGTCCCCGCCATCCGCCGCCCGTTCACCAGCACGAGGGTGGCGTCGGGGCCCAGGGCCCGCAGGTTGACCCCGGTGGCCCGGGCGTAGTTCTGCGAGGTGGTGTCGAAGCCGGTGCTCACCGCATCCGGCGTGGCCAGCCCGGCATAGTTCTGCGGCAGGGCCGCCAGGGTGTCGGCCAGCGTGCCGTAGCCTTGCCGGTCGATCTCGTCGCGATCAAACTGCAGCACCGGTGAAGCGCCGGACCGCACCCCACGGATATGGGTGCCGGTCACCACCAGCTCGTCGAGCATCTCGGCGGCTGGCGCGTCGGTCTCGCTCAAAACGGGCTCCGATACGGCGGCCACGACCCCGCGGCGGAGGACCAGCACGCCTGGCCGGCTCTGCCGCACGGTAAGCCCCGTACCCGCCAGCAGGCGGTCCAAGGCGTCCCGCGCCGTGTAGGCGCCGGTGAGCCCGTCACTGCGCCGGCCCACTACCAGGTCCGGCGTGTAGAGCAACTGCACGCGAGCCTGGATGGCGTAGGTGGTCAGCGCCCCGTCCAGCGCCCCGGGCGGGATGGTGAACTGGATGGTGGGCTCGGCCGGCGCGGCGATCGCCGCCGGGGCGGCCGCCAGCAGGGCCAAGGTGCTGCAGGCGGTCAGGGACAGTCGATGAAACAATGCAGATCGCGACACGGTACACTTTCCCCCTCTGGACGCGGACCCCTGCGCCGAAGCGCGGAGCCGCTATTGGGGGATAGACACCACCGCCCAGGGCTGACCCTGACGAGGCTAGCAAATTCTTCCTGAGGAGGTGAACGCCGAAACCGCGACGTCGCGTTGATCTCGGCTAGGCTCTCGGCGACAGGCGGATCTCATCGCGCTTGGGCCTCTCCGCCGAGAGATTGAAGAGGTCACAGACCGCCGCGACGAACGCCTCGGTGTCGCCGGTGTCGAACTTTCCGTTCACGGGCGCCGCGCCCAGGTCGCCGGCGTCGAGCGTAACCTTCGTGTGGCTGTAGCGATTGACCTCGGCGACAGCATCCGCCAGCGGCGTGGCCTGGAACACCAGCTGGCCGGCGGTCCAGCTCGTCGCCGCGGCGACATCGACCGCGGCGGGCTTCGCGGCCGCCGGGCCGGTGGCGATCGCCTGACCAGGCGCCAGCCGCCAAACCTTGGTGGCGCCCGGCGCGCCGTGGCGGACCTCGACGGCGCCTTCCACAAGGGTGACCTGAGCCGCGCCATTGATGAGACGCACATCAAACCGGGTGCCTATCGCCCGGACCTTCGCGTCGTCGGCCGAGACGATGAACGGCCGGGCCGCGTCGTGGGCCACCTCGAAGAACGCCTGACCCCTTACAAGCCGGATATCCCGCTCATCCTCGCCCAACTTCACCCGCAGTCGGGTGTCGGTGTCCAGACGCACGCGGGTGCCGTCCTCGAGGGTCACCAGCTGTTGCTCGCCGATCTTGGTCTGGTAGGTCTGGCCAGCGCTGGCCACCGCCAGGTAAAGCGCCGCCGCGCCCACCGCCGCCAACCCGCCCAAAGGCAAGGTCCAGCTTCGCGCCCAGTTGCGCCACCGCCGGCGCCGCGCCCCCCGCGCGTGGGCGTTCGCCGCGGCGCGGGCGATGTGGGGGTCGTCCCGCAGTTTCGCCCCGATCTCCCAGATCGCCTCTACACGACCATAGGCCGCGTCGTTGGCCGGCACGCGGCGCCAGGCGTGGAACGCCTCCAGAGCAGGTGTGCTGATGCGACGACTGTTCAGCTGCGCGAACCAGTCGGCGGCCTCCCGCTCGGCCTGCTCCTCATTGGTGCTGAAGCTCGCCATGGCGCCTCAATCCAGCATGCGCGCGGCGATCAGGGCCAGCGCTTTCGACATCCGCCATTCGACAGTCTTGAGCGGAATATCGCAATGGGCTGCAATCTGATCATAGGTCATTCCGACATGCCGGTTCAGCAGAAAGATGTCCCTGTAGGGTCCGGGCAGGCTGTCCAGCACCTGGCGGTACAACACCGCCTGGCTCTGCTCGGTGTCGGCATGGACATCGGCATGGTGCGCCAGTTCCGAGAATCGATAGTCGCGACGTCGGCGGCGCGCCGCCCCGCGATGGCCGTTGAGCGCCAGGTTCCGGGCGATCCGCAACAGCAGGCCTTGCGGATGACGGATCTCGCCCGCGGCGTGCAGTGGGGCCAAGCGCAGATAGGCTTCCTGGACAAGGTCGTCGGCCTCATCGGCGCCGTGTTGGCGGCGCAACATCGCTTTCAGCCAACCCGAATAGCGGCGGTAGAGATCGTCCAGACCACCGTCGTCTGCCGGTGCGGCCGGATTGGAACCGTCTGGCGGCGTCATCGCCTGCTCCCTCAACTGCTCACCTGGGGCGGGCGCTAAGCGCAATCCTTTGGAAGGCCCTGTGGCGAGCGGTCGGGCCACGCGGAATCCAGCCGCGCCGCGCGGGCGCGCCTCGATGACCCGGACGAACGGCCCGGTTGGTCGCGTGATCTCTGCACAGGGGATTCCAAGCCCCTGCCGGCGCTTTCACGCCAGCAGGGGAATCGTGAACCAATCCAGCCGGCGGCGCAAGAGTCGCGCCGAAGGGGGTCGGGCGTTGGAATCCTCCGCAGTGGGAGGCCCGCGTGTTGGAGGTCCGACCGCTGCCGCATGGGCGCCATGCGCCCATCCCCCGGCTCCAGGTCGGCTCGTATTGGCGGCGCCCGAGGCGCTGTTCTACGAGGGGTGATCGCGGCCAACAAGTCGGCGCCGCATCCGATGTTTGTTCGAACAAACTGAAAGTTCCCGCATCGCCTGAGCGGTGAGCCGCCGGCGATCGCCCTCGGTCCCGCCGCGTGCGCGGCTCCTACGGGGGCGCCGTCTGCGCGCCTTCGGCGTCGCCGGCCGCTCGTCGCCGCGTCCCGCCCGCCGAAAGCGGGCTCCTTGCAGTCTTCATTCTTGGGACGCGCCCGGCGACGGGCGCGTCGGCGCTTAGGGCTCCGCCCTCGGCGCGCTTCGGAACGGCTTCCGCCCAGCTTCGGGGCGGGCAGGACCGCGAGGTCCGCGCAAGGGCCGAGCCCCTGCAGCCAGGTCCCCGCGAAGCCGTCCACTCCGCTTGCACACCCGGTCTCGCCGACGGGCAGGGCCGCAGGCGCGCCTTGCGCCTGCACCCATGCCCCAAGGAGGCATCCATGACTGTTCACAGCCCTATCGAAATCGCCGCGCCGCAAGCGGGCGGCCTGCAAGCGGGCGCCATCGTCGAGGTGGCGCTCAACAAGTTGAAACCCTCGCCCCGAAACGCGCGGCGCACCCCGCATGCGGACGCCGACATCGCGGCCCTGGCCGCCAGCATCGCCGTGAAGGGGTTGCTTCAGGCGCCGGTCGTGGAGCCGGAGACGGACGGGGAGGGCGCCCCGACCGGCTTCTACCTCGTCAGCATCGGCGAGGGGCGCCGTCAGGCGCTCACCCTGCTCGCCAAGCGCAAGGCGATCCCAAAGTCCGCGCCCGTGCGCTGCGTGGTCGATGTCGACCACGACCCTCACGAGATCAGCCTGGACGAGAACGTCACCCGCACGGCCATGCATCCCGCCGATCAGTTCGAAGCGTTCAGCAGGCTGGCGGAAGAACGCGGCCTGGGGGCCGAGGAGATCGGCGCCCGGTTCGGCGTCTCGGCCCAGGTCGTGCGCCAGCGCCTGCGGCTGGGGGCGGTCAGCCCAAACCTGATGGCGCTCTATCGCGCCGGAGACCTCAACCTCGACCAGCTGATGGCCTTCGCCGTCAGCGAGGACCATGCTCGCCAGGAGCAGGTGCTGGACCAGCTGGACGGCCATCGCCCGCCCTATCTGATCCGCAGGGCGATGACCGAGGCCAAGGTTTCGGCGCAGGATCGCCGGGCGCTGTTCATCGGCGTCGAGGCCTATGTGGAGGCGGGCGGTACGATCCTCCGCGACCTCTTCACCGAGGACGGCGGCGGCTGGTTCGAGGACGTGGCCCTGTTGGAGCGGATGGTCGGCGAAAAGCTTGCGGCGCTCGCCACGGCGGTGCGGGAGACCGAGGGCTGGAAGTGGGCCGAGGCGCACCTCGACTATCCCCGAGCGCTCGGCCTCTCGCGTGTCTATCCCCGGCCCGTGGAGCGCTCCGACGAGGTGAAGGCCGAAATGGCCGCGCTTTCGGAGGCCTATGACGCCCTGGTCAGCGACTGGGACGCGGTGGACGACCTGCCCCCGGAGATCGCCGCGCGGTTCGCCGAGATCGATGCGGCCCTCGACGCCTTCGGCGACGGGACCGCCTATGACCCCGACGAGATCGCCCGGGGCGGGGTGTTCGTGATCCTCGGACAGGACGGCGTGGCCCGATGCGAGCGCGGCTTCGTCCGTCCCGAGGACGTGCCGCCGCCCGCCGCCGAACCCGAGGCCGAACCGGCCGAGGCGCCCCGTGCCGACGCGCCCGCTGCGGACGAGGAGGCCGAGGACGAGGGCTGTGGTCCGCTCGGCGAACGCCTGGTGCTGGACCTGACGGCGCAGCGCACCATGGCGCTGCGCGACGCCCTGGGCGGCCAGCCGACCGTCGCCCTGAGCGCGGTCGTCCACGCCCTGGCGGCGTCGCTGTTCTATCCGCCCTACGAGCGCGGGTCCTGCCTGGAGCTTCGGCACACCAGCACCTTCCTGTCGGGCCACGCGCCGGGGCTGGAGGACACGCGCGGGGGGCTGGCGGTGGCCGAGCGCCACGCCCGCTGGGCCGGTCGCATGCCGGACGCCTTGGCCGACCTCTGGGACATGGTTCTGGCCCTCGACGGGGGCGACCTGCTCGACCTCCTGGCCCATTGCGCCAGCCAGTCGCTCAACGCGCTGCGCGCGCCCCACGACCGCAAGCCGGGGGCGTGGGCCCATGCTGACCAACTGGCGGTGGCGCTAGACCTGGACATGAGCGGCTACTGGACGCCCACGGTGACCAGCTATCTGGGGCGGGTCACCAAGGCCCGGATCGGGGAGGCGGTGCGCGAGGCGGTGTCGGACGCGGCGGCCGAACGCCTCGGCGACTTGAAGAAGCCGGACATGGCCGCCGAGGCCGAGACCCTGCTGGCCGGTACGGGGTGGCTGCCGGGTCTGCTGCGGACGCCGAAACCCGATGCCGGGCGACAGGAGGTTCCGGCGCAGCAGGACGCCGCCTGACGAAAAGCGCGCGCGGGGCCGTCTGGGGCGTCGCGTGATCTTCGACCTGGGGCCGTGCGGCGTCGCGCCGTGCGGCCCTTTGCGCTTTGAAAAGACGGCGTCGCCGGGAGGGCGCGCGGTCGCCAAGCTGGGGTCACCGGGGCGTCCGCCGGCCCATGCCGCCTCTCTGGCCGGATCGGGCCGAGGCCCGCTGGCCGCCGCAACGCCGGAGGCGACTTCTTTCCCCTGACGGCTGCGCCGCCATTCCTCGCGAGACAAACAAGTCGCCGCCGACGTCCTCCGCTGCGCTGCGGGCCAAGCGGCTGCGGCGGCCAGCGGACCTCGGCCTGGAGATCGCCATCGAGGCCGCGATGGGCGCGGTCCGAAACCCAAGGAGACTTCACCATGGCGACCATCGGCACCTTCACCCAAGACGACGCCGGCAACTTCAACGGCGCGATCAAGACCCTGACCTTGAACGTCAAGCAGGCCACCCTGCGCAAGGTCGAGAAGGACAACGACAAGGCCCCGGACTTCCGCATCTTCTCAGGCCAGACCGAGTTCGGCGCGGCCTGGAAGAAGACCTCCCGCGAGAACCGGGACTACCTGTCGGTGAAGCTGGACGACCCGAGCTTCCCCGCCCCGATCTACGCCAGCCTGGTCGACGCCCCCGAAGGCGAGAGCGGGTCCGGCTACAGCCTGATCTGGTCGCGGAGCCGCCAGGCCGACTGACCGCCCGCAACGCGCCCCGCCGAACCGGCGGGGCGCGGTTCTTCCCAGAAATCCACAAGACAGGAGGCCGCCATGTCGCGCCCTCACGACCCCTCGCGCCCAGATCTCTACAGCCGGGTCACCGCCGCCATCGTCGCCGACCTCGAACGGGGCGTGCGGCCTTGGACCAAACCCTGGTCGGCCAAGCACCTGGCTGGTCGGATCAGCCGGCCGCTGCGCTCGACCGGCGAGCCCTACAGCGGGATCAATGTCATCCTGCTCTGGGCGGAAGCCACCGCTCGTGGCTACGCCGCGCCGATCTGGATCACCTTCCGCCAGGCCCTGGCGCTCGGCGCCCACGTCCGCAAGGGCGAGCATGGCGCGATCGTGGTCTACGCCAATCGGCTGCACCGCACCGAGACCGGCGCCGACGGTGACGACGTCGAGCGCGCGATCCCGTTCTTGAAGGCCTACACCGTGTTCAACGTCGAGCAGGTTGAGGGTCTGCCGGCGCACTTCTACGCCTCTGAAACGCCCCAGCTCGATCCGATCCAACGGATCGCCCATGCCGACGCCTTCTTCGCCGCGACAGGCGCCGACATCCGCCATGGCGGCGACCAGGCCTACTACGCGCTCCATCCGGACTACGTGCAGCTGCCGCCGTTCGAGTGCTTCGCCGATTCGGAGGCCTACTACGCCACCCTTGCGCACGAGTGCACCCACTGGACCCGGCATCCCACCCGGCTGGACCGGGACTTCGGGCGCAAGCGCTGGGGCGACGAAGGCTATGCCCGAGAAGAACTCGTCGCCGAGCTTGGCGCGGCATTTCTCTGCGCCGACCTGGGGTTGGCGCTGGAACCTCGCGCCGATCACGCCAGCTATCTTGCCAGCTGGTTGGAGGTGCTGGCGCAGGACAAGCGCTTCATCTTCACCGCCGCCGCCCACGCCCAGCGCGCGGCGGACTTCCTGCTCGCCCGGCAAACCCACACGGCCTAGGGTCCAGGTCGCGCCGCCAGCGTTCCTGCGCTGGCGGCAAGGCCTGCGCCACTTGTCGGACCCCTCTCCATGGACGACCTCAGCTACGTCGATCTCGCGGCCATGCGCCATCTGACGGCGGGGCTCTCGTTCGACGTTGAGGGCTGCGCTGGGGTCCTGGATCACGCTCTCGTCTCCCTCAACGAGACGACCGGCTTTCCCGACCAGATGTGCGCCTGGGTACGGGCCGGGGCGTTCGCAAGCGGCTCGGGTCCCTATGTCGGGCTACCGCGCATCGTCATCGACGTGACCGAGACCACCGACGCCAAAGGCGGCCAAGCCTATTTTGCCATGGTGCTGCGCAGTCACGAGCCTGAGTCTGCGCCCGTGGTGCATCTCTCGATGCGGTCACCGACACTGGATATCCCAATACGCGTCGAGGTTCCGCTCCGGGCGCTACTCTTAGGCGGGCCCTCACTGCAAGGCGCCTACACCCTCTACCTCCACGCGCTTATCACGGACCGAGGCGACGACTACCTATACTACGGGATCACCCGGCGCGGCTGGAGTATCCGTTTCAACGAGCACACCCGAGCCGCGGTCGCGCAGAAGTCCAAGCGTTTGCTAGCCAAGACCCTGGACGACCTGATCCGTGCCCGCGTCGCGGAGCGAATGGGCGTCGTTGACTCCAAGCCGAAGCTCGCCGGGCTGGTGACGGCGCTCTGCAGCGTCGGGATGACGCGGGAGGACGCCCTCTTTCACGAAGAGCGGATGGTCGAAAAATACAGCCTCGCTTCCAAGCACCCCTTCGGGCTGAACATGATCCCCGGTGGTGAAGCAGGCATAGCGCAGGCGCAGCGGTTTAGAACCCGACGTGCGCCCAGCGCGCGAGCTTGACCCACGCAACTTCCAACGTAGATCTGGAGGATGGATCTCAAGGTCTTCTATTCCTGGCAGAGCGACCGCGAGAACAGGCTCTGTCGGGGCTTCATCGCCAAGGCGTTGGACGACGCGGTGAAGCGCCTCGCGACACGCCGCGGCCTCAAGGTGACGATCGATTCGGACACCAAGGGCGTCGTTGGCACGCCGCCGGTCAGCGACACCATCCTTCGGAAGATCAGGGACTGCGATGTGTTCCTGGCGGACATGACCTTTGTCGCCGAGACCGCCGCTGGAAAGCGGACGCCCAACCCCAACGTGCTGGTCGAGTACGGCTATGCGCTGCACGACAAGGGGGCGGAGCGCATCCTGTTGACGATGAACATCGAATTCGGTCCGGCCGACCTTCTGCCGTTTGACCTTCGCCATCTCCGGCATCCGATCGCCTACGCCGCTTCAGACGCGCTCGCCGATGACGCGCGGCGAGAAGCCCGGGCCGCGCTGAGCCGCACCTTGGAGCTCGCATTGGAAGCCATGGCCGACGACATCGGTGGGACTGCGCGACCCTCAGAGCGGCAGTTGCAGGAGGCTTTGAGAACGCTTGTCGTGGACACCCAGAACGCCCGGATCGCCAGCGATCCGCCTGTGCTGGTGTCACGTCCTCAGGCCGTGCTCTATCTGGCGCCAGCAACGGCGTTAGATCGTCCTCGTCTCGACCTGGCGCGCGTCAGCGCCGCGAGCCGGATGCTGGTCCCAAACGATGACGGTTGGGGTGTTGGCGGCCAGGATCAGCGGCAATGGTGGGCTCATGGACCGCCGCGCGAAGTGGCCGGGAACCTTAATCGGGAAGCGACTTGGTCCGCCCGGCTCCTACGCCCGGGCGTCGTCGAACAAATCCTCATGGTCGCCGAGCGGATCGACGACGATCAAGATATCGCCGTCGAGGGTCTGCGCCTGGAGACGGAGCTCATCGGGCGGATTGACCGCAGTCTTGCGCTTCTAGCGGCGATCGGCCTGGCGGGACCCACGCTCGTCGCCTTGGCGATGTACGATGTGCAGAATGTGCAGCTCCTCGCCGATCTGGCGACGCGACGGTTCCGCACCCCAAATCTCGGCCTGGGCGATGTGCTGCTCCCGGAAGGCACGACGCGGTCGGGTGATCTGGTCCGGAGCCTGCTGGACGACCTCTGGCTCGCGGCGGGTCGCGCCGATGGCTCGCCGTTCTACGATGGCGACGGACGGTGGGTGGGTTACGCGCCGGCGGGAGGCGTAACCTCCAAGCGTGGCTGATCGCGGCGGCCCAGCCCGTAAACCTACGCGTCGCGCGATCTCGAGTAGGGAGCCAGTCTGTCTCGTGGCTGTTGAGGGCAGGATAGCCTTGCCGGCAGCATTGTCAGACGAGGTCTCGCCGTGCCCACGTTCAGCGTCCGTCTCTGCGACGCGACCGCCCGCAGCTTCGACCAGGTCGCCGGAATGGTCGGCGGTCGATCGGTCCTGCTGCGCCGGCTTATCGCGCAGGCCGCGACAGCCGAGGCCGGGGAGCCAGCCACCCCGCGCCTCTATGACGGCCGCCCCGTGCGGATCATGGTCCGGCTGACGCAGCCCGACGCCATAGCCTTGGACCGCGAGGCACACGCCATGGGCTTGTCGAGAGCCGCTTGGGTCGCGGGTCTGGTCCGGCGCCGCGTCCGAGACCGGCCGACCTTCGCGCGGCCCGACGAGATCGCGCTAATCGCCATTCAAGGCGAACTGCGGCGCATCGGAGTCAACATCAATCAGATCGCGCGCGCGCTGAACACGGCTGTGCTGGAAGGGCGTGTGCTCGAGCTTGAACTGGGCGAAGTTCGCGATCTTTGCGTCGAAATCCGGAGCCACATGGCGGCGGTTCGCGAGGCATTCGTCGGAAATCTCGCCTATTGGGAGACCCCACGGTGACACGGTCCGTGAGGTGGGCTGGGTTCGAGGACCTCTGGTACGCCCCGGGCGCCATCCGCCGAACGCCCGAGGAGATCCTCAGCCCGGGCCGATCGCCCGCGATTCGCGCCCGTGTCGCGCGGCTCGTCCGCCGCGCGCCGGAGGTGATGGTCAAGGTGTCTGGCCGAACCCGCGACACCGCCCACCTTCTGGCGCATCTCGACTACATCAATCGACACGGCGGCCTAGCCCTGGAGGGGCGAGACGGAACCCTGCTAGACACCCGGGACTCCATTCGCGACGTCGCCGACGACTGGGGTGCGATGGCCATGGCTGACAGCCGCCGTCGGGCCACGACGCCGGTGAGCGTCTCGGTGGTGCTGTCGATGCCGGCGGGTACGAGCGCTTTCGCGGTCCGCGACGCCGCCCGGGATTTCGCGGCGTCGAGCTATCCGCAGTTTGACTATGTGTTCGCCCTGCACACGGATGCGCCCCATCCTCACGTGCACCTGGCGATCCGTGCGCTGGGCGAGCATGGAGAGCGCTTGAATCCCAAGAAGGCGGACCTGGCGGCATGGCGGGAGGCCTTCGCCCAGGCGCTCCGGGATCGTGGTGTGGAGGCCGAGGCCACGCCGCGGCGGGCGCGTGGGGTCCTGGATCGAAACGAATCCGTGTCCGCGCGCAGGCTGCGCGAGCGGCATGGCAAAGGGCAGGCGGCCGAGTCGTCGCGCCGGGCCAGCGACATCGAGCCTGGGCTGGAGACTGTCGTCCGTCCCGGCGCCACGGAAACCTTGGCCCGCCAGCGCCTCATCCGGCGCGGTTACCTGTTGCTAGCCCTTCAACTGTCGAGGTCTGAGAGCCCGCAGGACCGCGGGCTCGGCGCCGAACTGCTCGACTTTGTCGCGCAGTTGCCGAAACCAGACTGGCACGTTCGGTCGATGGGGCTTGGGCAATCCGGACGCCGCGCCCTGAAGAGATCCGAACGGCCTCCCGGCCGCGAACGCTAGGCGCCCAGGGGTCGCCGCGAGGTCAGCTGGTCGCTCAAGCTCGCCTTGCGTCGTCCAGTGGCGAACCAGTCGAAGTCATTGTGTCGGCTTTGGCTCATTTGTTCGTCGGGGAGCGCTGCACTGGCGCCTAAAGCACCCTGAGCGGCCAATGTTCGGGTCGATTCCCAGCGCCGTACTACACCTTGGCAGAGCTTGACCGTTCCCTGGCGTGCCAAGGAACGGTCCTAGCCACTCATGCTTCAGAAGCGATACTGAAGCTCGACACCATACGTCCGCGGAAAGTTCGGCTTTAGGGTCGTCCTCTGAATGCCGCTTGGAGAGGGAGCTCCTGTGCGAAAGTCCTGATAGGCCAACTCGTCAAAGGCGTTCTTCAAGTATGCGATGATCGTGAAGCGGTCATCGGCATCCTTCCATAGCGCTCTCAGATCGACGACTTCGTTCGAGGGGGAGCGGAAGCCTTCCTGAGCGAACACCACCGCCTGTTGCTCGTCGGTGAACGTGTAGGTCCCGCCGAGGATCAATTCACCTTCAGAAAACTCAATCGTATAGTTGACGCCAAGATTGAGCTTGTTCTCCGGCGTTAGAGGGAGACGGTTGCCTACGAGGGTCTGTGGCCGACCGCCACTTGGTAAGACGGCTCCAGTCGGCCGAGCTCCGGCCTGGAGCGCGCGCGGATCGGCCGTGTCGACAAAGCAGCAGCCGCTCTTCAACTCGGTGTTGAGGTAGGAGTAGCTGGCGAAAATCTGCAAATGGTCGATCGGAGCCCACTGGGCTTCCATCTCCAGGCCCCAGCTCACCGCATCGAGGTTGATGAACTGGCTTCCTGTAGATCCCGTCGCTGGGTTGAGCACGACGGTGAGGGGCGCCTGGAACCCCTTATAGTCCGCGTAGAAGAGGGCGGAGTTCAATTGGAACCGTCCGCCAAACGTCTTCTTCAAGCCAACTTCGTAATTGTCGACATACTCTGGGTCGGCGTACGGGAACGGTGTGAGTCCGTTCGACGCGAGCCAGCCGCCGGACTTGTAGCCGCGGCTGTAGCGGGCATAGGCGTTGGTGTCATCGTCCGGCTGCCACTGCAGTCCCAAAGTTCCTGTCCAGGCGTCATAGTCTTGAGCAAGGTCTCGGGTCAGCCCACCATTTGGCGCGGCCCGAAGGTTTGCGTAGAGCGGGTTGGCGAGGCAGGTGGCGATTGTCGGCCCCCCGCACACAACGAAGGTGGTGAAGTCCACCGCGAGCCCCTGACCGACGGCGGCTGGGATTCCGGCCGCAGCCAGAATGGTGGTCGTTGTGTTGGTGCGCGAGACGTAGCGCGCCGAATCCGTCCCCGACTTTTCGTCGACTGTGTATCGGATGCCACCTGTCACGGTGAGCGTTTCGGTGATGTCATAGTCGATTTGTAAGAAGGCGGCGTAGGAATCCACCTCCAGTGTGCCGTCAACAAAAAGATAGTTACCTTGCGGGTTTGGAGCAGCCGGCCCCCCCGTCGCCAAGCTTATGGGGTTTTGAACCGATGGGTCGTTTAGGACCCTCTGGCCTTGCGGTTGGGCGTAGGTCTGATGATACTGGTAAAGGCCGGCGATCCATCTCAGCGGGCCATCGCTATTTGAAGATAGGTTGATTTCGTTGGAATACCACTTCTGGTCTTCACGGTAGAAGAATCGCTGATCGGGCGACACGCCCAAAGCGGTGTAGGCGCCGAACGGCGTTGCAGCCGGCACACTGAAGAGCCCGCTTCGCGATGAACGATCCTCGTCACCTGCAGTGTCGTAAACGTACGTCTGGTATCCGCCCAGGTACTTGAGCGTCATGCCGCCAAGGTCCCAGGTCAAGTCGAAGTGAAGCCGCTCGTGGTTGCTGAGCTTACCTTCACTCGTCTGATTGGTGTTGATCTTGTAAGGATCGCTTGTCGCCGGATTGATCCCAGCAAAGCCGAAGGTTGGATTGTAGTAGAGTCCAGCGTTGCCCAAACCAGTCGGGGAGGTTGTGTCGTAGTTGTTCGTCACCGACTCGTGGACATTCCCGACGCCGAAGCTGTCATCCCAGTCGAACTTCGAGTACCGCAACCGGGCGGTAATGTTCTCACCAAGGTCGGCCTCCACCTGAGCCTCGACGATGTATCGCTTGACCGCGCTGGAGTCGCCAGCGGGCCCCAGATTCTTAAAGAATCCCTTCTCTCGACGCTCCACGGAGCCACCCAGAAGGAAGCGGAGGCCATCGGTGATTGGTCCGCGGACCAGGGCGTCGGTTCGCCAGGTGCCGTAATTCCCGAGGACCGCGCGTACCTCTCCATTGAAGTCATCCGTCGGGCGTTTAGCGATGATGTTCAAAGCACCGCCGATCGAATTGCGGCCATAGAGCGTACCCTGCGGTCCTCGGAGGATTTCTGTGCGTTCTATGAGCAACGACGGCGTTGCGGCGTCAGCCATCGAATTTGAGAAAATTCCATCAGAGTAGAGCGCCACGGATGGGTCCGTGCCGATAGCGTTGGTCAATCTACCGAAACCGCGAATGGATAGCCGGTCATTATTCGTGTAGGTGACGCTAGGCGACACCCGCGCTAAATCCTCAACGTTGCTCACGCCGAGAAGATCTCGGCGTTCGCTCGTGTAGGCCGTAACTGCAACAGGGACGTCTTGGAGGCTCTGATCACGCTTCTCAGCCGTGACAATGAGCTCCTCAATCATAAAGTCCGTATCCTGCGCCCAGCCCTGCGATGCTGCGGCCAAGGTCAATGCTGATGCGCCGAAGGCGAGAGCCAGGCGCAGTTTGGAATGTTTGGTCATGTCCCCTCCCAGTCGGTGAGACGTTTTCGTCCTTAGGCCCGACGGTAATGGCACGAACCGTAATGCACATTACAGATATTGCAAGGTCCGCTTTAGCTTCGCCTTCTGTAGGTTCAGCAAGATGGCGCGGCCCGTGGCTCAAAGGCCGCTGATTGATGGAGCCGGCGACCCCCGGCATGGTGGACTAGAGTCCATGGAGCGCAGGCCAGGCCGCAACCGAGGCCCGGCGGGGATGAGAAGGCCGACGGCGCGACCAGCTCTTCGCGACACATCTCACCTTTGCCGAGCGCAGCTGGTAGATTCGCTTTTGGGCCGATCAGAAACCAGACTCGACCTTAACGCAGCTATCGCGGGACGATCCCCAACGCACCTTCGGGGGCTGGATCAAGCTCTGGCGGGCGATTTTCGAGGGCCGGCGATGTGAAGTTGCGCGGATCCGGATGGGCTAACCCAGCAAGTACGAAAGGCACACAAGGCAAATGCCAGGAGAGAGGTGGACCGCGTCGCAAGGACCAAATCGTGTTCTGCGGTTGGCGCGCCCGCTTCCGGAGTAGAGGCGAAGGGGGATAAGCTAGTAAATGGCCGGAGTCGGCGCAAACCTTGGTGATGATGTTAACTTTACGGAAAGCGATATAATGCCGGTCAAAAACCAGTTGAGAAGCGAAGTCCTATGATTGAAGAGACGGGGGAGCCGCTCTCAGAGGTAGATTTTCGAGCGAACTTCAGCCCGTTAGGAGCTGGCTATCTTCTGGCGGATGTCACAAGGCTTATGCGCGCGGCCTTCGATGAAAAAATGCTGGAGCTTGGATTAACTGCGACCTCTTGGAGGGTGTTGGTCTACCTTCATCGCCAGGACGGGATGTCTCAGGCTGAACTTGCGCGGCAGCTGGAAGTCAGCCGGGCTTCCCTTGGCCAGATGATTGATCGCCTTGAAGCAAGTGGTCACGTTGCGCGCGCAGAACACCCTGATGATCGCCGCATGTGGTGCGTTCACCTCACGGACAAAACCCGCAAAGTAATGTCAGATATAAACCAGAAGGCGAAGGACGTGCATGCGGCAAGTTTCGGCAAGCTGAACCCTTTGGACTATGAGCGGCTCACCCAGATTCTCTCGCAGCTCCGTAGGATCATGTTGAAGAACAACGAGCGCGCGTGATCACTGCCAAGTGATCGCGATCAGGACCCGCCGCTCAACTCGGCGCCCCTGGCTTCTAAACTTCGCGCCGGCGTAGCACACCAAGCGAGCTGAGAGACGCGCGCCCGATCTGCTGTGACCCGGCCGCATCGGACAAGGTCGACGCCCCTCATCGAAATCGACACCAATAATCTCGCTCTGTCGCAACTGTCTGGGTCGTGCCCCGTCACGAGAACTTGCGAAGCAAAGAGGCGGCGCAGCGTGTTCGCCGCGCCGCCCAAGCGCCCCGCACGTGCCCCTGGAGGTAGATCGGGACCGCCCGGGGGGGAGACGCTCACGGCGGTAGTGTCCGAAGCGCCTTCAAGCAGATAGTAATGATGCATATCATAAATGGCAATACGATAGCGCGCGTTGAACGCGGGCAGCCTAGGCGTTCTTACGATGGGAACCGTGAATCGGGGCAATCGCGGCCGCAACCCAATCAAGCCCGCGAGACGCGCGACGCTCACGAGGCAGATTGTAGGCCAATGGCCGAGTAGGGACCCGCTCGTCCGCCCACTCACCCCAACGGCGTGTTCAGGCGTCTGGCGGTGCCGGGATGCGTCGCGGCCCGGGCGAAGCGGCTCTGAACGTCTATTGCGGAGGCGTCCGACTCCGAGGCACGCCGGGCGACACCCTTCGCGGGCCTAGATTTGGCGGTCAAGTTGCTCAAGAAATCCTACCGCGGCGCTGAGGAAGGCGTCGTTGCGATCGCCCGCCACCATGTGCGACGCGCCGGCGACGTCGGTGAACTTTGCATTTGGAAGCTGCGCGACGAAGGCTTCCGCCGCCTCGTGCGACACCAACTCGCTCAGCCGGCCTCTGATGAGATGCACCGGGAGCCTCAATTCGGGCAATCGCGATTCGAACATGTCGACATCTCTTAGGGATCGACCGCGATGGACGCCTGAGACGAATCCGGGATCCCAATGCCAGCGGAGCCGACCATCGGCTCCTTGGCGGAGGTTCTTGGCCAATCCGGAATGGTCGGCTGGCCGCGGCCGGTGCGGCAGGTAGGCTGCAATAACATCGGAAGCTTCTTCAAGGCTTCCAAAGCCCTGCGCGATATGCGCGCCCATGAACTCCATGACTTTGGCGGCGCCATCTGGGTCCATGCTCGGAACGATATCGACGAGCGTGATTGAACTGAAGCTTCCGGGCGCATATTCTGCCTCTGCGTACAAACCGGCGAGGCCACCGAGCGACGCGCCGATCAACGCCGGGCGGCCACCCATTGCGCGTGCAACATCGGCGAGATCCTCTGCAAACCTTTGGATCCCATAGTCGCCCGTCGGCGACCAACCGCTGTCGCCATGGCCGCGGAGATCCAGGGTGACCGCTTCCCAGCCCCGATCCCCCAACGCCGCCGCGGTCTTGGCCCATGCATGACGGGTCTGGCCACCGCCATGCGCCATGAGGACGGAGCCGCGCGTCGGGCTCCCGTATCGGTCTGCGACGAGGTCAAGGCCGTCAGTTGTGCTGAAGACGGCTCGGATCGGTTCATTCATATGGGGTTCTCATTCGTGCGCCCGACCCGACCGCTTCGCCTGTCGGATACTGGCGACAGTCACCGCTCTATGCCCCAGTACCACAGCCAGCTGTGTTCGCACCGCAATCTCGCCGATCTGATGCTCGGGGCGACGTGACCGCTTCGCTCATCACTGCGCCGTTCCGGCCAAGGTGGCGTGCCGGATGGCGCACGTCGCCTGTCACGATCAAGCCCGTGCGGCCTCTAGCCCTCCGCGCTAAGAACTGTGCCTGGCGCTCGTATCCCTCCGGCGCCTGTTCGAGCCCGGTATGCATCGAGCGCATCAAGGTTCGGCTGCGAAGAGTGCCGAACCGCAAATCCGGCGGTGACAACAGATGCGGATAGAGCGGAATGTCCATACTGCGCCGGGACTCAGAAGGTTGCCATGGTTTGAGAGATCGCTACTCGACCGTGAGCGGTCTCACAGCGCATAATGGCCCCACCGTCGCCGGTGCGCCATATCTTCGTAACGCGCGTGTCGCCGTACATCACCCGGTTAGCAGACCCGCATTGGAACGACGGGAGCGCGGCGGGTCGTCGGCGCACAACTCTCACAAGACGGCGTGGCCGAATCCCACAAGACGGCGTGGCCGAATCCCACAAGACGGCGTGGCCGAAGAGTCCGTAGGTGCACAGCCCATGCATGAACGGCGCATCGAAGCCACCCATTCTGGCGAATGTCGGATCGGGAATGCCGCTGCCAGAGGGCCCGTAGATCGCGCCTTGCTCAGCACGAGTCTCGAAGCGAGCCTCGTTGTCCGGCGTCGCCTTCCAGAGTCGAGCGCCCTTGCTCGCCGCGAAAACCGCCGGCGCCGCGCACGAACAGCGTCGCGTGGGTTCGGAAGAGGTCGCCTTCAGCAGCCCGGGCCAAACTTTCCACGCCGACCACGGCAGCCTTTCCCCTGTCCCAGACCTCAGTGATGCGGTCGCTCACCTCGACGCTGGCTTCGAGGGGAGGGGGCGGAAGAGCTTAATGAACTGTTCGCCATGCGACAGCATCTGCAAGCGCATCTCGACCGTGCCCATCATTCCGGCCAGCGCCGTTCCACCCGGAATGAGGGCATAGGTCGGGAGGACCCTTGGCCCCCGCTCTTCGTAGATGAAATCCAGGTCGTTTGCCGGTCTCGCCCCGCCCCCCAAGGCGCAGAGCATAGTGTCCTTGGAGGACCAGGTTGGAGCGGCGGTCGGAAATTCGAGTCCGACGAGATCGAGCGAGATCGGCTGACGGGTCATGGCGTCTCTCGAGGAAGGCCTTTCTAGCTCAAAGTTGGAGACACCAGCCCCAACGGGACGGGTTCTGCCGCCTGTTGGCTA
Source organism: Phenylobacterium sp. 58.2.17 (assembly GCF_026411515.1). Lineage (NCBI taxonomy): Bacteria > Pseudomonadati > Pseudomonadota > Alphaproteobacteria > Caulobacterales > Caulobacteraceae > Phenylobacterium > Phenylobacterium sp. 58.2.17. Next base: position 99,364 of record NZ_JAPMTQ010000006.1, on the reverse strand, counting down.
TCGTCATGGGGTGCACATCCCATCTCAAACCATGCCTTGACCCGTATAAGATATATGTGTTTTTACGCGCGCCATATATATGAAGGATGGGTCGCGCCGGTGGGTGACTAAATCTGCCCTTGGGCGCAAGCCAACCCGCGCGGCGCTGGACTAGGTGTTTGGTCCCGGCATTTGTGGGGCGAAGGCAACTGAACACGAACAGCGGCGGGCCACCGACTGGATCGATGCTTGTGAAAGAAAATCCCTCTAGGACTCGTCATTCGCCGCCCGAGCGCACAACGTCAGCGATGTGTTATGCAATACCGTAGCTTTGTGAGGGCGGGCGGGCCACAGTCACCCTGTATTCGGGCGCGTAATTGCTGATACATTGGTCGCTGCAATCTTATATCACCCAGGATCAATTCTTATAGAAGAGATTTCTGCATTATTTGTATTTGATCAGCGCTGGAGTTGGTGCCATTACCTTGCAGGTGGACTACATTATCGTGGGCGCGGGATCGGCGGGATGCGTCCTCGCCAATCGTCTTACCGCTGACGGCAAGACGCGTGTGCTTCTTTTGGAAGCAGGCGGCGACGACCGGCCGATGCATAACCCCTCACAATTCTTATCGAATGTGATGATCCATGTGCCTGTGGGTTACTCGCAGGCGTTGAAGGATCCGAAGGTCAACTGGCTCTACCAAACCGAACCCGATCCCGGCTCCGGCGGGCGTCAGCATGCCTGGCCGCGCGGCAAGGTATTGGGCGGCTCATCCTCAATCAACGCAATGCTCTACATTCGCGGCCAGCGGGAAGATTATGATGGCTGGCGCCAGCTCGGATGCGAAGGCTGGTCCTATGATGACGTGAAGCCATATTTTCTGCGGTCGCAGCATCAGGAGCGCGGAGCGGACGACTGGAACGCCACAGGGGGCCCCCTCAACGTCTCCGACATGCGCGACCGCCATCCTGTGTCGGACGCCGTCATAGATGCATGTGTGCAGGCGGGCCTGCCGCGGATAGAGGATTTGAACGCCGCTCAGCAGGAGGGTGCGACTTGGTTCCAGGTGACAATGAAGAACGGCCGGCGCTGGTCCGCCGCGGTCGCATATCTACATCCGGTTCTGAAGCGATCGAACCTTGTCGTTGAAACCGGTTCCCTCGCCACCCGGGTCCTCTTCCGGGAGAAGCGCGCGGTCGGCGTCGAGTTCATCCAGAACGGTATGCGACGGACAGCGACAGCCAATGCCGAGGTGATCCTGGCCGGCGGTGCGGTCAATTCGCCCCAACTCCTACAGCTTTCTGGCGTCGGTCCTGCGGCCCTTCTGCAAGAGCATGGAATTCCCGTGGTGGCGGACGTGCCGGGCGTAGGCGAAAACCTGCAGGATCACTACGTGGTCGGCCTGCGTTACCGGTTGAAGAAGGGAGTCCTCTCCGTCAATGAGATGTCTAAAGGTCGGCGACTCGTGGGGGAGGCCCTGAAGTACGCCTTCTTGAGACGGGGGCTTCTGACGCTGTCGGCTGCGCATATCGCCGCCTTCGTCAAATCTCGGCCTGATCTCTCTACACCTGACATCCAGTTTCATATCTTGCCTGCCACCATGGACGCAGAAAAGCTCGCCACCCAGCAGAAGATGGAACTTGAAGGTGAGCCAGGCCTCACCATCGCTCCCTGCCAACTGCGTCCTGAAAGCCGTGGCACGATCCGCATCAAGTCGGCCGAATCCAGCGTCTACCCAGCCATCGCGCCCAACTATTTGGCCGATCCGCTCGACCAGGAGGTCGCTATCGCAGGCCTTAAGTGGGGGCGCAAGATTGCGAGCCAACCGGCTCTTACTCGCTTCATCGACCATGAGATGAACCCAGGTCCGGGCTTCGCGACTGATGACATGTTGCTGACTTATGCACGGATGGGCGGCACCACCATCTACCACCCGGTCGGCACATGTATGATGGGCAGTGGGCCGATGGCCGTGGTCGATCCGCAGCTCCGGGTGCGAGGCGTCGAGGCGCTCCGTATCGTAGACGCTTCGATAATGCCGCGCCTCGTTTCAGGCAACACCAACGCACCGACGATGATGATCGCTGAAAAGGCCTCGGACATGATCCTTGGGAAGGCGGTGGCGGCAAGATAGATATAAAGAACGGTGAAGACAGATGCACGATACACGCTTGTCCCTCGACGTTAATGACCATTTCAGTCCTGGGCCGTAACTCCGTAAGCCGAGATGTGTCTGATGCTTGGCTGACCTATTGATGAGATGGGAGGGTGGGACCGCCGGACCCCGCAACCTGGGAGTTATTCTTTGCCGTCTCGCTTGATGTCTTCCCGGCCTTCCCGGGATGACCCGCGAAAGCTGACACCATGAACAGATATCGCAACGGTGACCGGGCTCTGGCCTGTTATAACCGACGGTCAGGAGATTAGGCGATTGGGCGCTTTGTGAATTGCCTGATCCGATCGGCCATGTCCGGTCCTACGCCTTGACTTCGATAAACCTCGTGCGCCAGGCCCGCCTGCTGTGGCAGGCCATCGGTTTCGGTCAACAGCCGCTTGTTCGCGGCATGGCTGAACGACGAATTGGCGAGAATTTCAGCGGTGAGCCTGCCTATGGCCGCTTCGAACTCGGCATCGCAGACGCAGGTGTTGGCGAGGCCAATGGTCTCGGCCTGTCGTCCTGAATAGGTACGGCAGGTGAACATCATCTCGCGCGCCTTGTAGGTTCCCACCCGTCGTGGAAGCCGCTGGCTGAGGCCCCAGACCGGCGTCAAGGCCCATTTGGCGTGGGTGTCGCCGAATTTGGCGGATTCGGCCGCAAGAATGATGTCGCCGGCCAGGGCAAGCTCCAGGGCACCGGTGTAGCAATGGCCGTGCACAGCGCTGACGACCGGCGAAGGAAGGTCGGCGAGGCGTTGGATGACATGCGACTGATAGTTGGGCCGGGGAAGTTTTTCGCCCGCGGCGATCTCGCCGAGATCGTGGCCCGCCGAGAAGCACCGCCCGGCGCCGCGCAGCACGACGACGCCAACCGGCGCCGCCTCCAGGTCGGCGACGTGGGCCTCGAGCGCCTTGAAAAGATCGACATTCAGCGCGTTGAGCTTGTCCGGCCGATTCAGCGTCAGCTGGCAGGCGCCGTCCCGGTCAGCGCGAAGCACGAGATCATCCATTGAGTTCTATCCGATGTTGTTTTTCAAGTTTGTCGTCTTCTCCCAACGTCCGGCAGCAGGGGCGTCCATCGCCTCGGCGTCGAAGCGGAACCCCGCACCCGCCCGCTTTATGTATCCCGCCGTCGGCGGCGCGTAGTGAGTGCCTATCACTAGGATCGGCTTGTCGGCCCAATCGGCAAACAGTCGCGCGCGCGTCGCCGCCGCCGCCCTCGGGTCGCTATCGAACGAGGGAGACCAATGCGGGTGGGCCATCTGGCAGGGGTGGTGACTCATGTCGCCGGTGATGACTGCGCACTCACCTTCGGACTCGATCATCACGCTGACATGGCCAGGCGTATGTCCGGTGCTGGGCGTGAGCCGAAGGTGGGGCGAGATGCGGTGATCCATTTCGACGAACTCAGCGAGCCCCGCGTCGAGAATGGGCTGTACCGAGTCCGATAGGATCGTTTGCTGTTCCTCGTCGCCTTCTGCGCTCCAGTGGGCGAATTCCGTCTTGCCGAGCAGGTAGCGGGCATTTGGAAATGTCGGAACCCACGCGCCATCCTCAAGTTTGGTGTTCCAGCCCACGTGATCCACATGCAGGTGGGTGCAGACCACGGCATCGACACTCTCCTGCGTCCAGCCGACCTCGGCCATGGACTGCAGGAAGCCGGTGGCCAGCGGCTGTCCACGCAGAATGGACCGCGGCCGATCGTTTCCGATACAGGTATCGACCACCAGCCGCAGGCCCGGCGCATCCACCAGCAGCGCGTGGATGGACAGCAGAAGCTGATCCTGCTCGTTGACGAAATTCGGGTACAGCCACGCGATGGCTCGCAACGCCTCGGGCGTCGCCTCGGCCAGAAAAGGGTTGGCTCGATTGTATGGGATCGGAATCTGGAGTTCCACGACCCGGGTGATCTTCACCGCCCCAACTTGCCAACTCAGCATCGCGGCCTCCCTTTGGTCATGTTCGCGGGCCGCATCGCGGCGGAGGAAATCCAGGTTGAAAAATTGTCCAATCTCAGCTGACACTTAAGCCTCTGCTCGCCCTCGCGAATTCTGCCACGCTCACTCGCTCACTCGCTCAGTTGGCTGCGGTCAGATCGGGCAAGCCCAGGATCCGCTTGGAGATGATGTTGTTCTGCACTTCCTGGCTGCCGCCATAGATCGTGCTGGCCTTTCCGCCCAGCCAGCCGCGCACGGCGTCCAACTCCACTGAGGTGAAATCCTCACCAGCCCAACCCAGACCCTGGTGACCCATGATCTCGAGCGTGAGTTCGGACCGATCCTGGATCCAGCGGGTGCCGGCGTTCTTCATGATCGAGGTCGCCGCCGACGGGTCGGTCTTGCCCTTGGCTTCCGCCATCGCACGCATCGCCGTCTGCTGGAAGGCGCGCCCGTCCATCTCGTTTGACACGATCCGGGTACGCAAATCGCTGTCGGCCAGTTGACCCTGCGCGTCGACGCCGACATAGGCCTTGGCGAGGTCCGGAAGGGCTGCGGAACCGCCGAGGGCGTTTCCCATGCTCGAAATGCTAGAGCGCTCGTGCTGCAGGAGCCGCTTCCCGATCGTCCAGCCGGCGTTTAGCGGGCCCACCAGATCCTTCTTCTCGGCGCGCACGTTCGTCAGGAAGGTTTCGCAGAACGGCGAGCTGCCGGCGATCAGCTTGATTGGCCGCACCTCGACGCCGGGCTGGTGCATGGTGAAGAGCACGAAAGAGATGCCTTCATGCTTTTTCGTGGTGTCGGTGCGAACGAGACAGAAGCACCAGTCAGCCCATTGGGCGCCCGACGTCCAAATCTTCTGGCCATTGATCAGATAGTGGTCGCCATTATCCTCGCATCGCGTCTGCAGCGAGGCCAGATCGGAACCGGCCCCGGGCTCGGAGTAGCCTTGGCACCACTGAACTTCGCCCCGGCAGATCGGCCGTAGGTGTTCTAGCTTCTGCTGCTCGGTTCCGTACTCAAGCAACGTCGGGCCGAACATCATGACGCCCATTCCACCGATCGGGTTATATGCCCGCGCGCGCGCAAATTCCTGCTGGATGATGCGAGCTTGGCCCGAAGAAAGGTCAGCCCCGCCATATGCGGCAGGCCACGTTGGCGTTCCCCAACCCTTTTCGCCGACCACTTTCCGCCATTCGGTCTGTTCCTCGGTCGGCGCCGGTCGCTCTTCGAGGGTGATTGGATTTCCTAGCCCCTTCAGGTCCGGCGGGAAGTTGGCCTGGACCCATTCCCGCACCTCCTGCCGAAACGCCTCGATAATCGGGTCTGCGCCTTCAACCACTAGAAAATCTCCATTGTCGGATAGGACATGCTCAGTTTCAAAGACGGATAGGACGGTCGCGATTGGACGGCGTAGTCGTCAGACGGCGATCTCCTGGAGATCTGAAGCATTGATGTGGCAGATTAAATTCCATTCCTGCGCGCTCAAATCTTTGGTGTGCTCCTCGAGCATTGTTTTCGACAGCGGCCAGGGGGAATTAGAATGTGGTAGATCGTTCGCGGACTCCAGTCGACGGACATTGCAAATGCGGCCATCGCACCCTTGGTCACTGGCCCTGTCCCGGACTGCCTCGACATGAATCCCGCTGGTGGCCTCTGTTGTAGCGGTGCGTCAGGGGCGGGCCGAGCCAACGATGCCTTTTCAACATCCTGCTAAGGCGCATTTCTGCCGACTTTGGCCGGCTGTCCGGAATTCTGCCGATCGAGAAAGCCGACCACAGCGTCGAGGAAGGCGTCATTGCGATCCCCCGCGACCATGTGAGAAGCGCCAGCGACATCGGTAAACTGGGCGTTGCTCAATTTCGCGACGAAATCTTCGGCGGCTTGACGCGTCACTAATTCGCTCAGCCGACCACGAATGAGGTGTACTGGCAGGGTTAGGCTGGCGAGTCCGGTGTCGAACGCTTGCGCATCTCGCCTCGACCGTTCCCGGTTCACGCCCGCCACGAAGCTCGGATCCCAATGCCAGTGGTATCGGCCATTGCCGCCGCGACGCAAGTTCTTCGCCAATCCCGACAGGTCCGAGGGTCTGGGGCGGTGGGGCAAATAGGTGCCGATGACGTCGGCCGCCTCCTCAAGGCTGCCAAATCCCTGGTCGACATGGGCACCCATGAATTCCAGCACCTTTGCCGCGCCATTCGGATCCATATTCGGAACGATGTCGACCAGGGTGATCGAACTGAAACTCCTAGGCGCGATCTCCGCTTCCGCGAGCAATCCCGCGAGGCCGCCGAGCGACGCGCCGATCAGCGCCGGACGTCCGCCCATCTCGTTCGCGACGATTGCAAGGTCGTCCGCGAACCGTTCCATCTGGTAGTCGCCCGTCGGCGACCAACCGCTATCGCCGTGGCCGCGCAGGTCTAGGGCGATGGCTTCCCAGCCGCGATCCGCCAGCGCCGCGGCGGTCTTGGCCCAGGCGTGCCGGGTCTGACCGCCCCCGTGCGCCAGAAGCACGCCGCCGCGAAGCGGCGCGCCGTAGCGGTCGGCGACGAGGTCGACGCCGTCGGTGGTTCTGAAGACGATACGGTGCGGTTGAGTCATCGAGAGTCCTCACTCGGGTAACAGCCTCCCGGCGCCATTGATCGATCCTGCCAATCGGCCTTCGCCGCCACAGATTTCGCTTCAAGCTTTCCTTCGTCCGGCGAGATAGCGTAGCATGAAGATGTCACAACAAAACACATATGTGCCGGAGAGATCATGAGCGTCGTTGTCACTTTCGAGCGGAGGGGGCAAGTCGCGCTCATCACCCTCAACCGGCCTGAGGCGAGAAACGCCATTTCCCCGGAGATGCTGGTTCGATTGGCCGACGCCTGGACTGTAGTGCGTGACGACCCCGACATCCGCGTCGCGGTTGTCACCGGCGCGGGTGACAAGGCTTTCTGTTCTGGAGCCGATCTTGGACGGTTCATTCCGTTGATGAGTCGCGCGCGACCACCCGAAGACGAGTGGGATCGACGTCTGCTGGCGGACGGGGAGATTCTGGGCCGTGGGCTTCTTCGGACCTTCGACGTGGTCAAGCCGGTGATTGCGGCGATCAACGGTCATGCGATCGCCGGGGGCATGGAACTGGCCCAGGGGACGGATTTGCGGGTCGCGTCCGAAACCGCGAAATTTGGGGTGCAGGAAGTCAAGTGGGCGATCTTCCCAGGCGGCGGCTCGACCGTGAGACTGCCCCGACAGATACCCTATGCCCGGGCCATGGAGTTGCTGCTCACTGGCGATCTCATCACCGCCGCAGAAGCGTTTGAGTTGGGGTTCCTCAATCGCGTGGCGCCCCAAGCCGACGTGCTGCCCACAGCCCTTGATCTGGCTGAACGCATCGCCGCCAACGGGCCGATCGCGGTGCAGGCCATCCGACGGTCGGCGCGAGCCTGCCTGGGCCGACCGGAACCTGAAGCGATGCAGATCGAAACTGAAATGGCAGCTCCTGTCTTCCGAACCGAGGACGCCCGGGAGGGACCGCTCGCCTTTATGCAGAAACGCAAGCCCGTCTTCCGGGGTCGCTGACCCAAGGTCGGCGCAGCCACGCTCATCATCAGAGACAAGGAACACCTTCATGGCTTTGCACAGCCGCATCTGCGACATTTTCGGCATCCGCTATCCCATCGTCCTCGCTGGAATGGGCGGGGCGAGCGTTCCTCGCCTTGCAGCGGCCGTCTCCAATGCCGGGGGGCTAGGAATTCTTGGCGCTGCGGCCTGCTCGCCCGAGGAACTTCGCGCGTGGATCCGCGAGGTGCGATCGCTCACCGACAAGCCCTTCGGCGTCGACACATTGCTGCCGGCCTCGGTCCGCCGCGAGGTAGTCGACGCGGCGGTAGGCTCCGGCGACGGCGGTAAGCCGTCGCCGATGGATCTGCTTGGCGACTATCAGGCGTTTGCAGCCGAATTCATGCGCCAGGAAGGCCTGCAAAAGGTCGCCCGCTCCCGCGACACCAACAATGCCGACGCCCGGGGTGGCCCGGCGTTCTTCTCAAAGGAGTTCTTCGAGGCGCAGATGGAGGTCGTGGTGGAGGAAAAGGTGCCGGTCTACGCCGCGGGCCTGGGAAACCCCGGTCCATGGATGGAGCAACTGCGGGAGAACGGCACGAAGATCATGGCCGTCATAGGGTCGGTGAAGCATGCGCTGCAGGTCGCAGCGTCCGGGATCGACGTGGTGGTCGCTCAGGGACATGACGGGGGCGGACACAATTCGCCGATCGGCACCATGGCCCTCATCCCCCAGGTCGTCGACGCCATGGCGGGGCGCATTCCGGTCCTCGGGGCCGGCGGGATCACCGACGGCCGCGGCGTGGCGGCCGCCATGATGCTGGGGGCCGAGGGCGCCTGGGTGGGCACCGCGTTCCTGGCGACAGAGGAAGCCGGCATTCAGCAGTTCCAGAAGGAGGTTCTGGTCGAGTACGGAGATGGCGACACCGTGGTGTCAAAATCCGTCACCGGGAAGCCGGCCAGGATCATCCGCAACAAGTGGGCGCAGGCTTGGGTCGACGCGGAGAAGTCGCCACTGCCCATGCCCTTCCAGTCGATCATCGCCGGACCCGTGCTAGCGGCGGCGACCCTGGACCAACGTAAGGATATCGCGCCTGGGTTCGCGGGCCAGGGCATGGGGCTCATCAAGGCGATTCGCCCCGCCAAGGACGTCCTCGAAGACCTCGTCAGCGGCGCCGAGACCGCGCTCGCTCTCGCCGATCAATTTCGCTGAAGTGGGAAGAGAAACGCAATGATTTCCCGAAAAATGCCTGAGTTTCACGCCGAGATGGTCGAAGCCTTCATGGCTTCGAGCAATCGGATGACCGGCCTCCCCGAGTTCCTTGGCCTGCGGATCGTGGCCATGGAACCGGGCGGTCTCACGGCGGAGATGACTGTCGACCCAAAGCTGCTGACGGGCTTCGGTAACATGCATGGCGGCGTCCTGTCAGCTGCCTGCGATCACGTCTTGGGATGTGTCTGCTATCCCCACATGGAGAAGGGACAGTGGGCGGCGACGACCGAGTTCAAGATCAACCTGCTCGCGCCGGTCAGCCGTGGGATGGTAACGGCGCGTGCGGAAATCCTCTCGATGAGCAAACAGACCGCGGTGGTCAGAATCGAAATGGAGAATGAAGGTCGCCTGTGCTGTTCGGCGCAGGGCACCGTCCTGATCCAGAATCCCAGACCTGCCTGACGGACGCCTGTGTTCAGGCGGTCTTTTGGGTTGCCCCCTGGCCGGGGGTTCCGAGGCTGCCGAGCACGTCACGCATGATCCCAAGCAACTCGGGGCGACGGCCCCGGAACAGGTCTTTGGGCGCGGCCAGGCCGAGGGCCAGGGGGCGGGCCGGCGGACTTACGGCAAGGGGAATGGCTAGCATCGCGGCGTTTTCGTTCACCAGGCCGGCATGGAAGGCGTGACCTCGGGCGGAGACCTGGGTCAAGTCTCCGGCGACGTCCTCTGCGGGCGGTGGCGCCTCATCGCCGTCCCACACCGCAAGCGCTTCGGCGATCATCCTGTCCCTCATTTCCGGCGGCTCCATGGCCAGGAGCACCCGGCCCAGGGTCGAGCGGACAAGGCATCGCCGCGTGCCGGCCTTGACGTGATAGCGGATCGGCGTCGTGCCTTCGATCACACGGACGTACTGGCAATAGCCGCCGCTCACCGCACCCAGCACCACGGTCATCTGGGTTTGTTCGGCGATGTCGCGCATCTGCTGCTGGATGCGCCGGAGCGGAAGGACTTCGTCGCCGACCCAATGGCCTAGCAGGGAGACCCGGATAGAGGGGAAGTAGGTCTTGTCTTCGACGGAGAACTCCAGATAGCCAAGGTCGGCGAGGCTGCGCAGCAACGCGGCCGTACTCGAATGCGGATAGCCTAACGCGAGGGCCACCTCTTGAATGTGGGCGGGCCTGCGGGCCTCATCGAAATATTCGAAGATCTCCAGGGTTCGGGCGGCGGACTTGACGACAGACTGATCAGGCTTCGGCATGCTTCCAAATCCTTCGGGCGCGCGCTCAGATCGTGAGGGCCGCCCGGGTTCCTTCCTCAATGGCCCGCACGGCATCCAGATCGCCAGCGTCGCGCGCTCCCCCAACCAGGGAATATGGCATCTGCTTCTCCGCCAGCAACGGGGCGATTCCCGCCTGCGGCTCCTGGCCGATGCATAACACGAACGTGTCGGCCGCGATCAACTGTGGGACGCCGCCCACCATGACATACAGCCCCTCTGGGCTGAACTGGCCATAGACAACATCACCAATCATGGCGACGCCCCGGCGCTTCACTTCCTGGAGGTTGGCCCAGCCCCGCGTCTTGCTCAGTCCCGCGCCGAACGCCGATCCCGGCTTGCGCTGGAAGAGCGTGATCTGCCGGGCCGAGGGCCAAGACCCGGGCTGCGGGTGCAGGGCGCCGCGCTCGTTGAATCCGGTGTCGATCCCCCAGTCCTGGGAGAAGCCCTCGATGTCGGGCGCGGCGGGGTCGCCCGCGCCGGTGGGGTGCGCTAAGAGTTGGGCCACGTCGAAGCCAATGCCACCAGCGCCCAGGATCGCCACTGTTTCGCCTGCCAGTTCGGGCGTTTCAATGGCCTGTGCGTAGGTAAGCACACGCGGGTCGTCCACGCCCATCGAATCGAGCGTTCGCGGCTCCACGCCGGTGGCGACGATCACATGATCGTATGCGGCGGCGATGAGATCTTGCGGGCGAGCAAGCGTTCCCAACCGCACTTCGACCCCGAGCTCGGACAGCCGCGCGCCATAGTATCCGATGGTTTCGGCATAGTCCTCCTTGCCCGGAATCCGCCGCGCGAGATTGAACTGGCCGCCGATCCGCTCTGACATCTCGAACAGGGTGACCCTGTGGCCCCGCTCCGCGCTCGTCACCGCCGCGGCCAGCCCCGCGGGCCCCGCGCCAACGACCGCGACACGCTGGGGTTTGATCGGCCCCGCGACATCGCCGAATTCGGCCTCGCGGCAGGCGGCGGGATTGACCATGCAGGTCGTGAGCTTGCCGGTGAAGGCGTTGTCCAGGCAGGCCTGATTGCAGCCGATGCACACATTGATCGCGGCGCGTCGCCCGGCCCGGGCCTTGGCGACGAAGTCGGGATCGGACAGGAAGGGCCGCGCCATCGAAACCATGTCGATGTCGCCGTCGGCGATCAGGCGGTCGGCGAGTTCGGGCGTGTTGATTCGGTTCGACGCCACGACCGGCAAGTTCAGATGGGACCTGAGCCGTGCCGCGGCCCAGGCGAAGGCTCCGCGGGGCACCATGTGGGCGATGGTGGGGATCCGCGCCTCGTGCCAGCCAATCCCCGTATTGACCAGGTTCGCGCCGGCGGCCGCGACCGTCTTGGCCTGATCGACCACCTCATCGAAGGTGCTGCCGCCCTCCACAAGATCAAGCAGCGACTGCCGGTAGACGAGAATGAACCGCTCGCCGCAGCGGGCGCGAACCGCCCTGACGATCTCGGCAGGCAGCCGCTGGCGATTGGCCGCAGAGCCACCCCAGCGGTCGGTGCGCTGATTGGTGCGCGGCGCCAGGAACTGGTTCAGCAAGTAACCTTCCGAACCCATGATCTCCACCCCGTCGTAGCCCGCCTCCTTGGCGAGCATCGCAGCGGTGGCGAAGTCCTCGATCGTGACGAGAATCTCCTCCTCGGTCAGCTCGCGCGGCGTCAGCGGGTTTATTCTCGAGGCGATCGGCGACGGGGCGACGAGGCCGTCGTGACGCGCATAGCGGCCAGCGTGGAGGAGCTGCAGCACGATCAGCCCGCCGGACTGGCGCGCAGCGGACGTGATCTGGGCGTGTCCAGCCACGGCGGCTTCGCACATCACCGCGCCGTTCCTGCCGAGCCGGCCCGCCTCATTGGGCGATATGCCGCCGGTCACGATCAGGCCCGCGCCGCCCTTCGCCCGCCGGGCGAAGAACCGAGCCTGTCGATCATATCCGTCAGGCGCTTCCTCAAGGCCTGTATGCATGGAGCCCATCAGCGTGCGGTTCGGGAGCGTAACGAACCCCAGGTCCAGCGGTGACAGCAGGTGAGGATAGGGCGACATATCGAGGCCTATGCTGGGAGAGCGAACGTCGCCCTGGCTTGAGACAGCACGATACGCCCATCCGCGGTTTCGCCCTGCACGATGGCCTCGCCGTCGCCGGTACGCCAGATCTTGGTGACGATAGTGTCCCCATACAGCACCCGGTCAGCGAACCGGCCCTGGAAGGAATGGAAGGTGGCCGGATCGTCGGCGCATAGCTCTCGCAAGATGGCGCGACCCACAATGCCGTAGGTGCACAGCCCGTGCATGAAGGGCGCGTCGAACCCGCCCATCCTAGCGAACGCCGGGTCGATATGGATCGGATTCCGGTCGCCCGACAGCCGGTAGACCGCGCCTTGTTCTGGACGGGTCTCGAAGTTGGCCACAATATCCGGAGAGCGGTTGGGGACGGCACCATCTCCGCTCGAGGGTCCGCGCTCGCCGCCAAAACCGCCCGCGCCGCGGACAAACAGGGTGGCATGGGTCCGGAATAGGTCGCCGTCGGCGTCGCGGGCCACACCCTCGACCCCCAGAACGGCGGCCTTTCCCTTGTCCCAGACCTCAGTGATGCGGCCGCTCACCTCGACGCTGCCTTCGGGGGGGAGGGGCCGGAACAGCTCGATGGACTGTTCGCCATGAAGCAGCATCTCCAAACGCATGTCGACGGTGCGCATCAGACCCCCCAATGCTGCGCCGCCCGGGATCACGGCGTAGGTCGGCAGAACCTTTGGGCCGCGGCCTTCATAGATGAAGTCCAAGTCTTCCGCCGGCCGCCCGCCGACGCCCAGGGCATAGAGCATGGTGTCCTTGGAGGTCCAGGTCTGGGTGGTGGGGGGGAGCTCCAATCCGACGAGATCGGACGAGATCGGTATGCGTATCATGGAAACTCCGGCTCTATGGGGTGGGATACTCAGGTTCGGGGCGCTTGGCCATCCGGCGGCCAGGCCTCGACACCGTCTTCCAGCGGAATGCGCAGGCTCTTCAGGAGCTGGGAGAACATGGTCCAGTTGCCGATCGCGACCACCAGCTCAATGCGCTCGGCCTCAGTCCCCAAGTGGAGGCAGCAGGCCTCCCAGGTGGCGTCCGAGATCATGCCATGGTCGAGCGTGTCGTCGGTGGCCTGCAGCACAGCCTTGTCGGCCTCCGACAGGTTCGCGGCTCCCCGCCAGTCACGGGAAGCCGCCAGGTCGGCCTCGGGAATGTCGAGTCCGCGGGCCACCCGCCAGTGCTGAGTCCACTCATAGACCGAGCCGGTCCTCCAGCCGATCCGCATGATGATCAGTTCGCGCAGGCGGGCGTCGAGCTTGTTGCCTCGAAAGAGAAGGGTGGTGAGCGTGGAGGCAAGCTCGCCCGCCATCGCCGGATGCCGCAGGAGGACGCGAAACACGCTGAGGGGCGCCATCTGTTCGGAAATCCCCACCGACCCGGCCGCGTTCGCCGCCTCTTCCAGGCTCAGAAGGTCGATCCTCGGGGCGTCGGCGGTCATTGGGTTCATTCCATTGCGAAGGGCTGAGGGCGTGAGCCTGCGGAAGCTAATCGAAGGTCCTTGCCTAGACGGAGATATAACAGATATACGTTTCCGACCACATATATGTGTTATGAATTGTCACTGCGCAGCCGGAGGCGAAGCCCGTGATCCCCGCCAAGACCTTCGCGATGGTTCAGACGGCGCCGCGCACGCTTGAAATGCGTGACTTGCCCATCCCCGATATCGAAGCCGACAGCGCGATTCTGAGGATCGAGGCCTGCGGGATCTGTGGCAGCGACTACGAGCAATTCGAGGGGGTTCTGAAGACGCCGATGCCGGTGATCCCCGGGCACGAGCCCGTAGGGATCATCGAGGCGATCGGCGACAAAGCCGCGCGCCGCTGGGGCGTCGATGTCGGCGATCGGGTCGCCGTCGAGACTATGCTGTCTTGTCACAGCTGTGACACCTGCCTAGGCGGTCGCTACCACCTATGCGCCGACCGTCAGATCTATTCCTACATCCCGTTGTCGAACATGCCGGGGCTCTGGGGCGCGTACGCTCAGTACATGTACCTCGCGCCCAACACGATCGTTCACAAGATCGATAAGACCTTGCCGCCCGAGCTCGCGGTGATGTTCAACCCATTGGGGGCGGGGTTCCGTTGGGCGGTGGAGATCCCTCAGACCCAGGTTGGCGACACTATCGTCATCCTGGGACCGGGCCAGCGCGGTCTGGCCAGCGTCATCGCCGCGCGGCAGGCGGGTGCGGGGAAGATCATCGTGACGGGCATGGCCGCAGACGCCCGGAAGCTCGACCTCGCCCGGACCTTCGGGGCGCACCACACGATCGATGTCCAGAACGAGAACGCCATTGAGCGCATCCATGAACTGACGGGAGGGCGAGGCGCCGACGTGGTGGTGGAGGTGACGTCCTACGCCACCGACCCGGTGCGCGAAGCCCTCAGCTATGTGCGCCCCGGCGGTACGATCGTCTTGGCGGGGGTGAAGGGATTCAAGCCCATACCGGACTTTGTCTCAGACCTGATCGTCTTCAAGGAAATCACCATCAGGGGGGCGATCGGCGTGACCTCGTCGGGATACCGCAAGGCCATCGACCTGATCGAGGCACGGTCGCTGCCACTTGAGCTGATGCACACTCACGACTTCGCGTTGAAGGACGCCGAACTGGCCATCCGGACGCTCGCGCGCCAAGTGGCCGGAGATGAGTCCATCCACTCGTGCCTGATCCCGCCCACCTAGAGCAACAGGCTTCAGATCGTAACGCTTCGCCGACGTTCGAAAGACAGGAAAGAGCCGTGAGTTTCAGCGACAAGGCCGCCATCGTTGGCATTGGCGAGACCGAATACGTCAAAGGCTCGGAACGCACCGCCGTGGACCTGATGCTGGAGGCGGCCCGCAAGGCCATCGCCGACGCGGGGCTCAAGCCCTCGCAGATTGACGGGATGGTGCCGCCCCCGATCTACACGTCGTCCGAGGAGCTTGCCGCCAACCTTGGTGTCGATGTGCTGCGGTACGCCTCCACCGTACATATGGGTGGAGCTAGCCCCACCACAGCGCTGCAGAACGCCGCAACGGCGGTCGCTGCCGGCGTCGCCGACAACGTCCTGGTGGTGCTGGGGTGGAATGGCTACTCCGCGCTTCGTCCAAAGCCGGGCCGGCCGCCGCAGCGGGCCATGAACATGAATACGCTGACCCGCACGATCCAGGGTTTCTACATGCCCTATGGCGTGATGATGCCGGCGCAGATGTATTCCTGGATCGCGACGCGCCACAAGCACCTCTACGGGGTGCCCGACGAGGCGATGGGCGAGGTGGCCCTGGCCTGCCGTGCGCACGCCCAGCTCAACCCAAGGGCCGTGACCTATGGCCAACCTCTGGACATGGACGCCTACCTGGGCGCGCGGTGGATTTCCGAGCCCTTCCGACTGTACGACTGCTGCCTCGAGACGGATGGCGCCTGCGCGGTTGTGGTCACCAGTGCCGAGCGGGCGCGCGACATGCCGCACCGGCCCGTGCTGATCGCTGGCGCCGCGGAAGGCCACCCCTATCCGGCGGATGACATTCCCTCCCGGCCTGACATGCTCAAGATCGGCCTGTCTTACGCCGCGCCCCGAGCCTTTGAGATGGCCGGCGTCACCGCCCGCGACATGGACTTCCTGCAGGTCTACGACTGCTTCACCTATGTCGTGCTGCTGCAGCTGGAGGCGCTGGGGTTCAGCGCGCCCGGCGGCATCTACGACTTTGTGAAAGACGGCCAGATCCAGCTCGGCGGTCGCTATCCGCTGAACACCCATGGCGGTCTGCTTAGCGAAGCCCACGTCTGGGGACTCAACCATGTGCTGGAAGCCGTGCGCCAACTTCGCGGCGACGCCGGTGCGCGACAGGTGCCGGGGGCCAGTATCGGCCTGGTCACCGGATGGGGCGATCTCGGTGACGGCAGTCTGGCGATCTTGAGGAACTGACACCCATGCAACCCCCCACCGTTCCCGCGCCGCTTCCCAAGACCCAGGATCCCATGGACGAGGCCTTCTGGCAGCAATGCCAGGATGGGCGGCTGCGATTCCAGCGTTGTTCGGACTGCGGCGCCTGGCGGTTCCTCCCGCGCTACATGTGCGCGCGGTGCGGGTCTCCAGATTTCGCCTGGACGCCCGTGCGCGGGACCGGCAGTCTCTATTCGTGGACCGTCACCCATCAGGCGCTTCACCCCGCCTTCGCCGCGGAAATCCCCTATGTCGCTGCGCTGGTGGAGCTCGACGAAGGCGTGCGGATGGCGAGCCGGTTGCTGAAGTGCGACCGTAAAACGCTGAAACTGGGCATCCCCGTCGAACTGGTCTTCCGAGAGCTTGGAGACGGCTTCCGCCTGCCTTGCTTCCAGCCATCCGAACAGGTCGCGCCATGAGCTGCGCCCCACTGAGGCGCCACGATCCTCTCGAAAGGACAGGCTGATGGATCTCACCTACAGCGCCGAACACCAGGCTTTTCGGCGCGAAGTGCTCGTCTTTCTTGAGGCCCACCGTCATGCCGCCCCCAAGGGCGGCGGGGCTGCGCAGCGGCCCTCAGCAGAAGCTGTAGCTTGGCAGAAACTGTTGATCGCCCATGGTTACGCCGCGCGCACCATCCCGAAGGCATATGGAGGGTATGGGGCCGCGCCGGACATCCTGAAGTCCCGCATCATCGGCGACGAATTCGCCCGGGCCGGCGTCCCAGCTGGGCTACAGAGCCAGGGCATTTCGATGCTGGTTCCGACGCTGTTGGAACTGGGGACGGAAGATCAGAAGCGTCAGTGGATCGGGCCGACGATCCACGGCGAGGTTATCTGGTGTCAGGGATACTCCGAGCCGGGCTCGGGGTCCGACCTCGCCAGCCTTCAGACGCGCGCAACGGAGGATGGCGACGACTTCGTCATTAATGGCCAGAAGATCTGGACCAGCACGGCCCGCGAGGCTGACATGATCTTCTGCCTCGTGCGCACCGAGCCGGAAGAGGGAAAGCACGACGGAATCAGCTATCTGATCTTTTCGATGAAAACCCCGGGGATCGAGGTTCGCCCCCTGGTGACCATGACCGGGCACGCCGAGTTCAACGAGACCTTCTTCACCGACGTGCGCGTCCCGAAGTCCCAGATCGTGGGAAAGCGCGGGCAGGGCTGGTTCGTCGCCAACGCCACCCTCAAGCACGAACGCGGAATGCTGGGGGACCCGGGCCAGCTCGAAAGCCGCTTCCTTGCCTTGGCGGAGCTGATGCGGACTGAGACGGCCGGCGATGGCCGGATCATGGACAACCCGATCCTGCGAGATCGTCTGCTGCGGCTGCAGGCGGAACTCGCGGCGATGAAATTCAATGGGCTTCGCGTGCTGAGCGCCTCGGCTAACGGCGGCGAAGCGGGGCTCGCGCGGCTGATCGTCAAGCTGCAGTCCTGCGAGCTGGCCCACCAGATATCGGCGCTGGCCATCGACGCCCTTGGCGAGCTCGGTGTGCTCTACGACGGCAGCCCGCACCTGCGCGCCCACGGCAGCTGGCAGCAGGCCTACATGTTCCAGCTGGGCCTGATCATCGGCGGGGGCACCGCGCAGATCCAGAAGAACATCATCGCCGAACGGGGGCTCGGCATGCCGCGTGAGCCCAAGCTCGCCACGGAAGGGAGCCGCTCCTAATGGAATTCGGTCTTTCGAGCGAGCAGCGCATGCTGCAGGACGCGGTGGCCCGTTATCTCGCGGAGCAATCCCCGCTGCGCCATGTGCGAGATATCGCCGTCGCCGCGAAGCCCTACAGCCCCGATGTCGCGGCGGGCCTGGCGGATCTCGGCGTGCCGGGTGTTATCATCCCCGCGGAATTCGGCGGGATGGGCCTTGGCCTGCTGGAAGCGGCGCTTGTGGCCGAAACACTCGGCTTCAGCGTCGCGCCGGCGCATTTCGCGGGCGCGCATGTGATGGCGCCGCTGGCGATCCTACTCGGTGGGTCGGACAGCCAACAGCAGGCGTGGCTGCCGCAGCTGGCGACCGGGGCGGCGAGGGCGGCCGTCGCAGTCAGCCAAGCCGTGGAGGTCCGGGACGGGGTCGGGGTTTTCGCCAGGGACGGGTGGCTGGACGGGACAGCATTGTTCGTGCTCGACGCTGCGGACGCCGACCTGTTCGTGGTGGCGGACAGCACTGGCGCATTGCACCTGGTCGCAGCCGACGCGCGCGGGCTGACGCCAACCCCGCTGACGACCATCGACAAGACCAGGTCGGTTGGAGAGATCCGGCTGGTGGGGGTCAAGGCCGAGCCGTTGCCCGGCGGCGGAATCGAGACGACCCGACGGATCATCGACGCCGGGCGCATCATGCTGGCCGCCGACATCCTGGGCGCAGGCACGGCGATGATCGAACAGGCTGTGGCCTACGCTGCCACGCGCGTGCAGTTTGGCCGGCCGATTGGGTCCTTCCAGGCGGTCAAGCACATGTGCGCCGAGATGGCGGCGGCCCTTGAGCCCTGCCGCTCGCTGGTCTGGTATGCGGCGCACGCCTTTGACCATGCGCCGGACGAATCGACCCTGATGGCGTGCCACGCAAAATCACACCTCTCCGAGGTCGGCCGGTTCGTCGCGCGGACCTCCACCGAAGTGCACGGCGGCATGGGTTTCACCGACCTCGCCGGGCTGCACTACTGGTTCAAGCGCATCGGTCTGGATCGCCAGCTGCTCGGCGGACCAGAACTCGTGCGCAACGAAGCCGCCCGCGTTCAGGGCTGGATCGCCGCTTAGGAAGCATGCCCATGACCTGGAATTTCGGCGATATCCTCGACGCGCTTCCGCAGGCCCTCCCGGCGGCCGCGCCGGCCTTCATGCATGGGGATCGAACGATCACCTGGGGGGAGACGTCGCGTCGGTCGAACAATCTTGCGCGCGCGATCCTCGCCAGGGGCGCGAAGCCGGGCGACAAGGTGGCGTTCTATATGCGCAACCGCCCAGAGTACGGCGAGGCCCTGGCCGCCTGCTTCAAGGGCCGCCTGACGCACGTGAACGTCAACTACCGCTACAAGCCCGACGAGGTGTTCTACATCTTCGACGACTCGGATGCGCAGACCATCATCTACGGCTCCGAGTTTCGCGACACAGTCCTCCAGCTGAAGGACCGGCTGTCCAAGGTCGCCACGTTCATTGAGATCGGCGAAGACGATCCGCCGGCGCACTTCTCGGAGCGATATGAAGACCTCGCCGCGACCGGCGGGGGCGCGCCCTTGGGGATCGAGCGGTCTCCAGACGACCTTCTGTTCATCTATACGGGCGGTACGACGGGCATGCCCAAGGGAGTCATGTGGCGCCATGAGGACATGCGTGAGGCCCAGCTCGACGCGGTGCGGCGGCTCGGGCCGGCACCGGAAACCCTGGACGCGCATCTGGACTTGGTTCGCGCCGCGGGACCGGGAAGCCGAACCCTCCCGGCCTGCCCGATGATGCACGGAACCGGTCTCATTACCGCGATCGGATGCATGATGAACGGTGGCTGCGTGGTCACCCTTGAGAACCCGTCATTCGATGCCGAAGAACTCTGGTCGGTCGTCGCGCGCCACCGGGTGCAATCCATCGCCCTCGTGGGCGACGCCTTCGCCAAGCCGATGCTCAACGCGCTGGAGGAACAGCCTGGGCGCTTCGACACCTCGAGTCTGGTCTCCGTTGTCTCCTCCGGCGTGATGTGGAGCCGCGAGGTCAAGGCCGGTCTGCTGCGCCATATTCCACAAGCCGTGCTGATGGATTCCTTCGGCGCTTCAGAGGCGCTCGGCTTCGGCTCCTCGGCTATGAGCAAGGACGGTGAGGTCAGGACCGCGACGTTCCAGATCGGCCCCCGGTGCAAAGTCTTTGACGAGGACGAGAACCTTGTGGAGCCCGGCAGCGGCAAGGCCGGGATCATCGCCATAGGTGGCCCGATACCGCTGGGCTACTACAGGGATCCGGAAAAAACCGCCAAGACCTTTCGCACCATCGGGGGGCAGCGCTACTCGATACCGGGAGACTGGTGCACGGTGGAAGCCGATGGGGCCATGACACTACTGGGACGGGGCAGCGCTTGCATCAACACCGCTGGCGAGAAGGTTTATCCCGAGGAAGTCGAGGAAGCGCTGAAGACTCACCCGGGCATCGAGGATGCGCTCGTGGTCGGCGTGCCCGACAACAAGTGGGGCCAGGCCGTCACGGGCGTGGTGGTGCTGGCGAGTGGTGGCGCATTCGACGAGGACGATGTGCGCCGGCACGTGCGCGCCAGCCTAGCCGGCTACAAGACCCCGAAGCGCATCCTCGTGAGCAACGTCCCGTTGCGGGCTTCGAACGGCAAGGCGGATTACAAGGCAGTCACTGAGTTCGCTCGCAGAGATTTAGGACTGGCGTGAGATCATGAACACCCATCCCGCCGCGCTACCAGATACCCAACCGATCGAAGAACTGGATGTGCTTGTGGTCGGTGCCGGGTTTACTGGCCTTTACCAGCTCCACCGCCTTCGCCAGCTGGGTTTCAAGGTGCGCCTTTTCGAGGCCGGCGCCGACCTGGGCGGTATCTGGTACTGGAACTGCTATCCTGGCGCGCGGGTCGACACCCACGTGCCGATGTACGAGTTCTCTAGCGAGGATCTCTGGCGCGACTGGAACTGGACGGAGCGGTTTCCGGGCTGGGAGGAACTGCGCGCCTACTTCCGCTACGTAGACAAGAAGCTCGATCTGAGCCGGGATATCCGCTTCAACACCCGTGTCGAGGGTGCCGAGTTCGACGCCGGGCGAGACCAGTGGATCGTGACGACGCAGGACGGCGGCGGCGTCCGCGCCCGTTTCCTGGTGCTCTGCACCGGGTTCGCCGCCAAGCCCTACGTGCCGCAGATCGAGGGGCTTGACCGGTTCGCGGGTGAAATACACCACACCGCCTGGTGGCCGCAAGGCGGCCTCGACATGACGGGCAAGCGCGTGGGCGTAATCGGCACCGGTGCGAGCGGCGTGCAGGTGGTGCAGGAGGCTGCGCCCGTGGCCGCGCAACTGACGGTCTTCCAGCGCACGCCGATCCTGGCGCTGGCGATGCAGCAGCGCAACCTGGACGAAGCGACCCAGGACAACATGAAATGCGACTATCCCGCGCGATTCGCGCGGCGGCGAGAGAGCTTCGGTGGCTTCGACTTCCACGCGAGTGGGAAGTCTGCGCTCGAGGTCTCTCCGGAGGAGCGGAAGGCCATCTATGAGGCGAGCTGGGCCGCAGGTGGTTTCAGCTTCTGGGCCTCGACCTTCTACGACGTGATGATGAGCCTTGACGCCAACCGCACGGCCTATGATTTCTGGCGCGAGAAGGTCCAGGCGCGGATCCAGGATCCGAAGCTCGCGGAAAAGCTTGCCCCAAAGGAGCCGCCGCACCCGTTCGGGGTCAAGCGCCCGTCTCTGGAGCAGACATATTACGACGTCTTTAACCAGGACAACGTCGAGTTGGTGGACCTGAAGGAAACGCCAATCCTGGAGGTCACTGCCAACGGCGTAAAGACCGCAGAGGGGGAGTACGAGCTCGATCTACTCGTGCTCGCAACCGGCTTCGACGCCGTAACCGGCGGCCTGACGCAGATCGACATCCGCGGTGTCGAGGGCCTCACCTTGAAAGAGAAGTGGCGGCAAGGAGTGCGCACCCACCTGGGCATGGCGAGCGCCGGCTTCCCCAACCTGCTGTTCCTATACGGGCCCCAGAGCCCTTCGGGTTTCTGCAACGGCCCCACCTGCGCCGAGCTGCAGGGCGACTGGGTGGTCGAATTCCTGAAACACATGCGCGACGCTGGCGTTAGCCGGTTCGAGGCGACCCCCACCGCAGAACAGACGTGGAAGGACCATGTCGAGGCAGTGGGCGCCATGACGCTCTTTCCTCTCGCTGACTCCTGGTACATGGGCGCCAATATACCCGGTAAGCCACGGGAATTACTTAATTATCCCGGCGGCGTGCCGCTGTATCTGCAGATGTGCGAGGCCAGCGCCGCCAACGGCTACGACGGGTTCGTGCTCTGTAGCTCGGAAGCGCTGGCGTCAGCCTGACTGATAGATAGACAAGGCAAGGAGGTTTCGATGAGCGACGGATCTATCGACCTGAAGGCTGAGGCCCGCGCGAAGGCCTACGCGATGCCTCTTGAGGACATCAATCTCGCCGACACCGAGTTATGGCGCAACGATACGGTGTGGCCGTACTTGGAGCGATTGCGCAAGGAGGATCCGGTGCATCTTCACCCAGCGAACCATCACCCGGATGGCGCCTTCTGGTCGATCACGCGCTACGCGGACATCATGGCGGTCGATATCAACCACGAGGTGTTCTCGTCCGAGCCATCGATCACCATTTTCGACCCAAAGGAAGACTTCACGCTTCCGATGTTCATCGCGATGGATCCGCCCAAGCATGACGTCCAGCGCAAGACCGTCAGCCCGATCGTGTCGCCGGCCAACCTCCACCTGATGGAGCCGTTGATCCGCAGCCGCATCAGCAAGACTCTGGACGAATTGCCGATCGGCGAGAGCTTCGACTGGGTCGATCGGGTCTCCATCGAACTCACCACCCAGATGCTGGCCACCCTGTTCGACTTCCCCTGGGAAGAACGGCGCAAGCTAACCCGCTGGTCGGACATCGCCACCGCGGGGCCTGAATCGGGCCTCTTCGTCACGGATGACTATGAGGCCGAGCGAAGAATGGAGCTATTCGGTTGCGTGGATTACTTCACGCGGCTCTGGAACGAGCGTGTCAACGCCCCGCCCAAGGGTGATCTGATCTCCATGCTGGCCCACGGTGAGGCCACGCGAAACATGGACCGCATGGAATACCTCGGAAACCTGCTCCTGTTGATCATCGGCGGCAACGACACCACCCGCAATACGATGACCGGCTCGATTCTGGCGATGCACCAGAACCCCCATCAGTTGCAGAAGCTGCGAGAGAATCCCAGCCTGATCCCCTCCATGGTCTCCGAGACCATTCGCTGGCAGACGCCGCTCTCCAACATGCGCCGCACCGCCACCCGGGATTTCGCGCTTGGCGGCAGGCTCATCAGGAAGGGCGACAAGGTGCTGATCTGGTACGCCTCGGGCAACCGGGACGAGGAGGCGATCGAGAACCCCGAAGCCTACATCATCGACCGGGAACGGCCGCGCAACCACCTGTCATTCGGGTTCGGCATCCACCGTTGCGTCGGCAATCGCCTGGCGGAGCTCCAGTTGCGTATTCTCTGGGAAGAGATCCTGCCTCGTTTCCCAGAGATTAGGGTGCTTGAGGAGCCGCAGCGCGTCCCGTCAGTCCTGATTCGGGGTTATTCGTCCATGCCGGTAGTGATCCCTACTCGTTCAAGCGCCGCCTCAGTCGGAGTCGGCGAAGGCTGTTCTTGCGGGTGAGGCTAGGGGCCAGATGCAGCGCTCGTCGATGCTTGTAGAGCACGATGCGGCCGTCGCTCAGGCCGAGGTAGGGGCGGCCCAGCGTGCGGAAAGAATTGCGTTATCGAACTGGCCTTATGACTAATGTTGTTGAGCTTTGCGCGAAGCCACGGCTCCAGCCCTATTCTCGCCGGTGATCTGTCCTGGCGCAGCGCCTAACGGCGTCGGCCTCGAAACCACGCATATCAGCCGCGATCGCCGAGTGCGCCTCGCAGACTCGAATAATTTTTCAATCTCTCAAAATGTAGTCATATAGGCATGAGGATTAACATAAGTTAGCCCTGTTATTCTGCCTGTTGACCCATTGCTATTTGCTAAGCCGTCTAACGGCTAAATGAAGGCCAACAGCTCCACCGAGAACCATCACCGCACCTACGCCTCCGACCACAAAGCTGATCATTTTCATCCACTCCTCTTCGCGTTCTTGCTTAACGCCTTCCAGAGCAATCTGGTTCATAAATTCGAATTCCTTGCGTCGCGCGACTGGTGCGGGCAAGCAGGTTCGATGCCCCCCCTGACCCTCTCGCAGAACGACTTTCGCCGCCTTGCGACGGTGGTGCGTACGTTGGCTCCCACTGCAGCGCGGCCCGGTCTGACAAAGTTAGGGTTGTTACGCGGCAGGGCTGCCGACGACACGAGCGAGGCGACGTACGAAGGCCTTGTTACGGCGCTTGAGTCGCTGGGGCCAACATTCGTGAAGCTTGGGCAGATCATGGCGACCCGCTCAGATCTGCTTCCGCCCGAGTTGACCAAGAGGCTCAGCCGACTGCACGATAGCGTTGCTCCTGCACCATTCGAACAAGTGCGGGAACAGCTGACAATCGATCTAGGCGGAACGCCGGAAGATGTCTTCGCTGAATTTTCACTGACTCCAATCGCCGCTGCCTCAATAGCCCAGGTCTACTCCGCGCGGCTGACGACTGGTGAAGAAGTCGTCGTGAAAGTTCGCAGACCCGGTGTTGAGGCTGTCATGCGCGCGGACCTTCGGCTGCTTGCGGCCGCAGCGCGTGTCGTCGAGGCGCGCGCACCGGCTTTTCGTCGCCACCAGCCCATACGTGTCGTCTCCGAGCTAAGTGAGGCCCTTCTTGAGGAGATCGATTTTCGAATCGAGGCACGTAATCAGTCTGAGGTGCGCTCCCGGGCGACGGTCTTCCATGTGCCTCTAGTCTATGAGCGGTTTACCACCCAAAGGACCATGGTCAGTACCCGCGTCCGCGGGCGCAGCCCCAACGCGGCGTTTCGCACCGGGGAGCCCGCGTTGGCGCGCGCTTTGGCGCCAGAAGCGGCGCGCGGCCTGCTGAGCATGATTCTGTTAGACGGTGTGTTCCACGCTGACCCGCATCCCGGAAATGTCCTGGTGACGCCAGACGGTCGTCTTGCGCTATTGGATTTCGGCTCGGTCGGGCGCCTGTCGGCCAAGCGGCGAGATCAGGTGCTGGTGGTCCTCGGCTCTCTGGTAGATGCGGATGTCGCCGCAGTGGTCGATGTGCTGATGGAGTGGTCTGGTCGCTCAGGACCGCCGCCGAGCGGCCTTGAACAAGGCGTGGAGCGCTTCCTTCTGCGGTACGGGGTCGACTCCGGGCGGCCGATCCAGCTTGCGGAGGCCATTGGCGAATTCGTCTCCATCGCCCGAGACAACGCGCTGACCTTACCGCCTGACCTGCTGATCTTGTTGCGTGCTCTAGGCATCGCGGAGGGGCTGGCGAGGACGCTCGACCCGGAGCTGGATGTTGTCGATGCGATTTCGCCGGTGGTGGTCAGGGCCTTCGCGTCAAGGTTTGCGCCCAAAGTCCTAGCCACCCGCGCCTTCCGCGTATTTAAGGAAGTCGATCAGATACTCGCGACCGGGCCAGAAGCGATGAGGCGCGGAATCGGCCGCCTCAGCCGGGACGGCCTTGTCATACGCGTCTCAAGTTCAGACTTGGAGGGATTGCCTCGCGCCGTGAAGCGGGCCGGCGAAAGTTTTTCTATAGCGGTGGTTGTCGCGGCCCTCGTTGTCGCAGCCGCTATCGTCACAACCGCGAACGACGGCCAAGTTGCTGCCCCCGGAAGAATAGCGATCCTTGTAGTTTCAGGGGTGGGTTTGGCCGCTTTCGTGGTCCGCCTGCTTCGGCGAGACTGACGTCTCGCGCACGGGGACGCGCTTTGCATCCCCTCGCACCCAACTGGCCTTGACCAGTATAACAGTCAGAATCCCGTCCTCGAGCGTTGCTAACACTTTGTCCATGTCGACCGGCTCTGGAAGCTCGAAGGACCAGTCAAGGTGCCGCCCGATAACCGCGGACCGTCCCTGTCGGCCGGCAGCCCGCAATCGCAAACGTGTAGGGGTAACATCCAAGAATAGATTTTTGAGGGCATGCCCAGGGACGTCGACCTCAATCGTAATGTCCTCAATTGTATCCGCGACCGTAAAAGTCGGAGCGTTGTCAGTCGCACTCAGGGGCGATGGAGAGCCCAGCTTGGCCTCTAGCCTGCGTCTAACGCCGCGAAGTCCATGCCCAATGAGGCTGCGGTATTCCAGCCGCGCGGAAAACGTCCTTCGGCCCAACTTCAATGAGACGTCGCCGATCATCCCAAACTCCGTAAACAACTTTTGCCTGACGTTGCGGACCGGAAGGCGGCAATTTCATGGCGCATTAAACGGTTGTGGGCAGGCCAGAGGATCAGAGCGCACGAACGACGCTGCACCATGGCCGCCAAGAGCGCAGTCGCGGCGTGGTCGCCAATGCTGTCCCGAACCGCGGTTGGAGGACTAAACTTTCGGTGCAGAGCGGTGTGGCCATCAGGTGCGAGAAGCCATTGCCGCCGGCATTGCCCGCTT
Organism: Phenylobacterium sp. 58.2.17; assembly: GCF_026411515.1. Taxonomy (NCBI): domain Bacteria; kingdom Pseudomonadati; phylum Pseudomonadota; class Alphaproteobacteria; order Caulobacterales; family Caulobacteraceae; genus Phenylobacterium; species Phenylobacterium sp. 58.2.17. The sequence goes on along the minus strand of NZ_JAPMTQ010000006.1, from coordinate 73,016 downwards.
GAAGGGTACCGACCAGGCCCGCGAGAACACACCTGCCGCCGCGTGCCTCGCCAGCGCCGCGTGACCGGCCACTAAGGCGGGCAGGAGCTCCTGCCGCATCAAACCGCTGTTTATCGATGCCGCGGCAGTGAACATTGCCGGGGTTCAGCGGCACACCGAATCCATCGTCGCCATGGGCCAGTCGGGCAATGAATTGCCTGCGCCACGTCCGGCCTTTGCTAGGCGTTCTGGCTTTTCCGCGGCGCTTGTCGCTGAGCCGCGTTTTGCATCGACTGGCCCGCTGTCTTTGCTGGACGGAAGGCGAAGCATGTCGGCCACCAGGAAACGCCGCCGCAGATCGCCAGCTGATGGCTGGGTAGCGGATGCGGGTGGCTGCTGACGACGCCGATTGGACCGAGTATGGTCGCTTCTCTCGACAAATTTTCAGACGAGAGTTGAAGGTATGCAGTGTAAGTCCGAATGGGTGCCGGCAGCCACTTGGTGACGCGTTAAATGTTCTCGACAGCTGCTGCGTGTTGACTCGATTGTGATCATCTAAAATTCCTTGCAAAAACAATAGCGTGGGATCTTGCCGCGTAAGCTGACGGTATCAAAACTTTATGGGCGGATTTTGCTTCAATGTTTCAAATGCATAGGTGTTATTTGAACAATCGAGTGGGAATAGGGGGCTAGCGGCAGGTTTAGCCCGCCGCCCTCCACAAAGGCGCCGTCAGTCGCGCCTCGACCAGGTGGAGAGGATGACCTCCCGCTCGGCCTGGTCGTCGTTCCGCAGGCTCAGCGTCCAGGTTCCCTGCTCGACCGGGCGCTCGGTGTAGATGGATCGAAAGAGCTGGCCGGCCGCGGGTGTGCCCTTGAGGTTCTCGCCGACGACCGCGCCCTTGTCGTCGTTGACCGTCGCCGAGATCGCGCCGCCGGCGATGAAGGTCATGCCGAAGTCGCGGGCCTGCTTGACCGGGATGTCGACCTTCAAGGTCTGGCCGGGCGCGAGCTTCACGATCTTCGAGAAATCGGGCGTGAAGGCGTCGGTCTGCGCCGCAGCGTCGAGGCTGAAGGCGCCGGCGGCCAGCGCCGAGAGCTCGATGGGCTTCTGCTTGGCCGGTCCGACGGCGACCCGCGGCTTGACGAACGACGAGAAGACCTCGGCGGTCGCCATGTTGACATGCAGCACGCTCTGCTGCTCGGTGTCGGTGATCGCCCAGGTCGCGGAGGGGACGGTGACGACCCCGTCGTTCTCATTGAACATGTAGCAGACGGCGGGCAGCGGATTGCCCGCCAGGATCGAGAACTCGACGCCCTTGCGCTCGGTGTGAACCGAGTTGAACTGCGCGACCACGTTCGGCCGCAGTTCGCGCAGCGCGTCCATCGATCGGCCGGCGGTCTCCAGCGGCGCGCTGATGATGTCCGCGCAGCGGCTGCCCATGTTGGGGGTGCCGAGCATGACCAGATGGGCCACCTGCGGCTTGCCGTCCGGATAGGTCGGCATGGTCGCGTGGATATAGCGCCGGCTGATCAGGCCGCCCATCGAGTGGGCGACGAGGTCGACGTGCCAGGCGTTCCGGCTCTGCTGCGCGTACTTGACGTACTGGCCGAGCTCGACGGCGTTCTGGGCGATGGTGTTGGTTGGTTCGGTATTGCCGAGGTGCTCACCGGTGCTCATCCGGCCGTGCTCCGGTTTCTCCCCCACCGGGAAAGCCTTCCAATCATAGGAATGGCTGGTGGTCAGGATATTCTGCCACGCCTCCCACGCCCTCCAGTTCGACCACAGGCCGTGGGCCAGGATGACCGGCTTCGGAGCGACCTTCAGGTTATAGGTCTTGTCGTCGACCTTTTTCCCGGCGTCTTCGAGTTCCGTTCTGATGCGCTGGATCAGGCGAGGGCGGCCGTCGTCGTACCAGGCGTAGCCTGAGGAATCCCACTTGAACGCCACCTCGCGCTGTTCGCCGGCCGGGACGTTGACCGTGAGTTCCTCGATCAGTCCGTCGGGCTTGGCGCCGTCCCACTTGTCGCCTTTGTAGGTCTCGCGGAACTTGATCGTCGCCGACTTCTCCTCGGGGCCGTCATTGGCGACGAGCGCCGTGATCCGGACGATGTTGCCGTCGGTCGTGCCCCGCTGCTCGACGATTTCCTGCCAGGCCTCCCAGGTGGGGAAGCGCATATCCTCGAACTTGACGTCGACGAGACGCAAGTCGCCCGCGCAGCGGCGCAGGTTCCATTTCAGGGTTTCGGTCGTCCCATATGCTGACACGGAGTGGCTGCCGGCCAGCCTGTCGGGGGCGGAGGCGAGCACGCGATCCTCGCCGCTGCTGGTGAAGGAGTAGCCGTTGATCGTCGTGGGCATGTCCGCGATGGATTGGTTCACGCCCTGCTTGGGAGTGCACTGGCCGCTATAGCTCGATGAGTTCGAGCCTGAGACGGTCCCCTGGATGTCCGGCAGGCCGACGCTGACGCGGTAGGTCCCGTCGGCATCCACGCCGACATATACATCCGCCTCCAGCCCCGCGCCGGAGCCGCGCGTCTGGGTCTTGCTGACGAAGCTGCCGGACATGGCGCGCGGCGTGCGCTCGTGGGGGCAGATGTATCGGTCCTCGGCGGACTTGGTCTCGGTGGATACCGACGTCGCGCTGATGTTCGCCCTGCCGAGGCTGTCATCAGACCCAGGCGCCGGACGGACCGAGACCTGGGCGACATAGTCGTAGGTCATCGACCAGTTCGTGGTCTCCGTGCCCTTGCCCGTGACGCGTTGCTCGGTCTTGGCGTCACTATTGGCCTGGGAGCGCGTGTACTGGATCGTCCCGGCCCAGCCGCTTGAGCACCCGGCGGCTTCGGCCGCTAGCGGGATGGCCGTCGACGACAGCGACGATGCAATTGCGAGTGCCGGCAAGATACGCAAGGCGCTTCTCCAGGTTTCCTTGGTCCGCCGCATCGCGCAGCGGTCGGAAAAGCTGAAGCGGCGTTCTACGAACCTGGAGATCGAGGGGACGAAACCTGCCAGCGCCGACGGATGCCGGGCGAAGGCCTGGGTTCAGCCCGGCAGCTTGCGGCGGCCGGGGCGCTGTTGGAGGACGTTGCGCATAGCCAGGCTGGAGTGGATGCGGGCCACGCCAGGAAGCCGCGAGAGGATGTCGGTGTGGATGGCTTCGTAGTCGGCCGTGCTGGCGCCCGAGACCCGCAGGATATAGTCGACGTCGCCGGTCATCAGGTAGCACTCCTCGATTTCGGGGTGCTCGCGCACGGCGGCCTCGAAGCGGCGCAGGTACTCCTCGGTCTGTTTCTCCAGCGTCAGTCGCACGATGGCGATGACCCGGTCGTCGGTGTCGGGAGCGGCGACAATCGCCGTATAGCCCCGGATGACGCCGCGTTCCTCGAGCACGCGGACGCGGCGCAGGCAGGCGGAGGCCGAGAGGCCTACCTCAGCCGCCAGTTCGCTGTTGGGCCGGCGGCCATCCAGGCGCAGGAGCCGGATCAGGCTGCGGTCGGTGTCATCGAGCGAGATGGTCATATGTTGCGTTCGTGTGCGGGAAGCGTGCGCATTGGGCCCGAGTTGTCGCCGAATATACGACAATGAGGCGCAACGTTCGAATTATCTTCGAGTAGCCTTCGCTGCGCCGACGCATGGGAGGCGAGGATGGCCAATTTCGAAGATCCGGCAGACGCCCTGGCGGGCGGGCGCCTGACCATCGACCTCGCGGCGTTGCGCGCCAACTACCGGATGATCGCCGACCGCGCCGCACCGGCGCGGGCCGCCGCGGTCGTGAAGGCCGACGCCTACGGCCTGGGCGCCGAACAGGTCGCCGGCGCGTTGGCGCAGGCCGGATGCCGCGACTTCTTCGTGGCCGTGATCACTGAGGCCTTGGAACTGGCCCCGAAACTGCCAACCGACGCACGCGTCTACGTGCTCAATGGCTTGCCGCCGGGCGCTGAGGCGACCTGCGCCGCCGCCGGCGTCGTGCCGGTGCTGAACTCGCTGAGCCAAGTCAGTCGCTGGCGGGCCGAGGCGCGGCGGCGCGGCGTGCGCCTGCCGGCCGTGATTCAGGTCGACAGCGGCATGTCGCGGCTAGGACTGGCGGCGAGCGACATCGACCAGATGGCGCCGGGCCTGACCGACGATGTCGAGGTCGTGCTGATGATGAGCCACCTGGCGTGCGGCGACACGCCCGGCGCGGCGGCGAACCAGGAGCAGCTGGCGCGCTTCGAGGCGCTGGCCGACCTAATCGGACCGCAAATTCCGCGTTCGCTGGCCAATTCGGCGGGCGTGTTCATCGCACCGGAGTTTCGCCAGGACCTCGTGCGGCCGGGGCTGGCGCTCTATGGCGCGGCGCCGATTGAGGGCGCGGCGAGCCGCGTGCGGCCGGTCGTGCGGCTGGAGGCGCGGGTGATCCAACTGCGGACGATCGAGGCCGGCGCGGGCGTCGGCTATGGCCTGACCTACGTGGCCTTGGCGCGCAGGCGACTGGCGACGGTCAGCGTCGGCTATGCGGACGGCTGGCCGCGACGGCTCGGCGGCCGGGCGGCGGCCTATCTGGGCGATGTGCGCCTGCCGATCGTCGGACGGGTATCGATGGACAGCATGACCCTGGATGTCAGCGCCTTGACCGAAGGCATGCTGAACGAAGGCGACTTCGTCGAGCTGATCGGACCGCGCCAGTCTCTGGAGGCGGTCGCGTCGGCGGCGGAGACCATCGCCTATGAAATCCTGACTGGGCTGGGCCGGCGCTTTGCGCGCACCTACCTGACCCAAGAGGCGCGCGTGGAGATCGACGCATGAAGGTGGCAGTCCTGGGCGGCGGGGTGATCGGCGTCACGTCCGCCTACTACCTGGCCAAGGCCGGTCACGAGGTCACCGTCCTCGAACGTCAGCCGGGGCCGGCGCTGGAGACCAGCTTCGCGAACGCCGGCGAGATCTCGCCGGGCTACGCCTCGCCCTGGGCGGGGCCTGGCATTCCGGCCAAGGCGGTGAAGTGGCTGCTGATGGAGCATGCGCCGCTGATCCTCCGGCCCAAGCTGGACGCGGCGACCATCGGCTGGCTGCTGTCGATCCTGCGCAACTGCACCGAGGCGCGCTACGCGCTGAACAAGAGCCGCATGGTCCGGCTGGCCGAGTACAGCCGCGACCTGTTGATCGCGCTGCGGGCCGACACCGGCATCGCCTATGACGAGCGCAGCCGCGGCACGCTGCAGCTGTTCCGCACTCAGGCGCAGATGGACGGAATCGGCAAGGACGTCGAGGTGCTGAAGTCCTACGGGGTGCCCTATGAGGTTCTCGACGCCGCCGGCTGCGCGAGGGCCGAGCCGGGGCTGGCCAACGCACTGGAGCCGATCGTCGGCGGCCTGCGCCTGCCGAACGACGAGACCGGAGACTGCTTCAAGTTCACCAACGCGCTGGCCGAGCTGGCCAAGGGGTTGGGGGTCGAGTTTCAGTTCGACACCTCTATCGCCGGCCTGCGCAAGGAGGGCGACCGGATCGTCGCCGTGCGGACCAGCCGCGGCGAGGTCGCGGCGGACGCCTTCCTGGTGGCGATGGGCAGCTATTCACCGGCCCTGGTCGCGCCGTTCGGGATGCGGCTGCCGGTCTATCCGGTGAAGGGCTACTCGATCACCGCCCCGATCCTTGAGCCTGAGCGTGCGCCGGTCTCGACCCTGTTGGACGAGAGCTACAAGGTGGCGATCACCCGGCTGGGCGACCGCATCCGGGTTGGCGGCATGGCCGAGATTTCGGGTTTCAACAACGACCTGCACCCGCGCCCGCGGCGCACGCTGGAGCATTCGATGCAGAGCCTGTTCCCCGGCGCGGGCGACGCGGCCGCAGCAAGCTTCTGGTCGGGTCTGCGGCCGATGACCCCGGACGGCACGCCGGTGGTCGGCGGCACGCCGATCGGCAACCTTTACCTCAACACCGGCCACGGCACGCTCGGCTGGACGATGGCCTGCGGATCAGGGCAGGTGATCGCCGACGTAATCAGCGGCGCGCCGTGCGCCATCGACACCCGGGATCTGGCGATCTCGCGATATTCAAACTGAGAAGGAACTGAAGCCCCATGGCGATCGAACGCATCGAGTCCGGCCCCCGCATGAGCCAGGCCGTCGTCCACGGCGACACGGTCTACCTGGCCGGCCAGGTCGGCGCGCCGGGCGAAAGCGTCACCGTTCAGACCCAGGCGGTGCTGGCCCAGATCGAGCGGCTGCTGGCGGCGACCGGCAGCGACAAGTCCAAGATCCTGACCGCTACCATCTGGCTGGCCGACATGGCCGATTTCGCCGAGATGAACGCAGTCTGGGACAAGTGGGTCGACGGCAAGGACGCCCCGGCCCGCGCCACCGGCGCGGCCAAGCTGGCGACCCCGGACTACAAGGTCGAGATAATCATCGTCGCCGCCCGCTAAGGGCTCGATGATCGAGGCAAGAGGCCCGGCGGATCCGCTGGGCCTTTTCTTTTGCGCGTCGACCGAGTGGCGCTAAGTCAGGGTTCAACCCAACGGCGGATTCGACCGATGAGCATCACGATCTACGGCATCAAGGCGTGCGACACGATGAAGAAGGCGCGCACCTGGCTCGACGATCACGGCGTGACCTACGCCTTCCACGACTACAAGGCGGTCGGGATCGACCGCGCCAGCCTTGAGCGCTGGGCCGCCCAGGTCGGGTGGGAGGTGCTGCTGAATCGCTCGGGCACGACGTTCCGCAAGCTAGCCGACGCCGACAAGACGGACCTGAACCAGGACAAGGCCGTCGCGCTGATGCTGGACCAGCCTTCGATGATCAAGCGCCCAGTGCTGGACGTGGGCGGCGAGCTGTTGGTGGGCTTCAAACCCGACGCCTACGCGGCGAAGTTCAGCTAGGCTGAAGTCTGGGGGCGTTCTTCAGCCAACATGAAGAACATTTCATGCGCCCGCCTGCATCCGTACGCTTAGGCTGGCGCCTCTTCCCATCAGAACGGGGCCGATGAGCCACCCGCACTGAGAGAAGGAAGAACACAATGGAAGACATCCTGGTCCCGCTGGGGTTCTTCGCCATGGTCGCCGCGATCGTCATCGTGCCGCGATACCTGAAGAGCCTGGAGCGTCAGAAGCTTCAGGAGACGCTGCGCGCCTCGATCGAGAAGGGGGCCGAGCTGCCGCCCGAGGTCGTCCAGGCGCTGACCAGCGACGTCAAGGCGGCGCCCTCGCCCTATCGCGACCTGCGGGCGGGGATCATCTGGCTGGGCGTGGCGGTTGGATTTGCAGCGCTGGGGGCGGCGGTGTCGTTCGAGGAGCCGGACGCGCTCTATCCGATGCTGGGCGTAGCGGCGTTCCCGGGCTTTATCGGCCTGGCGCTGATCGCGCTGTCGTTCATCTCCCGCGGCAAGTAGCCGGTAAGGGGGAGGAAGCCCACGACGATGTCGGGCTCTCAAAACACCAGGCACGCAAGCGCCCACGACGTGGAGCTGGCCGCGCTGGCCGCCGCGGGCGACCGCGCGGCCTTTGGCGAGCTGGTCCGCCGGCACGGGTCGGCGGTGCGTGGCCTGCTGCGCCGGATGGGCGCGCCGCCGGCCGAGGCCGACGATGTGGCGCAGGATGCGTTCCTGACCGCCTTCGAGCGGATCGGCGAGTTCCGCGGCCAGGGAACGTTCGTCGCCTGGGTCCGCAAGATCGCGGCGCGGGCCTATCTGCGCCGCCTGCAGCGCGAGCGGCGGATCGCGGCGCTGACCGCGGCCGGCGACGAGGGCGGAGAGGTCGCCGCGCCCCCTGACGCCGCGGGGCGAATGGACCTGGACGACGCCCTGCGGGGGCTCAGCGCGGCGGAGCGGATCTGCGTGTCGATGTGCTATGGCGCGGGGCTGTCCCACGCAGAGGCCGCCGACGCCTTGAATCTGCCGCTTGGAACGGTCAAGTCCCATGTCAAACGTGGTCTGGAGAAGCTCAGAGCGCGACTGGCGCCGGCCGACGGCGCTCCATTGGAAGGGAGGCGTGGCAATGGCTGAGCTCGAATTCGAGCGGCGTCTGGAACGTCTCTTCGCCGAACCGCCGGCCTTCTCGGACGAGAAGGCTTTCGCCGTTTCGGTGGAGCGCAAGCTGAACCGCGGCTGGAACATCCGCCGCTGGACGATCGGGGCCGCAGGCTTGGCCGGCGGCGTCATCGGCGCCAGCCAGTTGATCATGTCGAACTTCGTGCATCAGGTCGAAAGCGCGTCGGAAGGCTCCACCCGCCTGTTGCAGGCGGGGGTGCAGCAATTGGCCCCGCGCTCGGATCTGCTTGCCGCGCTGCCGGCCGGCTCTTCCGTGGTATGGATCGCCAGCGGAATGGCGGTGCTCGCCATCGGCTTCGTGGTGACCCGAGTGTTCGAGGAGTTCTAGCCATGTCGGCTCAGCGTCAGGAAACCGTTCGGCGGATCGCCGCCCCAGACATCGCCGCCCGCAAGGGCGGGGTGCCGGTCGTGTGCCTCACGGCCTACACCGCCCCGATGGCCGAGATCCTCGACGAGCACTGCGATCTGCTGCTGGTCGGCGATTCGGTCGGGATGGTCGTCCATGGCCTGCCCAACACCGTCGGCGTCACCCTGGAAATGATGATCCTGCACGGCCAGGCGGTCATGCGGACCTCGCGCCGGGCGATGGTGGTGGTCGACATGCCGTTCGGCTCCTACGAGGGCTCGCCGGAGGTCGCCTACGCCAATGCGGCGCGGGTGATGAAGGAGACCGGCGCCCAGGCGATCAAGGTCGAGAGCGGTCCGACCGTGGTCGAGACCATCGATTATCTGGTCAAGCGCGGCATCCCGGTGATGGGGCATGTCGGCCTGCGTCCGCAGGCGGTGCACGTTGACGGCGGCTTCAAAGCCAAGGGCAAGGCCGGCGACGAGCGCGCCCGCATCCTGCAGGAAGCCAAGGCCACCGCCGAGGCCGGCGCCTTCGCGGTCGTGGTCGAGGGCGTGGCCGAGGGCCTGGCGCGCGAGATCACCGAGGCGATCTCGGTCCCGACCATCGGCATCGGCGCCTCGGCCGGCTGCGACGGCCAGATCCTGGTCACCGACGACATGCTCGGCCTGTTCGACTGGACGCCGAAGTTCGTGCGCCGCTACGGCGATCTGCGCGGCGAGATCGGCCGGGCGGTCGCCGGCTATGCCGACGACGTGCGCGCGCGCCGATTCCCTGGCCCAGCCGAGATCTATTTCGCCAAGGCCGGCTAGAACGACCGAGTCCGCTCCAGCACTTTGACTTTGGCGCCTTGTCCGCCGAAGTGGCGCCGGTTGGGCGGAAAATGCGCTAGAGCCTTCGCAGGCCCGAAACGTCCAGCCCCGGTTCGAACAGGATCCGGGGCGAGACGTGAAGCGCGGTGATCAGCGCGTGCAGCTGGACCGACGCCAGGCGCAATCGGCCGTGTTCGGCCATCGACAGCTCGGCGTGCGAGATTCTCGCCCGGTCGGCGAGGTCGGCCAGCGCCAGGCCCCTGGCCTCGCGGACGTCTTTCAATCTCCGGCCGACGGCTTCGAGGTCCGTGCTGACCGGAGGCAGCGATATGATCATCGCCGATCCTCCCTGATGGGCGGAGCTTAGGACCGATCAGGCGCGCGGCCCAATCAACTTATCCTATTGAATCGATAGATGGTTTCGATGCCGTGGCAGGGGCGGCGGTCCGCCCGGATCACGCCGCAACGACATCATCTAAAGAGAAATAATCATAGTCAAAACAAGGCGTAATGCAGGTAATTTAATCTTCGAATTGGCGAGCGGCGGTCGACGCCGACCGAGCGGGCGGCTAGAGCGCAGATCGACGCGGCGGGGCGAAATCCGGTTTCGCGCCGGCTCGAACGCGCACTAGTTTCAGACCGATGGCCAAGCTTCTGAACGTGATCCGGGCCGCCGGCGCCCAGACGACCGTGCGTATTCTGCTCGCCTTGGCTGCCGGCCTGACGGTCGGCGCGGCGATGGCCGGACATCCGGCGATCGAGAAGATCATCGCGATCGCCGATCCGGTCGGCGGGCTGTGGCTTGACGCGCTGCGCATGACCATCGTGCCGCTGGTCTTCTCGCTGCTGGTGGTCGGCGTGTCGGCGGCGGCGGGGACGGCGGCGGCGGGCGGGACGGCGGCGCGGGCCCTGGGCCTGTTCGGCGTGCTGCTGACGGCCAGCGCGGTGTTTTCGGCGCTGGCGGTGTCGGGGGTGCTGGCGGCCTGGCCGGCCCCGCAAGCGGCGGTCGCGGGCCTGCGCGAGGCTGCGGGCCACTCGAGCCAGAAGGTCCCGGACTTCCCGACCATGGGCGCGTGGCTGCGCGCCTTCATCCCGACCAACCCGATCGAGGCCGCCGCCGAGACCAACATGGCGCCGCTGGTGGTGTTCGCGCTGCTGTTCGGCCTTGCGCTGACCCGGATCCGCGCTGAGCTGCGCCGCGGCCTGACGGACGTCTTCCAGGCGCTGATGGACACCATGCTGGTGCTGGTCCAGTGGGTGTTGCTGGTCGCGCCGATCGGGGTGTTCGCGCTGGCGCTGATCGTCGGGGCCAAGGCAGGGTTCGGGGCGGCCGGGGCGCTCGGCCACTACATCCTGATCCTGTCGGGCGTCTGCATCGCCGTTGGCCTGCTTTCCTATTTGCTGGCGCTCGCGGCCGGCGTGCCGCTGGCGGCCTTCGCCAGAGCCGCGGCGCCGGCTCAGGCGGTGGCGTTCTCGACCCAATCCTCGATCGCGTCGCTGCCGGCGATGATCGCCGGCACGCGCCAGTTGGGCGCGTCGGAGGCCAGCATCGGCGTGGTGCTGCCGCTGGCGGTGTCGCTGTTCCGGATCACCAGCCCGGCGGCGAACCTTGGCGTGGCGATCTATTGCGCCCACGTGTTCGGCGTGCCGTTGAACGCCGCGCTGCTGGCCGCCGGGATCGGGGTGGCGGCGGTGATCAGCCTGGCCTCGGTCGGGCTGCCGGGGCAGATCACTTTCTTCACGACCACAGGGCCGATCTGCCTGATCATGGGCGTGCCGCTGGAGCTGCTGCCGATCCTGCTGGCGGTGGAGACCATTCCGGACATCTTCCGTACGGTCGGCAACGTCACCGCCGACATGGCGGTCACCTGCCTGGCCAAGGGCGTGGAGGGCCGCGCGGCATGACCCGGGCGGCGAAACCCGCGTCGCCGCCCCGCGGCCGCCGCCGGAAAGGCGAGGGCCCGGACCTGCGCAAGGCGATTCTCGACGCCGCCGAGCAGCTGTTTGCGGCGCACGGCTTCTATGGGGTGACCACCCGCCAGGTCGCGGCCGAGGCGGGAGTCGATACGGCGCTGATCCACTACTACTTCGGGGCCAAGCGCGACCTGTTCGACGCGGTGTTCGCGCGGCGCGCCGAGATCCTCAACGCCGTGCGCGTCGAGGCGATGGCGGCCTACGAGGCCCAGAGCGGCGGCCATATGACGCCCCGCGGCGTGGTGGCGGCGTTCATCGACCCGTTGATCGAGATGTCGCTGACCGGAGAGCCGGGCTGGAAGAACTACTTCCGGCTGGTGGCGCTGGTGAACAACACCCCGGCCTGGGGCGGCGAGACGATGCACCACTATTTCGACCCTGTGGTGCACCAGTTCATCGACACCCTGCGCAAGGTGATGCCGCAGGCGCAGTCGCCGGATCTCTACTGGGGCTACCAGTTCCTGACCGGCTCGATGATGCTGGCGCTGTCGGAGACAGGGCGTATCGACCAGCTGTCGGAAGGGCTGTGCCGCTCGACCGACCTGGCGGCGGTGCGCGCGCGGCTGTTCGACTACTGCGCGGCGGGCTTCGAGGCGATTGTCGCGCCGCGGTCCTGAGCGCGCGGCGGGGCGACGGTCCGCCGTTGCAGGCGCGCGCCCACCGCTATAGGTTCCGCCGCTCTGAACACTAACGCCTATTCGCGCGGAGTCCCCCGACGTGGTCGATGTCTTTGATGAAGTCGAGGAGCAGCTCCGCTCCGAGCGCTACAAGTCGATTGCGCTGAGGGTGCTGCCGATTCTCGGCGGCGTGCTGGCGGTGGCGCTCGTCGCCGCGCTGGCGGTTTGGGGCTATCAGCACTTCCGCAGCCAGGCCGCGGCCGAGGCGTCCGAGAAGTACGCGCAGGCGATCGAGGCGTTCAACGCCGGCCGCCGCGACGACGCCATCCGCCTGTGGGGCGAGGTGGGGCAGGGCTCCTCCAAGGCCTACAAGTCGCTGGCCCTGCAGCACCTGGGCGGCCTGAAGATCGCCGACAACAAGACCGCCGAGGCGGTGAAGCTGTTCGACCAAGCCGCGGAAGCTGCGCCGAACAACATCATCGGCGACGCCGCCCGCCTCAAATCCGCCTTCGCCTTGCTCGACACGGCTCCTTACAAGGACATGGAGGCGCGCCTGACGCCGCTCACCGAAGAAGGCCGTCCCTACCGCGCCGAGGCGCGCGAGGCCCTGGCCTTTTCCAAGCTGATGGCTGGCGACCTGGCCGGCGCGCGTAGCGACTTTACGGTGATCGGGCTGATGGCCGACGCCGGCGAGGGCTCGCGCCAGCGTGCGGAAGCGGCCAAGGCCCTGATCGATTCCGGCTCGGCCAAGGCCCTGCCGGCGACCGTTAAGGCCGCCATGGCCCTGCCGCCGCCGGTGCAGCTGCCTCCCGGCGCCGTTCCGCCGGGCCTCGCGCCCCAGGGCGGCCCGCAACCGGCCGCCCCGCAACAGTCCGCCCCCGGAGCCCAATGACGTCCATGCGCCGTACCAGCCTCCTTGCTCTGTTCCTGGCGGCGAGCGTCGCCGTGACCGGCTGCTCGACCGTCAATCGGCTCAACCCGTTCAACAAGGGCGATGAAGGCCCGCAGGAAACCGCGTCGGAAGGCGAGCGCATCGCCATCGTCGCGGCCGACCAGACCCTGGAAGTCGCCGAGGCCCTGAAGGGCGCGGACTTCTTCCTGCCGACCCCTGAAGCCAACGCTAGCTGGTCACTGCCCGGCGGCTCGCCCGAACAGTCGATGAACCACGTCGAATCCAGCGGCCTGTCGGTCGCCTGGAAGCGCGGCTTCGGACAGGGCTCGGACCGCGGCGCGCACGTGACCGCGACGCCGGTGGCGGCCAACGGCAAGATCTATGTCATGGACGGCGAGGCGACCGTCACGGCGTTCGACGCCCAGTCGGGATCGCAGCTGTGGCGCACGAACCTGCGTCCGGACTCCAAGCGCGACAAGGAAGCCTTCGGCGGCGGCCTGGCCCTGGCCGACGGCAAGCTCTACGTGACTTCGGGCTACCGCTTCGCCGCCCAGCTCAACGCCGACACCGGCGCGGTGACCTGGCGGACGAGCACCGAGCAACCGATACATGCGGCCCCGACGGTGTCGGGCGGGCGCATTTTCGCGGTGGCGATCGACAATACGCTGCTGACCTTCGATGCGGCGACCGGCGCGACGGGCTGGACCTACCAGGCCCTGTCGGAGTCGGCGCGGATCCTGGCCGCGTCCAGTCCGGCGGTGTCGGGCGATACGGTCGTGGCCTCGTTCGGGTCGGGCGAACTGGTGGCGCTGCGCGCGGCCAACGGCAACGACCTGTGGAACGAGGCGCTCAGCCGCGCCAACCGCAACAACGCGCTGTCGGAAATCCGCGACATCCCGGGCCGCCCGGTCATCTACCAGGGCGACGTGTTCGCGGTCAGCCACTCGGGCGTGTTCGCAGCCACCGACCTGCGCACCGGCCAGGCGCGCTGGAGCCTGCCGGTGACGGGCATCACCTCGCCGTGGCCGGCGGGCGACGTCGTCTATGTGGTCTCCAAGGCCGGCGAAGTGATCTGCGTGGCGCGCGAGAGCGGCCAGATCTACTGGATCACCGACCTGGGCAAGGACCGCGAGTCGAACGGCGGCGGCTTCATGGGCATCGGCAAGAAGAAGTTCACGACGCGCCCGATCTGGTCGAGCCCGCTGCTGGCCTCCAACAAGCTGATCCTGGCCGGATCGACCGGTGAACTGGTCGCCCTGAACGCCAAGACCGGCGCTGTTGAAAACACGGTGAACCTCGGTTCGCCGACCCTGATCAGCCCGATCGCCGTAGCTGGTACGGTGTATGTTGCGACCGACAAGGCGCAACTGATCGCGCTGCGCTAAGCGGAAGCTGATTTAGATGCCTATGCGGCTCGCTATCGTCGGACGGCCCAATGTCGGCAAGTCGACATTGTTTAACCGGCTGGCGGGCAAGAAGCTCGCGATCGTCGACGACCAGCCGGGCGTCACCCGCGACCGTCGCTTCGGCTCCGGCCGGATCGGCGACCTGGAGCTCGAGCTGATCGACACCGCCGGTTTTGAGGATGTCACCGATGACAGCCTTGAATCGCGCATGCGCCAGCAAACGATCGTGGCCATCGAAGAAGCCGACGTGGCGCTCTTCGTGGTGGACGCCCGCGACGGCGTGACACCGATGGACGAGGTGTTCGCCGAGATCCTGCGTCGGCACGACAAGCCGGTGATCCTGGCGGCCAACAAGGCTGAATCCAAGGCCAGCGACGTCGGCGTCAACGAGGCCTTCGGCCTGGGCCTGGGCGAGCCGATCGCGATCTCCGCCGAGCACGGCGAGGGGATGGCTGACCTCTATCAGGCGCTGCTCGGCGTCTACTCGGACCTGGACGAGGAAGAAGAGGACGAGGGCGAAAAGCCGATCCGCATCGCCATCGTCGGCCGTCCGAACGCCGGCAAGTCGACCCTGGTCAACAAGCTGATCGGCGAAGACCGGCTGCTGACCGGTCCTGAGGCCGGCATCACCCGCGACGCCATTCCGGTCGACTGGACCTGGGAAGGCCGTCCGGTGCGGTTGGTCGATACCGCCGGCCTGCGCCGCAAGGCGAAGGTCCAGGAGAAGCTTGAGAAGCTGTCGACCAGCGACACCATCCGCGCGATCACCTTCGCAGAGGTGGTGATCCTGGTGATGGACGCCACCCACCCGTTCGAAATTCAGGACCTGCAGATCGCCGACCTGGTCGAGCGCGAAGGCCGTGGGTTGGTCTTCTGCCTGGCCAAGTGGGACCTGATCGAGAATCAAGGCGCGACCCTGAAGGAGATCACCGAGGAAGCCGGCCGCCTGCTGCCGCAGCTGCGCGGCTCGCCGGTCGTGGCGCTGTCGGCTGAGACCGGACGGCACCTGGACCGACTGATGCCGGCGGTGTTCAAGGTGCACGGAGACTGGTCGACCAAGGTCAAGACCCGCGACCTGAACGACTGGCTGAAGATGGCGCTGGAACGCCATCCGCCGCCCGCCGTCGGTGGGCGGCGCGTGAAGCCGAAGTACATGGCGCAGATCAAGGCGCGCCCGCCGACATTCGTGCTGTTCGCCAGCCGGGCCGATCAACTGCCGGACCACTATCGCCGCTACCTGATCAACTCGCTGCGCGAGAGCTTCGACATGCCGGGCGTGCCGATGCGCCTGACCGTCAAGTCGAACAAGAACCCCTATGCCGAAGGCGAGGAGAAGGGCGGGCCGGCGCCGAAGTCGTCCGTGCCGACGTTCGCCCCCAAGCTGGGCAAGAAGGTGGTGACGCCGAAGGGCGTGGCCGCGGTGCGGGCCAAGGCGGCCGGCGCCGTGGTCGAGACGGCTGAGAAGCCCAAGCCCCAGGTCAAGCCGAAGACCAAGCAGGTCGCGCCGGGCAAGCCGAAGGTCGGCGCGGGCCCCACGCCGAAGGGCCGCGCCGCCAAGCTGAACCGCCCCGGCGTCAAGCCGAAGCGAGCGTCCCGGCCGACTTCCACTCGTCGAAGCGGACGTTAGTCTTCGGCAGGCCGAGTTCGGCCTGGGCCAGTTCCACGATCAGCGGGCCGATCTCCGACGGGTGCGGCAGGTCCATCGGGTCCTCGCCGGGCATGGCTTCGGCGCGCATCTTGGTGCGCATGGCGCCCGGATCGATCAGGGCCGCGCGCACGGACGTGTTCTCCAGCTCGTCGGCCCAGGTGCGGACCAGGTGCTCGACGGCCGCCTTGGTGGCCCCATAGGCGCCCCAGAACGCCTTCGGGCGCTCGACGCGGCCGGAGGTGAAGAACAGGCCGCGGCCGGCGTCGGATTCACGCAGCAGCCGCTCGGTGGAGCGGATCAGGCGATAGGTGGCGGTCAGGTTGGCGCTGACCACCCGGTCCCAGATCGGCGGGTCGATGTGCGACACCGGGGTCAGGCCGCCGAGGATCGCGGCAGCGTGGACCAGGATGTCCAGGCGTTGGAACCGCTGGTGGATCGCCAGGCCCAGGCCGTCGATGTCGTCGCCCTTCATGAGGTCGAGCGGAACCAGCGTGGCCGGCTTGCCGGTCGCCTGCTTGATCTCGTCATCGAGGGATTCCAGCCCGCCCTGATTGCGGCCGACGGCGATCACGTGGGCGCCCGCCTTGGCCAGCGCCAGGGCGCACTCGCGGCCGATGCCGCGCGTCGCGCCGGTGACCAGGGCGATGCGGCCGTCGAGGGGAAGGGACTCAGTCATGACTTGGCTCTTGAGGCGGACGTTGGGCGTAGCGCTGCGCCAGGACGGCGCAGAGCATGAGTTGGAACTGGTGGTACAGCATGACCGGCAGAAGCACGAACCCTACCGTCGCGGCGGGGAACAGCACGCCGGCCATGGGCACGCCGGCGGCCAGGCTCTTGTTGCAGCCGGCGAATGCGATGGCGATCTCGTCTTCCTTGGGGAAGCCGCGGACCCGGGCGATCCAGATCATGAACCCCAGCGAGACGGCCAGCAGCGCCAGGCAGACGAGGATGATGCGGACGAGGTCGAGGGCTGTGACCTTGGACCAGATGCCGGCGACCACGGCGCCCGAGAACGCGTTGTAGACCACCAGCAGGATCGAGACCTTGTCGACCAGGCCGAGCGGCTTGGCGTGGCGCGAGATCCAGCCGCCGATCCAGCGGCGCAGCACCTGACCGGCGAGGAACGGGGCCAGCAGCTGCAGCAGGATCGCCTCGAACGAGGAGAACGAGAGGCCGCCGCCCTCGGCGCCCAGCAGCAGTCCGACCAGCAACGGGGTGATGAACATGCCGAGCAGATTGGAGACCGACGCCCCGCAGACGGCGGCCGCGACATTGCCTTTGCCGATGGCGGTGAACCCGATGGCGGACTGGATGGTCGACGGCAGGCAGGCCAGGTAGACGAGGCCCGGAGCCAGGGCGGCCGGTACGATCCAGCCCGGCAGCGCCGAGGCGCCGAGGCCGAGCAACGGCCAGAGGACGAAGGTGGCGGCCAGCACCAGGCCGTGCAGACGCCAGTGCAGCAGGCCGCGGATCACGGCCTCCTGGCTGAGCTTGGCGCCGTGCAGGAAGAACACCAGGGCGATGCCGGCCTTGGTCAGGTCGGAAACGAGCGGTGCGGCGGCACCGCGGGCGGGCAGGATGGAGGCGAGCACGACCATCCCGACGATCGCGCCGATGTACCAATCCAGGCCGAGCGACTTCAGCCGAGCCTGAAGGCCGGTGGGCCGACTTGCGGCCTTGGCGTCAGTCACGCCTCAACTCGTCGCGAAGGAGCCTTTCCCGCGGGGGAAAGGCCCGTAGCGGGGCTCACGCGTCGACCAAGAACGACAGCTGCCGGTCAGCGCCGTCGTTGCGGCCTTCGGCGATCTCGCGATCCAGCAGACGGGTCGGATAGTCGCCGGTGAAGTAGTGGTCGGTGAACTGCGGGTTGGCCGGATCGCGCGGCGCGGCCTGCATCGCGGCGTAGAGGCCATCGACAGACAGGTAGCCCATGGTGTCGACCTCGAGGATCTTGGCGATCTCCTCGACCGACTTGTTCGCCGCCAGCAGGTGCTCGCGGTCGGGCATGTCGATGCCGTAGTAGTCCGGCCACATGATCGGCGGCGAGGCCGAGCGGAGGTGGACTTCCTTGGCGCCGGCTTCGCGGACCATGCGGACGATCTTCAGCGAGGTGGTGCCGCGGACGATGGAGTCGTCGATCAGCACGACGCGCTTGCCAGCCAGGACGGCGCGGTTGGGGCTGTGCTTCATGCGCACGCCCAGTTCGCGGACGCCCTGGGTCGGCTGGATAAAGGTCCGGCCGACATAGTGGTTGCGGATGATGCCCATCTCGAAGGGCAGGCCGCTTTCCTGGGCATAGCCGATGGCCGCCGGGACGCCGGAGTCGGGCACCGGGACGACGACATCGGCCTCGACGCCGCTTTCCTGGGCCAGGCGCCGGCCCATCCGCTTGCGCACGTCATAGACCGAGCGGCCGTTCACGACGCTGTCCGGACGGGCGAAGTAGACGTACTCGAACACGCAGGGACGGGCCTGCGCGGCCGGGAACGGCTTCATGCTGCGGATGCCCTTGTGGTCGATGACGACCATCTCGCCGTGCTCGACGTCGCGGACGAACTTGGCGCCGATCATGTCGAGGGCGCAGGTCTCGGAGGCCAGCACCGGCTTGCCGTCGAGGTCGCCGAGGACCAGCGGGCGGATGCCCAGCGGGTCGCGCACGCCGATCAGCTTCTTGTTGGTCAGGGCGACGAGGGCGTAGCCGCCTTCGATCTTTGACAGGGCGTCGATGAAGCGGTCGACGAACTTGGCCTTCCGCGAGCGAGCCAGGAGGTGAAGGATCACCTCGGAGTCCGAGGTCGACTGGAAAATCGCCCCCTCGGCGACCAGCTGCTCGCGCAGGGTCAGGAAGTTGGTCAGGTTGCCGTTGTGGGCCAGGGCCACGCCGCCGGCCTCAAGGTCGGCGAACATCGGCTGGACGTTGCGGATGAAGCTGCCGCCGGCGGTCGAGTAGCGGGTGTGGCCGATGGCAGAGTGGCCGGGCAGGCGCTCGACCAGATCCGGGCCGGCGAAGGCGTCGCCGACATGGCCCATGTGGCGCTCGGTATGGAAGCGCTGGCCGTCGAAGACCGCGATACCGCAGGCCTCCTGGCCGCGGTGTTGGAGGGCGTGCAGACCCAGCGCGGTGATCGCCGCCGCAGCGGCGGTATCATAGACGCCGAACACCCCGCACTCGAGGCGGGGAGTGTCGTCGTCAGGATCGCGATAGGTCGGCTGGCGCCATCGATCTTGATCCTGAGTCATCGGGATTTCTCCACCAGATCGTCGAGCCTGCGTCGTTCGCGCGGGTCATAGCCTTGGGCGTCCGCAGAGTCACCCCGGTCCGTCGCCGAACCTTCACGAACTGCGTCTCCAATTGAAGGCGCGAGTTTACCTGCCATGTCTAAGCCCTTGGGCGCGAAGGCCTTTAACGCTTTGGCCGCCGCGCTCGTCAGAGGATAAAACGCCGCACCCGTCATCCATCGCGGAACCCGGTCGGGCGGAGTCGCCGCCTGGAACGCCAGATGAAGGGCGCCCAGGACCACGAGCGCACGCACGAGGCCGAATCCGAGGCCGACGGATCGGTCCAGAACGCCCAGTACATGGGTGCTGTGCACGCCTCGCACCATGGCCCCGCCAGTGACGCGCAATGTCGCATACACGACAATGAAGGCGGCGAGCCCGGCGACCACCGCGCCGGCCCAGGGCGGGTCCTCGATGAGGCTACGGCCGATCGGGGCGGTCCAGCGCAGGCCGAAGACCGCAATGACCGCGGCCAGCACGAACGAGAGCGCGCGGACCATCTCGCGCGTCGCGCCGCTGAAGAAGCCGACGGCGGCCGAGGTCAGCAGGATCGCCAGGACGATGATGTCGAACCAGGGCAATCCGGCTACTCCCACTGGCATTCGCCGATGCGGCGGATGGCGTCGGCCAGCCGTGTGGCCCCGGTGACCTTCATCCCGCCGCCGCCGTCAAGGCCTTGCGGCCCCAGCACATGTTTGAAGCCGAGCTTGGCGGCCTCCTTCATGCGCGAATCCATGCGGCTGACGGACCGGATGTCGCCCGACAGGCCGATCTCTCCGAACACCACGCAGTCTTGGGGCAGGGCCTCGTCCAGCGCGGAGGACGCCAGGGCGGCGGCGGCGGCGAGGTCGGCGGCCGGCTCGGTGACCCGCAGGCCGCCAGCTACGTTCAGGTAGACGTCGCGGTCGCCGAGCGCGAGCCCGCAGCGGGCCTCGAGCACCGCCAGGACCATGGCCAGCCGCCCGGAATCCCAGCCGACGACGGCGCGGCGCGGGGTGCCGTAGGCGGAAGGGGCGACCAGGGCTTGGAACTCGACCAGCACCGGACGCGAGCCCTCGATGCCGGCGAACACCGCCGCGCCAGCGGCGCGCTCGCCGGAGGTGTCTAGGAACAGGGCAGAAGGATTGCGCACCTCGCCGAGGCCGGCGTCGCCCATCTCGAAGACCCCGATTTCGTCGGTGGCCCCAAAGCGGTTCTTGGTCCCGCGCAGAATACGGAATGGATAGCCGCGCTCGCCTTCAAAGGTCAGGACCGCGTCGACCATGTGCTCGACCACGCGAGGCCCGGCGATGGCGCCGTCCTTGGTGACGTGGCCGACCAGGATCATGGCCACGGACTGCTTCTTGGCCAGCCGCACCAGTTCGCCGGCGGCGGCGCGAACCTGGGTGACCGATCCGGGCGCGGCCTCGTGCGCGTCGCTCCACATGGTCTGTATGGAATCGATGACCACGAGGTCGAACTTCTCGCGCTTCAGGCTGTCGAGGATGTCGCGCAGCGAGGTTTCGGCGGCCAGCCGCACGGGCGCGTCGGCCAGGCCCATCCGCTGGGCGCGGCCGCGGACCTGTTCGACCGCCTCCTCGCCGGAGATGTAGGCGCACTTGACCCCGCGGCGGGCGGCGTTTGCGGCCACCTGCAGCAGCAGGGTCGACTTGCCGACGCCTGGATCGCCGCCCAGCAGGATGGCCGAGCCGGGCACGACGCCGCCGCCGCAGACGCGGTCGAACTCGTCGACGCCGGTCGAGATGCGGGGCGGGGCGGGGACCTCGTCCTCCAGGCCCTGGAAGCTGACGCCGCGCGCGCGGCTGGCCTTGCTGGGCGCCAGCGCGCCGGGCGGGCGGCTCTGGACCTCTTCGACCAGGGTGTTCCACGCGCTGCAGGCCGGACACTGGCCGGCCCACTTGCTCTGCACCGCGCCGCAGGACTGGCAGACATAGACGGCGCCGTCGCGGGCCATGCGAACTCCGTGATTCGTAACAAATGCGCAGTCTAGCGGCGCTTGCGGCGCAAGTCCGTCGCCCCGAAGTTGGCGTCCGTCGAATGCCGTGTGATAGATTCCCGTTACGCGAGTAGGGCGGTGGGCTTTTCCAAAAGGGCTGGAGACATACATGAGCGCAGTGGAACCGGGGGCCGCGACATCGGGGCTGGTCGAACGGGTCAAATCGATCCTGTTGAAGCCGGGCGCGACCTGGGACGTGATCGACGCCGAGCCGGCAAGCACCGGCGGGCTATTTAAGAATTATGCGGCCATCCTGGCGCTGATCCCGGCGATTTGCGGGCTGATCGGCGGGGCGGTGATCGGCGGCGCTTTCGGGATCAAGGTCCCGATCCTGTTCGGGGTGGTCGGCGCAGTCGTCGGCTATGTGCTGAATCTGGCCATGGTCTTCGTGATGGGGCTGATCATCGACGGCCTGGCGCCGTCGTTCGACGGCCAGAAGAACCAGACCCAGGCGATGAAGGTGGCGGTCTATTCGAGCACCGCCGGCTGGGTCGCCGGGGTGTTCTCGCTGATCCCGATGCTGGGGCTGCTGGCGGTCATCGGGTCGCTCTATGGGCTGTACCTGCTGTATCTCGGCCTGCCGAAGCTGATGAAGGCGCCGCAGGAAAAGGCGTTCGGCTACACCGCTGTGGCGGTCATCGTGGCCATCGTGCTGTCGATCGTGATCGGCGCGGTGATGGGGGCGATCAGCACGTTCGGCATGGTCGGCATGGGCGCGGCCGGGGCGCTGAGCTCCAACACCGTGCAGATCGGCGACAAGTCGGTCGATCTCGGCAAGCTGGAGGAGGCCTCCAAGAAGATGGAGGCGGCCGCCAAGCAGATGGAAAGCGGCGAGGCACCTGAGGCGGTGCAGCCAGACGTTCTGAAGGCCTATCTGCCCGACGGCGTCGCGGGCTATGCGCGCACCGAGCTGACCACCGGGTCGGGCGGCGCGGCCGGCGTGGCCGGATCGACCGCCGAGGGCGTCTATACCAAGGGCGACTCGACGATCCGGCTCAGCGTCACCGACTTGGGCGCGGCCGGCGCCCTGGCCGGTATGGCCAGCGCCTTCAACATGCAGTCGTCGAGCGAGACGAACGGCAAGTACGAGAAGGTCGGCAAGGTCGACGGGCGGATGACGCAGGAATCCTACGACAGCGCCACGCGCCAGGGGCAGTACAGCGTCTTGGTCGGCGACCGCTTCATGGTCGCCGCGCATGGCGACGGCGCCAGCGTGAACGATCTGAAGTCGGCGGTGGCGGCGGTCGGTCCGGCCAAGCTGGAAGCGCTGTCGAAGGGCTAGACTGCGCCGAGGTAGACGCGCTCGGCACGGCCGCCCAGGCGCACGAGGCATTCGTGCGCCACGGTGCCGGCCGCCGTGGCGATGTCGTCGATCAGCACGTTTGGGCCCAGCAGCTCCACATAGTCGCCGATCGCGGCCGGCG
The DNA here is from genome assembly GCF_026411515.1 of Phenylobacterium sp. 58.2.17. Classification (NCBI taxonomy): domain Bacteria; kingdom Pseudomonadati; phylum Pseudomonadota; class Alphaproteobacteria; order Caulobacterales; family Caulobacteraceae; genus Phenylobacterium; species Phenylobacterium sp. 58.2.17. The sequence continues at coordinate 50,620 of NZ_JAPMTQ010000006.1, read as the reverse complement.
ATTGGCCCAGATCGACGCCGATCAGGTCCATGGTCACGATCAGCACCTGGCGGCGGGCGCCGCCGTACCAGGCATAGCCGCCACGCTGCGAGGCGCGGATGACTCCGTCGGCGTAGCCGGCGCCGACTACGGCCATGCGGATCGGGCGATCGGCGACCAGGCGCGAACCGTAGCCGACGATCTCGCCAGGCTGGATGTTCCGGATGTAGAGAATCTTGGCCTCGAGCTTGGCCACCGCTTGGAGCCGCGGGTCAGGGCGCTCCTCGGGCCCGCCGCCATAGAGGCTGATGCCGGGGCGGATGATGTCGCCGCGATAAGCGTCGCTCAGCATGATGCCGGCCGAGGCGGCGAAGCTGGCGCGGGCGTCGGGAAACAGCGGACGCACCTGATTGAAGCGATCCAGCTGCAGGGCGTTGCGCGTGTCGGCCGGATCGGTCGCCGAGCCGAGATGGCTCATCAGGACCTGGACGTCGAGGTGGCGCAGCCGGTCCGGGGCGGCGGCGAGGGCCTTGGCCTCGTCGAGCGTCACGCCCTGGCGGTTCATGCCGGTGTCGACCTGCAGAACGACCGGCAGACGCCCCGCGGAGGCGGCGTAGGCGTTCGCGGCCTCGATCTGAGGCAGGCTCTCCAGCACGGGGGTCAGGCCGGACGCGGCCAGCCGCGGCCCGTCGCCGGGCAGGAAACCGTCCAGCACGTAGATCGGCGTCGGACGCTGGGGCCCGAGCTCAGCGCGCAGGGCCTCGCCCTCCGAGAGCCGCGCGACGAAGAAGCCGCCGGCGCCTTCGGCCCACAGCCGGCGACCGACGGGCCCGGCCCCCAGGCCATAGCCGTCCGCCTTGATGACCGGCGCGGCGTCAGCGCCTGGAGCGGCGGCCCGCAGGACGGCGAAGTTATGGGCGAGCGCGTCGAGGTCGATGGTCAGACGTGCGGGGGAGGAGGAGGACATCGCCTGTCCCATAGCGGAGGCCGGCGGGCGGTGCGAGGCCGGGCCTATTCCGATTGGTGAGAAGGGCTTGCGCCGCGGTTAGTCGTCGGACGTGTAGAAGTGGCTGTGCGCCAGGTTGCCGAACTTGGTGATGTCCTCGTTGAAGGACAGCTTGACCGTGCCGATGGGGCCGTGACGTTGCTTGGCGATGATCACGTCGGCGGTGCCGCGGACCTTGTCCATCTCTTCCTGCCAGGTCAGGTGCTCGGGCGTGCCTTCGCGCGGCTCCGAGCGGCCGAGGTAGTAGCTCTCGCGATAGATGAACATGACCATGTCGGCGTCCTGTTCGATCGAGCCCGATTCCCGCAGGTCGGAGAGCTGGGGCCGCTTGTCCTCGCGGTTTTCCACCTGACGCGAGAGCTGCGAGAGCGCAATGACCGGCACGGCCAGTTCCTTGGCCAGGGCCTTCATCGACTGGGTGATCATCGAGACTTCCTGCACCCGGTTGTCGCTCTTGCCGTCGCCGCCGGTGACCAGCTGGAGGTAGTCGATGACGATCAGGTCGAGGCCGTGGGTCCGCTTCAGGCGCCGCGCGCGCGCGGCAAGCTTGGCGATGGTGATGCCGCCGGTGGCGTCGATGAACAGCGGCGCGTCCTGGATCTCGAGCGCCGCGTCGCGGATGCGTCCGAACTCCAGCGCGTCGATCTCGCCTTTGCGCAGCTTGTCGCCGGAGACGCCGGAGACTTCGGCCAGCAGACGCATGGCTAGCTGGTCGGCGGACATTTCGAGCGAGAAGAACGCCACCACGCCGCCGGACACGGTCTTCTTGGTGCCGTCCGGCTGCGGTTCCCAGGCGTAGTTGCGGGCCACGTCGAAGGCGATGTTACAGGCCAGCGAGGTCTTTCCCATCGACGGGCGGGCGGCGAGGATCAGCAGGTCGGAGGGGTGCAGGCCGCCGATCTTGCGGTCGAGATCCAGCAGGCCGGTCGAGATGCCGGCCAGGCCGCCGTCGCGGGCGTGCGCCTCGGCGGCCAGGGTGACGGCGCCGTGCACGGCTTCCGAGAACGGGACGAAGCCCTGATTGTTGCCGCCGGATTCGGCCAGGGTGAACAGCTGGGCCTCGGCCGCCTCGATCTGGTCGCGGGCCGAGCGGTCGGCGTCGCCTTGCTGGGCGGTCAGCGCGATTTCGCCGCCGATGCGGATCAGGTCGCGGCGCAGGGCCAGGTCATAGACGGCGCGCGAATAGTCCGGGGCGTTGGCGGCCGGCGGGGCCCGGTCGACGAGGTCGGCGAGGTAGCGAATACCGCCAAGCTCCTCGAAGGCCGGGTCGCGGTTGAACTGTTCGGCGAGCAGGATCGGCTCGGCCAGCTGGCCCTTGCGGACCGCCGACTCGATCGCCGTGAACAGACGCTGGTGGAAGGGTTCGTAGAAGTGCCGAGCCTGAAGGAAGTCGCCGAGCCGTTCGAACGCGGCGTTGTCGTACAGCAGCACGCCGAGCAGGGCCTGTTCGGCCTCGATGTTCGCCGGCGCATGCGGGATGGCGGCGTCGTTCTGGGCGGGGCGGAGATCGAGGGCGATGGACATCGACTTACAGATACCTAACCCGGCGGGGGGCGGTCTGCGCCGATGTCGGCGGAACCCACAGGAGAAGTGTCGCGCCTGTGGATAGCTCTCGAACGACAGCGGCGCGGGCCTGGATAGACCCGCGCCGCGTCAGTTACGGACGTAGGTCTCAGCCTACCACTTGTAGGCCAGGCGGCCGTAGACGAAGCGGCCGTTGAACCCGAACGGCGAGAACGACGAGAACGGCGCGGCCGAGGTCGTGTTCTGGTTCGGCGTGATCTGACGCGGATAGACGTCGAAGACGTTGTCCGCGCCGACCGATGCGGTCAGGCCGATCGGGAAGGTGTAGCGGGCTTCCAGGTCGACCAGGCCGCGCGTGCCGGTCCGGTTGTCCGAGCTGCCGTCCGCGGCCGAGCCCGGCGAGAGGACGTCGCCGTAGATCGTGGTGCGCACGGTGGCGCCCCAGGCCTCACGGTTCCAGTCGCCCTGCAAGGCCAGCTTGTGCTTGGGCGTGCCGTCTTCGAAGCGCAGCGTCGCCTGGCGGGCGAACAGCGAGGTCGGTGTCGGCAGGATCGAGGTCTTGGTCACCGGGGTCTTGGTGACGTCGACATCGTTGTAGTTGGCCGCGGCCGTCAGGTCGAACGTCCCGGCTTGCTCGTCGACGATGCGGTAGCGGGCGACCACGTCGACGCCGACGGTCTCGGTATCGACGCCGTTGATGAAGAAGCGGGCCGCCGACGCGCCGAGCGGCGAGAGCAGGTCGTAGATCACCCGGGCGTTGGTCCCCGGGGCCGCGGCCGGATTGCCGGTCAGGGTCTCCGACAGGACGATGCGGTCCTTCACGTCGATCTTGTAGCCGTCGACGGTGAGCTCGAACGCACCGCGGCGGAAGACGAAGCCGAGCGCGTAGTTGTCGGAGGTCTCGGCCTTCAGCGGCTCGGCGCCCAGGGCCCGGGCGACCGGGCTGGTGGCCGGATAGGTGCCGGTCTCGTACGGAACGTTGTCGATGTAGAGGATCGACGTCGAGGTGAAGTACTGCTGCTGCAGCGCCGGGGCGCGGAAGCCGCTGGAGATCGCGCCGCGAATGGCGAACTCCGGCGAGAACTCGTAGCGGGCGGCGAGCTTGCCGGTCGTGGTGTCGCCGAAGTCGGAATAGTCCTCGTAGCGGATGGCGGCCGATAGGGTCAGCTGCTCGGTGAGCTTGCCTTCCAGGTCGACATAGACGCCGATGTTGTCGCGATCGACATCCACCTCGTTTGACGGGGTGAAGCCGGTGAAGCCGCGCGAGCCGAAGTTGACGCCCAGGACCGGACCACGGGCGTAGGAGGCGACCTCGCCCTGGTTGATCTTGTAGGTCTCCTGGCGGGCCTCAAGACCGAAGGCGACGTTCAGCGGGCCGGCCAGGCCGACGTCGAACTCGCGGCTGAAGTCGGCGCCGAAGACCAACTGATCATAGGTCAGGCCGCCGGCCTGGAACGACGTCGGCGACGTCGGGCCATAGGACGGGTTGATCGTGTTCTGGACACCGAAGTCGATGTCGTTCTTGCCGTAGACGATGTTGAAGTCGGCGTTGAACCCGGCGATCTGGCCGCGAACGCCAAGGCCGGCGCTGTTGTCCTCGGTGTCGGTCGTCAGATAGGGCAGGTAGCCGTTCGGATAGACCGAGGGAATGTTCTGCAGGGTGTCGGTCGGCAGGCGGTAGGTCGCAGCGCTGGAGGCGTCGCGGTGCTGGTAGCCGTACCAGCCATAGAGGTCCCAGGTGTCGTTCAGCGACTTGCCGGCATTGGCGTAGAACGAGATGTCGTCGACGTCGGCGTCGCCGAACCGCGAGGTGATGCGGTTGGGGGTGACGCGCTTGTCGATGTCGCTGCGGTTGGTGTTCTCGCGCGAACGGTACTCGGCCGAGAGCGTCAAGAAGCCGTCGCCCAGGAAGCTCAGGCCCTGCCAACCCGACACCGTGGTGGTGGCGCCGTCGCTGATGTCGTCGTTGCGACCGTAGTAGCCGTCGAAGCTGGTGAGATAGGAGCCGTAGGTGACGCTCAGGCCGCCGCCGCTGGCGGCCTCGCGCAGGCGCATGTTGATGACGCCGGCGATGGCGTCCGAGCCGTACTGGGCCGAGGCCCCGTCACGCAGGACTTCGATGCGATCAATGGCCGTGGACGGGATGGCGTTGAGATCGACGGCGGCCGAGCCGCGGCCGACCGATCCGTTGGTGTTGACGAGCGCGGTGGCGTGACGGCGCGTGCCGTTGACCAGCACCAGCGTCTGATCAGGGCCCTGGCCGCGCAGGGTGGCTGGGCGGATGGCGTCGGTGCCGTCGGTGTTCGAGGGGCGCGGGAAGGTGATGGAAGGCACCGAGGTGGCGAGCGCCGTCGCCAACTCGGTCGTGCCGCGCTGCTGCAGCGCATCGGCGCTGATGACATCCACAGGAGCAAGGGTTTCGAGGCGCGAGCGGCCTTCGGTGCGGGTGCCGGTGACGACCAGCTCTTCGACCTCACCAGCCCCCGACTGGGCGTAAGCTACGCCAGAAAACAGACTCGCGGCCGAGGTGGCCGCAAGCAGCAGTACGCGATACTTCATTGATATCCCCAACTTGTTATTCCCGCCGTTTGGCGGACGGATCATGGCCCTACGGAAAAGGTAGGAATTGGGGCGCGCTATTGAAATGACATAATTGCCACGCTTGCCGCCGAAACCATGCCGGCGGCTCATCCAGAGCCCGGTCAGGCGGCGGCGCGGACGATGGCGGCAGCAAGCCAGGCGTTGCTCAGGCGCGCATGTGAGCCGCCCTGTCGGCGAGGCTTCAGCGGAAGAGTTGTCGGGCGCTTTCGGGTCGACGGCGCCGGTTCCTGCCCATACATATCGATTGTCAGGTTGTTCCGGGGTGGCGATGCAACGAGACGTGGAAGCAAGCGCCCCCGCGGGGAAGGCGGGCGACGCCATTGCGACGGCCCATGCCGAGCTTCTGCGCGACCGCGGCTTCCAGTTCGATCGCGCTGAATTCCAGCCGCCGAAGACCCCTGAATGGTTGAAATGGATCGGTGAGGCGTTCCAGGCGATCGCACCGCTGCTGAAGTACGTGTTCTGGATCGGTGTGGCGTTGATCGCCGCCCTGGTGCTGTACGCCCTGGTGCGTGAAGTCCTGAGGCTGCGGATGCCGGCGGCCAAGCCCCGGGCGGCGCAGGCCGATACCGCGGCCGAGTGGCGGCCGGACGCGGCGACGGCGCGCGATCTGCTGGCCGCGGCCGACCTGCTGGCGGCTGAGGGCCGGTATGCGGAGGCCGCGCACTTGATCCTGCTGCGCAGCGTCGAGGATATCGAGCGTCGGCGGCCCAGGTCCGTGCGTCCGGCGCTGACCACGCGGGAGATCGCCGGTCTGAGCGCCTTGCCGTCGGCGGCCCGGCCCGCGTTCGCCAAGATCGGCGCGGTGGTCGAACGCAGCCTGTTCGGCGGCGCCCCGGTCGAGGCCGCCGACTATGCGGCATGTCGCGGCGACTATGAGGCCTTCGCCCTGCCGGCGGGGTGGGCATGACGGGCGATCACAGCCGGGCGTTCTCGCCGATGGTGATGCTGGTGCTGGTGCTGGTCGGCTGCGTGTCGCTGGCCGGACTGGGGCTGCTGGCGGCCTATGAGCCGGAGCTGCGTTCGGGCGATAACGGGCAGGGGCACGCGCTGTCGCGCTCTGCCGTCGGCTTTGCCGCCGCGGCGCGGCTGCTGGAGAGATCGGGAACGCCGGTTGTGATGCGGCGCGGAGCGCTGTCGGCGACCGCGGCCGATGGCCTGCTCGTGCTGACCCCGGCCATGGGCGCGCGCGCCGAGCGGCTCAGCGACATCGAGCACAGCGGTCCGGTTCTGGTGGTGCTGCCCAAGTGGGTGACGATCCCGCATCCGGCGCGGCGCGGCTGGGTCCGCGCGGCCGGCGAGGTTCCGCGCGAGGCCGCGCTGAAGGTCCTGCCCGCCGCCTGGCGCGAGGGCCTGACCTTGGAGCAGCGTCCCGGAACCGCGGCGGTGCGCCTGTCGCGGCCGGACGGGCGGCCCCTCGGCGTGCAGCCGGGGATCGAGGATCTGCGCACCCCATCCGGGCCGGGGTGGATCCCGGTCGTGGTCGACGAGGCGGGGCGCGGGGTCCTGGTCATGAACTCGAAGACCCGGGTCTACGTCCTGGCCGATCCGGACTTTCTCGACACGGCGGGAATGAAAAGCCTGGCCGGGGCGCGGGCGGCGATCGAGATGCTCTCGGTGATCCGCGCGGAGGGCGCGCCGGTCGTCTTCGACCTGACGCTGCACGGCTTCGAGCGCTCGCTCAATCCGCTGCGCCTGATGCTGGAGCCGCCGCTGCTGGGGGCGACGCTCTGCCTGTTCGCCGCCCTGATCCTGGTCGGCGTGCAGGCGGCGGTCCGCTTCGGGCCGGCGCAAGGCCAGGCCCGCGCCGTGGCGTTCGGCAAGCGCGCGCTGGCCGACAACACCGCGGGCCTCGTGCGGATGGCGCGGCGCGAGCACCGGATGGCGACGCCCTATGCGGAGATGACCCGGGCGGACGCCGCGCGGGCCGTGGGCGCCCCGAGGGGCCTGGAGGGCGCTGTGCTTGACGGGGTGCTGGACCGTCTGGGCGCGACCCGGGGCGCATCGCACCGGATTTCGGATCTGATCGAGCGCGCCCGCGCGGCGCGGACCAAGGGCGACCTGATGCAGGTCGCCCGCGATCTCTATCGTTGGAAGCAGGAGATGATGCGTGAACGTCGCTGAGGTGAAGGCGCTGGCCGACGAGATCCGCCGCGAGATCGGCAAGGCGGTCATCGGCCAGGAGACGGCGGTGGACCTGCTGCTGACCGCGCTGTTCGCGGGGGGGCACGTGCTGCTGGAGGGCCCGCCCGGGACGGCGAAGACCTTGCTGGCCCAGACCTTCGCCGCCAGCCTGGGCCTGGACTATGGCCGCATCCAGTTCACGCCGGACCTGATGCCGGGCGACATCATCGGCGCCAACCTGTTCAATTTCCAGACCAGCACCTTCACCCTGACCCGCGGGCCGGTGTTCTGCGAGCTGCTGCTGGCCGACGAGATCAACCGCACGCCGCCCAAGACCCAGGCCGCCTTGCTGGAAGCGATGCAGGAGCGGCGCATCACCATCGACGGCCAGTCGCATGAGCTGAGCCCGCGGTTCACGGTCGTGGCCACCCAGAACCCCATCGAACAGCAGGGCACCTATCCGCTGCCGGAGGCGCAACTGGACCGGTTTCTGTTCAAGCACGTGCTGGACTATCCCGAGCGCGCGGACGAACTGGCGATCGTGACCGGGCATGGGTCGCGGGCCGGCCTGCCGAGCCCGGCTGAGCTGGGCGTGCGCACGGTGCTGGACCGGGCCGGGGTCGAGGCGGCGGTCGCCGCGGTCGCCCAGGTGCGGCTCACCGACGAGGTGGCGGCCTATGTCGTCGACCTGATCCGGGCGACCCGGGAATCCGCCGACGTCGAGACGGGGGCCTCGCCGCGGGCCGGCGCCATGCTGGCGCTGGCCGCCCGCGCGCACGCAGCGCTGGATGGGCGCGACTACGTGATCCCCGACGACGTGAAAACGCTGGCGGCGCCGGCCCTGCGACACCGGGTGATCCTGTCGCCCGCCGCCGAGATCGAGGGCCGGCGCGTCGATCAGGTGCTTGCCCTGCTGGTCGACCAGGTGGCGGCGCCGCGGTGATCTATCCGACGCGACGCGCTGGCTTGGCCGTCGCGGCCGGAGCGCCCCTCGCGCTGATCGCGGGGAGCGCTGTCGAGCAGCTGTGGGTCGTCGGCCCCGTCTGGGCGACGGCGCTGCTGTTGCTGATGGCCCTCGACGCGATGCTGGCGGCGACGCGCGACGGCCTGACGCTCGACCCGGTCGGACCCTTCAGTGCGGCCGTGGCGCGGCCGGGCGCCGTGCGGTTCGTGGCGCGGTTCACAGGTCCAGCGCCGCGGTCGCTGGAGGCGGCCCTGGCGGCGGAGGAGCGCCTGGGCCTGGCGCGGCGCGTCGTGAGCGCCGAGGTTCGTGACGGCGCGGCCGCGATCGTCATGGACTTCACGCCGCAACGGCGCGGCCTGGCGAGCCTCGAGACGCTCTGGATCCGCTGGCGCGGGCCGCTGGGTCTGGTCTGGAAGCAGAAGACCTTCGCCCTCGACTACAATCTGGCGATCACCACCGACCTTCAATGGGTGCGCGACGAGGCGGTGCGGCTGTTCGCCCGCAACGCCCTGTTCGGGGCCAAGGCGCAGATCGACCTGGGGGAGGGATCGGAATTCCACGCCCTGCGCGACTTCCAGCCGGGCATGGACCGGCGGGCCGTCGACTGGAAGCAGTCCGCCCGCCACGCGGCGTTGCTGGCCAAGGAGTTCCGCACCGAGCGCAACCACAACGTCGTCATCGCGATGGATTGCGGGCGGGCGATGAGCGAGCCGGTCGACGGCGCGCCGCGGATCGACCGGGCGATCAACGGGGCGCTGCTGCTGGCCCACGCCTGCCTGCGCTCGGGCGACCGGGCAGGGCTGTTCGCGTTTGACGCGGCCCCGCGCCTGTCGACGGGGGCATTGGGCGGGCCGAGCGCGTTCAGCGTGCTGCAGCAGATGGCCGGGCGCATCGACTACTCCACCGAGGAGACCAACTACACCCTGGGGCTTTCGGTCCTGGCCGGCGAGCTGCAGCGGCGCTCGCTGATCGTGGTGTTCACCGACTTCACCGACCAGACGGCCGCGCAGCTGATGATCGAGTCGGTCGGCCGGCTGGTCGGCAGGCATCTGATCATGTTCGTCGTCCTGCAGGACAGGGAACTGGAAGACATGATCGTCGCCGAGCCGCGGGAGCCGGAGGATGTCGCGCGCGCGGTGTTCGCGGGCAGCCTGCGGCGTGAGCGGGAACTGGTGATATCGCGCCTGCGCCGCCTGGGCGTGCACATCGTCGAAACCCCGGCCGAGGCGATCGGCCCCTCGGTGATCAACGCCTATCTGGACCTCAAGCGGAGGGACCTGCTGTGAGCGCCGCCCTCAAGAGCCAACGCTTCCGCGAGGAGCGGGAGGCCGACTGGAAGCGTCTTGAGCGGCTGATGGATCGCGCGGAGAAGCGGTCGGTCTCCAGCTTGTCGGACGAGGAGATCCTGGCGATCCCAGTGCTGTACCGCTCGACGCTGTCGGCGCTCAGCGTGGCGCGGGAGACCTCGCTGGACCGTGGCCTGATCGACTATCTCGAGGTGCTGTCGGCGCGGGCCTATTTCTTCGTCTACGGATCGCGCTCGACCCTGCCCGAACGGCTGGGCGGGTTCTTCCGCAAGGACTGGCCGGCGGCGGTGCGCAGCGTCTGGCGCGAGACGGTCGTGGCCGCGCTGCTGACGGTGCTGGGCGCGGTCGCCGCGGCGCTGCTGATCGCGCACGACGCGCAGTGGTACCATGTGTTCGTGCCGCAGGCCCTGGCGGGCGGGCGCGACCCGGCAGCGTCAACCGAGGTCCTGCGCGAGATGCTCTATGACGGCGGCGGTTCGGGCGACGGACTGTCGGTGTTCGCCACCTTCCTGTTCACCCACAACGCCCAGGTCGCGCTGCTGGCCTTCGCGCTCGGCTTCGCGTTCTGCCTCCCCAGCCTGATGCTGCTGATCTACAACGGCGCGACACTGGGCGCGTTCCTGTCACTTTATTTCAGCCGCGGTCTGGGCTTCGAGCTTGGCGGCTGGCTGCTGATCCACGGCGTGACCGAGCTGTTCGCGGTCATGCTGGCGGGGGCGGCCGGGATCCGGGTCGGCTGGTCGCTGGCGTTTCCGGGGGCGCTGTCGCGGCTCGACTCCCTGGCGGCGGCGGGACGGACCGCCGGCGCGGTCATGGGCGGAGTGGTGGTGATGCTGTTCTTCGCCGGCTTGCTGGAGGGCTTCGGGCGGCAGCTGATCACCCACGACTTGATCCGCTATTCGGTGGCGCTGGCGACCGTGGTGCTGTGGGGGGCGTACTTCTATGGGCCGCGCGGCGAGGTCGCCCGGTGAGCGTCGCCGACAAGAACACGCGGGCTTTCGTGACGCCCGAAGGCGTCGATCTGCGGCTGCAGATCGGCGACGGCGGACAGCGGGCGGCGGCCTTCTTCATCGATACCGTGATCATCATGGCGGCGCTGGTCGCGCTGACACTGCTGGCGGTTGCGACCGGGATCACCAGCGGCGGGCAGACCGGGATGGAGATCGCAGCCATCATCTGGCTGCTGGTCGCCTTCCTGTTGCGCAACTTCTACTTCACGGCCTTCGAGTTGAGCGCGGCCGCCGCGACGCCGGGCAAGCGGCTGCTGGGCCTGCGGGTCGCCGCGCGCGACGGCGGTCGGCTGCGGGCCGAGGCGGTGCTGGTCCGCAACGCCATGCGCGAGCTGGAAGTGTTCATGCCGCTGTCGGTGATCATGATGCGCGCCCAGGAGGGCGGCGGCCAGGCGTGGATGTTCCTGGCCGCCTTGGCCTGGGTCGGGATCTTCGCGCTGTTCCCGCTGTTCAACCGCGATCGGCTGCGGATCGGCGACCTGGTCGGCGGCACCTGGGTCGTGCGCACGCCGCGTCAACGGCTGGCCAGGGACATGGCGGTCGAGGGTTCGGAGCGCCTGGTCCGCTATCCCTTCACGCCCCAGCAGCTCGACGCCTATGGCGAGAAGGAGCTGCATGTCCTGGAGGAGGTGATCCGGAGACGCGATCGGCGCACGGTGCGCGCCGTGGCCGAGCGGATCAGCGTCAAGATCGGCTGGGCCGCCTCGCCGGACCAGGACGACTACGACTTCCTCAGCGCCTATTACGCCGCGCTGCGGGGCCGGCTGGAAGGGCGGATGCTGATGGGGCGGCGGCGGCGCGACAAGCACGCCGCCTGACGGGCTCAGTCGAACACGGCCGCGAGCTGGGCGGCGCCGACGCCTTCCTTGATCATCCGCAGTTCGTAGTAGATCGCTGAAATGCCCGCCGACGTGACGACGCCGGAGACCGCGCCGAGGAGCGCATTGGCTATCGTGGAGGTGATCGACATCCCGTTGAGATCGCCGGCGATCATGGCCAGGGCGACGAAAATCCCCCCGAACACGGCCGAAATGACGAAATAGGCGACGAAGTAGACCACCGACAGTCCGAAGATCGGCCACCGATGTCCGCGAGTGAGGTTGCGGCTGCGGCCTAGGGCGCCGAACACTCCCGGGCGCTCCATCACGTAGACGGGCGTAGCGACGATCCACATCACCCCCAGAATGATGCCGGGCACGACGAGCAACAGCATCCCAAGGCCGATGCCGAAGCTCATCACGATGGCCAAGCCGATGATCGGCAGGATGACGCCATAGGACCGGCTGAGCTCTCTGAAGGCCGACGGCTTGTCGCCGTTGAGGGTCGCGACGGCCACGCGAATGGTCGCGGCTTGCAGCAGGACCGAGCCGATCATGAGCGCGAAGACGCCCAGACCGAACAGCGGCGCACCTACGCCCAGGTTCGGGGCGTCGCCGGTTCCGTCGAGCGCGCCGCCCAGCGCAGCCTGGCCCCATCCCATCAGCGCCGCGGGCAGGCCGGCGAGGAGGAGCGCGATGATCGATAGTTCTCGCAGATTGGCCCCGACCACGCGGAAGGTGTTCGAAACCACCCGTCCGAAGTCGAAGTTCGCGCTGGTCGCCTGCGCCGCGGTCATGTCGCACCCCCTTGTCGTGGCCGACTAGAACATCATGGGTCGTAGCGGCTTGGAACTGCAATCTTGAGTGCAGCGCGAAAAGAAAACGGCGCGGATCCGGAGATCCGCGCCGTCTCTGAAGTCTTGGGACTGCGTCCGGCGTTATTGGTCGCCGTAGTCGCCTTCCTGTTGGCCAGCGCCGCCTTCCAGCATGTCCTGGGCGGCTTGCTCATCGGCCGCGCGATCTTCCTCGAACTGCGAGGCGATCACGTTTTCACCGCGGGCTTGGCGCTCGGCCTCGTCCTGGCTGCGGGCGATGTTGATGTTGACGCTGACGGTCACTTCCGCGTGCAGGCGAACCTTCACGGGGTGGACGCCGAGGGTTTTGATCGGCTTGTCGAGAACGACCATCGAGCGGTCGATCTTGCCGCCTTCGGCGTTGACCATGTCGGCCACGTCGCGACCCGTCACCGAACCGTAGAGCTGGCCGGTTTCGCCAGCCTGACGGATCAGGATGTACGAGGTGCCGTCCAGGGCTTCGCCAGCCTTGCCGGCGGCGTCCTTGGTCTTCTGGTTGCGGGCTTCGATCTCGGCGCGCTGGGCGTCGAAGATCTTCAGGTTGGCGGCGGTCGCACGCAGGGCCTTCTGACGGGGCAGGAGGTAGTTGCGGGCGTAGCCGTCCTTGACGGTGACCACGTCGCCGAGGCCGCCACGGCCTTCGACGCGTTCGAGCAGAACAACTTTCATGTGTCGGTCCCCCTTACTTCACGACGTAGGGCAGGAGGGCGAGGAAGCGAGCACGCTTGATGGCGCGAGCCAGTTCGCGTTGCTTCTTGGCCGACACCGCGGTGATGCGCGACGGAACGATCTTGCCGCGCTCGGAAACGTAGCGCTGCAGCAGCTTGACGTCCTTGTAGTCGATCTTCGGGGCGTTGGCGCCGGAGAACGGGCACACCTTGCGGCGGCGGAAGAACGGGCGGCGGGCGCCGCCAGCGGCGGGGGCCGACGGAGCGGCGGAGGTTTCGTCAGTCATGGTGATCCCTCCCTTTCTTAGCTTTGGAATTCTTCACGGCGCGGTTCGCGTTCGCGATCGCGGCGAGCCAGAACCGGGGAGAGTTCGAGGTCCAGTTCCTCGACGCGAACGGTCAGCGTGCGCAGCACGTCTTCGTTCAGCGAGAGCTGGCGCTCCATCTCCTTCACCGCCGCCGGGGGGGCGTCGATGGCGAGCAGGGAGTAGTGGCCCTTGCGGTTCTTCTTGATGCGGTAGGTCAGGTTGCGCAGACCCCAGTACTCGATCTTCGCGACGGAACCGCCGCCTTCTTCGATCAGAGCCTTGATTTGGTCGTTGAGGGCTTCAGCCTGTTGCGGCGAGATATCCTGCCGCGAGATAACAACGTGCTCGTAGAGCGCCATGGTTCCTTTTCCCGTTTGGAAGGCGGCGCTAGCGGCGTCGGGTTGAGCGCCGAAAACGATGGCTCTTGAGGCGCGGCGACCGGGAGTTTCCCGATCCTTTCGCGTTCCGGCCCAAGACCGCCTTCCGTGAAGAGGCGGGCTAGTACGGGAAAAGCGGTTGCAGGGCAAGGCTTTTCCGTGTGTTGCCAGGTCGGGCGCAGCGGTGCAGCTTCGCACATCCTGCAATCGAGGGTTGGGCGCATGTGGGCGCGGGTCGGAACGAGCTTGGTCGCGGGACTGGCGGCGATGATTCTGGCGGGTGCGGCGAGCGCCCAGCCGTCGCCCTCTGCACGCCAGCTGGATCTGGCGCAGCGCTACGTCAAGGCGATGAATCTTGAGGCGTCAATGAACGTCGTCATGGACCAGCTGGCGCCGACCATGATCGAGGGAAGGCTGGACAGCCTGACGCCAGAGGAGCGCGAGGCGTTCTTGGGCGTGATGCGTGATGTGTCGCAGAAGATGATGGCCAGGATGGGCGCGCGGATGGCGCCGATCCTGGCCGAGATGTTCACCGAGAAGGAACTCGAGGACGTCGTGGCGTTCTACGAGGGGCCCAGCGGCAAGGCGATGATCGAAAAGGGCCCGCAACTCGGCGCCAAAATGGCGCCGCTGATGAAGGAGCTCATGCCCGAGGTGCAATCGGAAATGTTCGCGCGCATGTGCGAGATTCTCGATTGCGACGAGACGATTCCGAGCGCGACGCCTTCGTAGTCGCTACTTCGGATGCTTGGCGCGCCAGGCTTTCACCGCGGTGAGGGTCTCGGTGACATGGTCGTTCGCCTTGAGGTCCGAATAGGCATGGATCACTTCGCCCGACGGGGAGATCACATACGAAGTGCGGCTCGACCAGCCGGGCTTGACCGCTAGGGTGGCGTCGTAGTTGGCGGCGATCTTGGCGCTCGGGTCGGCGGCGACCGGGAACTTGCCTGAGCACTTCTCGGTGTCGGCCGAGAACGAGGCGAGCTTGTCGAGGTTGCCGGCGGTGACGCCGATGACGGTCGCGCCCTGGGCCTTGAACTGGTCGATCGACTCCGCGAACAGGCGCGCCTCGAGGTTGCAGCCGGCGGTTTCGGCGGCCGGGAAGAAGTACAGCACCACCGGGCCGCTCTTGCGGGCCTGGGCCATCGAAAAGGTTATCGGCTTGCCGGCCTGGAAACCCTGAGCGGTGAAGTCCGGGGCCTTGGCGCCCTCCTTGAGAGCGGCGAACGCGGGGGTGGCGGCGAGGGCCGCGACGGCGGCGGCGAGAGCGAGACGGCGCATGTGGAATCCTCCGGAATCCCTTGCACTATAGGCGCCTGCCGACAGCTTGTCTGCGCGTGCCGAATGTCGGCCGAAACACGGACCGCGGCCAACCCTAAGCTTGGCCTTAGTTGACGCGGCGTTGACCTTCTTTGTTACGGTTATCGCAACAGCGGCCCTCCTTAACTCATTGATGTTGCGTAGCATCCAGGGGTGGGGCGATGCGAGTTGGGACGATGGTGAGCTTGGGCGCCTCCGCCGCGCTTGGGCTGGGTGCGTTGTTCGTGGCCAAGGTTGCGTTGCCGGCGCATGGCAATGTAGCCGCCGCGGCGACGCCCGCGCCGGTCGTGAGCGGCGTGCCGGTCGTGGTCGCCGCCAAGGACATCAAGTACGGCGAGCGCCTCGACGCCAGCCACCTCAAGCTCGTCCAGATCCCGCGCGATGCGGCGCCGGCCGGCGCGTTCACGAACGTCGATCAGGTGTTGGCGCAGGACCACGGCGGCGCGCCGGTCGCGTTGTCGACGATCCTGGCGCGCGAGGCGCTGTTGCCGACCAAGCTGAGCGGGCCCGGCGCCCGTCCGTCGGTCGCCGCTGAGATCGGCGCCGGCATGCGGGCCTATACGATCGGGGTGTCGGACATCTCCGGCGTCGGCGGCCACGCTCTGCCAGGCGATCGCGTCGATGTGGTGCTGATGCGCAACCTGTCGGACGACGACAGCCGCAAGATGCTGCAGGCCGAGGTGGTCATTCAGAACGTGCGGGTGCTTGGGGTCGACCTCAACGCCGACCCTACCTCCAACAAGCCCGAGGCGCCGAGCACCGCGACGCTGGAGGTCAGCGTGCGCGATGCTCAGAAGCTGGCCGTGGCGGCCAATCTCGGCTCGCTGTCGCTGGCGCTGCGGGCGCTGGGCCAGGCGGAGGTCGAACCGGCCGCGCCGGTCGGCGCTCGGGAAGTAGTCGGCGGCGCCCCGCGCGTGGCGCAGACCGCCGCCGCTCGCCCCTGGCGCGCGCCGACGCCGAGCAGCGGCGCAGGCCGCTCGGTGATCACCATTGTCGAGGGGGAGGGCGGGGCCAAGCACCCCGGCGCGTAACCTCATGAAGAGCGTTAGTTTGATGCCGCGTATCACCCTGGCCGCGCTGGCCTGCGCCCTGAGCGTCGCCCACGTCCCGGCTCAGGCCGAAACCTTCGTCAGCGAAGCCGTGCGCAGCCGCACGATCAACGTACCGAAGAACAAGTCGCTGTCGTTCCGACTGGATGGACCGGCCTCCAAGATCGTGGTGGCTCAACCCGACACAGCGCAGATCGTGGCCACCACCGACCGTAGCTTCTATGTGCGCGGCAAGACGTTGGGCGCCACCAACCTTTTGATCTACGGCCAGGGCGGGGCGCTGCAGGAAGTGGTCGACGTGCGGGTCGGCTACGACGCCGAGGCCCTGCAGTCGGATCTGGCGGCCGCCATTCCCGGCGAGGTCATCAAGGTTCGCAATCTGGGCGAAGGCCTGCTGCTGACCGGCGAGGTGTCAACGACCGCCGTCGCCGCCAAGGCCAAGACCCTGGCCGACAAGTTCGCGCCCGAGAGCATCACCAGCGCCCTGACCGTCCGTGCCTCGCAGCAGGTGATCCTGGAGGTCCGGGTGCTCGAGGCCGGCCGTTCGGACCTGAAGGACATCGGGTTCAACCTGGCCGCCACTGACGGGGTCAATTTCGCGCTGGCCACCGGTTCGGGCCTGATCGGGCCGAGCACGCCGCAGGGCGCGTTGCAGATCCGCGGCTCGATCGGGTCGGTCGACATCGACCTGATGCTGCAGGCGCTGGAGGAGAAGGGCGTCGTGCGAACCCTGGCGCGGCCGAACCTGGTTGCGCTGTCGGGCCAGAAAGCCAGTTTCCTGGCCGGCGGCGAGTTCCCGTTCCCGGTGCCAAACGGCCGAGACACGGTCTCGATCGAATTCCGCGAGTTCGGAGTGAAGCTCGATTTCGAGCCCGTGGTGCAGGACAACGGCCTGATCCGGCTGCTGGTCGCGCCCGAGGTCAGTGCGCTGGACACCCGCGCCAACCTGCGGCTGAACGGGATGGAGGTGCCCTCGCTGACCGTTCGGCGGGCGGCCACGACCGTGGAACTGAAGTCCGGTGAGAGCTTCGCGGTCGCGGGCCTGTTCCAGCAGGACTACGCCAATGCGATCCGGCAGTTGCCGGGGATCGGCCAGGTGCCGGTGATCGGTGCGCTGTTCCGATCGGCGCGCTGGAAGCGCCAGGAATCGGAGCTGGTGATCATCGTCACGCCGCGCCTGGCCACCGCCGAGGACCTGACCGGCGAGACCCGGATCATGGCTGGGCGGGAAACCAATCCGATCGACCTGATCCTCCTGGGCATGGCGCTCGACAAGCCTTTGTCGGCGCCGGTCGGGACAGGTCCGGCAGGACAGTAACGGGTGAGTTCGAGGTCGCAGTCATGACCCATTGGAGCCTTCTTGGCAGGCGCGTTCTGGCGGTGGGACCCGGTCTCGCGCCGCTGGCGCGGGGACCGCTGTTCGGTGCGGCGCTGGAGAGCGCCGGGCTGGAGCGACTGGCCGAGGCCAGGAGAGCCTCGGTCGATCTGGCGCTGGTCGATGTCGAGGAGCACGAACCCCAGGCGTTGACGGCCGCGCTGGACGCCCTGGCCGCTTCGGGACAGGCGCCGCCGGTGTTGCTGGTCGGGGCGAGGCTGCCCGCCGGCCTGGTGCGGGCGGCGATGCGGCTGCAGTCCGACGTGCTGGAGCCGCCCTATAGCGACGACCAGGTGCGCGAGGCGGTTTTCGGCCTGCTTGACGCGGCCGGCGCCGAGGCCACGGCGGCGGCCGAGAGCACGTCGCGTTGCTGGTCGGTCGTCGGCGCGGTGGGCGGGGCCGGGGCGACGACCCTTGCGATCGAGTTCGCGGCGTTGCTGGCCGCGCGGGCCAATCGCGATCATGCGGTCTGCCTGATCGACCTGCATCTCGCCGACGGGGCCGCGGCCGCCTATCTCGGAGCCGCGGCGGCGATGGGATTGGCCGAGTTCGGTCCGGCCGCCGAGCGCATGGATGCGGCGCTGCTGGCGGCGTTCACGACGCCGATCGCCAAGGGCCTGGACCTCCTGGCCTGTCCGCGTGATCCGCTCGCCTTCGAGCAGATCTCCAAGGACGCGGTGCTGCGGATCCTTGAGATCGCCTGCGAGGCCTATGAGTTCGTGATCATCGACATGCCACGGCATCGGCGCCCCTGGACGCTGGAGGTGCTGGCTGGATCCGACGAAATCTTCGTGGTTTCGGAGCTGACGGTGCCGGCGCTGCTGGCGGCGCGGGCGCTGGCAGGTGAGATCGAGGCCGGGCTTCCGGTCGGCGTGCGGACCCGCATCGTGCTCAACCGGCTGGCCAGCCGGATGTTCGGGCCTGCGCCCTCGATGGCGGAGGCCGAACGGGCGTTGGAGCGCAAGGCCGAGGCCGGGATCAGTTCCGATTGGGAGGCCGCGGCCGCGTCGGTAAACCTGGGCGGGCCGATCAGCCAGCATCGTCCGAAATCCAAGATCGTCAGGGACGTGGCGGGTGTCGTCGACCGCTTGCTGGGCGTCCAGACGCCGGCGGCGCGACGCAGCGGCTGGCGCCCGCGGAGGGCCGCCTGATGGCCCGCTTCACGCTCGCCTCAAAACCTGCCCCGACGGCGCAGGACGCCCGGCCGGTGGAGGTCGCTGCGCCCCCGCCGCTTGCGCCCGCGCCCACCGATCACCTGCTCGACATCAAGCTCAAGCTGCATGCGCGGCTAATCGACGAACTGGACCTTTCCAAGTTGGAAAGCCTGGCGGAGGGCGAGCTGCGGCGCCAGGTGCTGGCGTTGGTGGCCGATTTCGCCCGCGCCGAGCGTCTGGTCCTGAACACCACCGAACTGGAGGAACTGGGCGCTTCGGTCCACGACGAGATGGTGGGCCTGGGGCCGATCGAGCCGCTGCTCAAGGACGACAGCATCAACGACATCCTGATCAACGGCCCGTTCCAGGTCTATGTCGAACGGCGCGGGGAGCTGGAGCCGACGCCGGTCCGGTTCCGCGACAACGACCACCTGCTACGCATCGTCAACCGGATCGTGGCCGGGGTCGGCCGCCGCATCGACGAGAGCCAGCCGATGGTCGATGCGCGTCTGCCCGACGGCAGCCGTGTGAACGCAGCCATCGCGCCGATCGCCATCGACGGCGCCTGCGTCTCGATCCGGAAGTTCTCGAAGAAGCCCTATACGCTGGACAAGCTGGTCGAGGTGGGCGCGATGCCAGCCTGCGTCGCCGAGTTCCTGCACGGCGCGGTCAAGGCGCGGGTCTCGACGGTGATTTCCGGTGGCACCGGCTCGGGGAAGACGACGCTACTGAACGCGCTGTCGTCGGCGATCAGCCACAAGGAACGGCTGATCACCATCGAGGACGCCGCCGAACTGCAGCTGCAGCAGCCGCACGTGGTGCGCATGGAGACACGGCCGCCCAACATCGAAGGCAAGGGCGAAATTCGTCAACGCGAGCTGGTCAAGAACGCCCTGCGCATGCGTCCGGACCGCGTGATCCTGGGCGAGGTCCGGGGCGAAGAGGCCTTCGACATGCTGCAGGCCATGAACACCGGCCACGAAGGCTCGATGGCCACCATCCACGCCAACACCCCGCGCGACGCCATCACCCGCCTGGAACAGATGGTGGCGATGTCGGGAATGAAGCTGTCGCCCGAGGCTGTGCGCGGCCAGATCGCCTCGGCGGTCGGGATCATCATCCAGATCATGCGGATGTCGGACGGCAAGCGGAAGATGATGAGCGTCAGCGAGATCGTCGGCATGGAGGGCCAGGTGGTCCAGATGCAGGAGATCTTCGCCTTTCATCGCAGCCATACGACAGCCGACGGCGTGGTGCATGGCGAGTTCCGGGCCTCGGGCCTGCGTCCGCGCTGCCTGGACGAGATGATGCGGCGAGGCATCGCCTACGACACCGCCTATTTCGATCCGAGCCGGGTGCTCGGCTGATGGCGTTCGACGTGACCTCGGTCTACCTGGTGCTGGTGTTCGCCGCGGTGTTCGCCGCAGCGCAGGCCGCGGTCGGCCTGCTGCGAACTGCGAAGGTCAAGCAACAGGTCAATCGCCGGCTGCTGGTCGCCGAGCGCACCGGCGGCGGCATCGCCGAGCTGGTGGTCGAACTGCGCAAGCAGCGGGGGCTCAACGCGGCCGGCGACGCGCGGGGCGGCTGGGCCTGGCTGAGCGAACTCGTCATCCGTTCAGGCGTCCCCTATGACGGGCGGCGCTGGCTGGCGGTCGTCGTGGGCCTGGCGTTGGCCGGCGCGATCCTCGGCTTCGCGGGGACGCGCCAGCTGCTGATGATCCCCGTGGGCGCGGCGCTGCTAGGCCTGGCGGGCCCGCTCGGTTTTTTGAAATTCAAAGCCGATCGCCGCGCTGTGGCGCTGGGGCAGCAACTGCCGCAGGCGCTGGAGATCATCGTCCGCAGCCTGGAGGCCGGGCACCCTGTTCCGACTGCCGTGGCCCTGGTCGGGCGCGAGATGCCTGATCCGATCGGCTCGGAGTTCGGCATGGCGGCCGACGAGATCGCCTATGGCGCGACGCTGGAGCAGGCGATCAACCGGATGGCGGCACGTTGCCAGCATGCCGACGTCGACCTGTTCGCCGCCACTGTCCGGCTGCAGGAGAAGGCCGGCGGAAATCTGACAGGCCTGCTCAAGCTCAACGCCGCAACCGTGCGCGACCGGCTGCGCATGCGCCTGAAGGTCAAGGCGGCGACCGCCGAGGGGCGGGCCTCGGCGCTGATCCTGACCGCCGCGCCGTTCCTGGCGGCGGGCGCGATCATGCTGCTGTCGCCGGAGTTCTACGGCGAGGTGATCCACCTGCCGATGGTGCGCATCGGCCTGATGGTGATCGGCGGCTGGATGCTGATCGGCAATCTCGTCATGCGCAAGATGATCGACATGCGGATTTGACCATGGACCTCGCCCGGATCCAGAACCTGATGACCCTGGCGGCCTTTGGGCTGCTGGCCGTCGCCGCGCTCGGCGGGGCGGCGGTGATGGCCGGGGAAATGCGCCTGCGGGCCCAGCGCCGCGCGCGCTTCCAGTCCCCGGGCGCGGCGACCTTGGCCGGCGCCCACGCGTTCGGGCAGCGGCGACTGGTCGGCCGGCTGAGCAGCGGGGTGAAGCGGCTTGGACAACAGGCGGCGATCCGCGACCCTTCGCAGGTCTCCGAGCTTCGCATGCGGCTGACCCGGGCCGGCTTCTTCAACCGCGACGCGGCGATCTATTATCTCGGCGCTCGCGCGGCGGCCCTCGCCGTCGCGACCCTGGCTGTCGTCACCGTACTGCCGTTCGCCCTGAAGGGCGGAGGCGTGGGCGCCGTCGCGGTGGCCTGCCTGTTCGCCGGCGTCGCGCTGCTCGGCCCCGACCAGGTGCTGAAGGCGCGCCAGAAGAACCGCGAGCTGGAATACTCCGACGGCTTTCCCGACCTGCTGGACCTGCTGGTGGCCTCGGTGGAGGCGGGGCTCAGCCTGGATGCGGCCGTTTCGCGCGTGGCCGACGAACTGGTGCGCCGCTATCCGCGCCTGACCATCCACCTGCGGATGCTGACCCTGGAGCTGCGGGCCGGCAAGGCGCGCAAGGATGCCTGGTCGTCGTTCGCCGACCGGCTTGGGATCGACGACGCTCGCGCCTTGGCGACCATGCTGCGCCAGGCCGAGGAAATGGGCACCAGCCTGGGTGAGACCCTGTCGGTGTTCTCGCTCGACATGCGGGCCAAGCGGATGCTGCGGGCCGAGGAGAAGGCGCTGGCGCTGCCGGTCAAGCTGACCGTGCCGCTGATCCTGTTCATCTTCCCGTGCCTGATCGGGGTGCTCATGCTGCCGGCGATCGCGCGGATCATTCAGACGTTGGGCCCTGGCCAGTAGCGTTCCGGGGTGGCCTTACGCGTGCAATAGGCTAGAGAGCCGCTTCAAGCTCTAGGACGCGGATCGCCCCCATGGACAAGACGGCTCTGGCTCGCAACGCTCATCGCGTTCTGCGCGACGCGATCATTCCCGAGCTGCCGAACCCCTATTACGGCAAGGTGCGGGACAACTACGACCTGCCGGACGGCCGGCGGATCATCATCGCCAGCGACCGGATCAGCGCCTTCGACCGCATTCTGGCGGCGATCCCGTTCAAGGGACAGGTCCTGACCCAGACGGCGCGCTTCTGGTTCGAGAAGACCGCCGATATCTGTCCGAACCATGTGCTGGCCTATCCCGATCCGAACGTGGTGATCGGCCGCCGGCTGGACATCCTGCCGGTCGAGATCGTCGTGCGCGACTATCTGGCCGGGACCACCGGAACCTCGATCCTGACGCTCTACAAGAAGGGCGAGCGGGAGATGTACGGCCACCGCCTGCCGGACGGGATGGCCGACAATCAGAAGCTGCCGCACCCGATCATCACCCCGACTTCGAAGGCCTTCGACGGCGGCCATGACGAGCCGTTGACGCCGGAGCAGATCGTCGAGCAGGGGCTGCTGACCGCCGAGCAGTGGGAGACGCTCTCGAAGTACGCCCTGGCCCTGTTCGCCCGCGGCCAGCAGATCGCCGCCGAGCGCGGCCTGATCCTGGTCGACACAAAGTACGAATTCGGCGTCGACGCCGACGGCCAGATCATCCTGGCCGACGAGATCCATACGCCCGATTCCAGCCGCTACTGGTTCGCCGAGAGCTACCCGCAACGCTTCGCCGAGGGCCGGCGCCCCGACAGCTTCGACAAGGATTTCGTGCGCGCCTGGGTGGCCGAGCGCTGCGATCCGTACAAGGACCCGATCCCGGAAATCCCGGCGCAGATGCTGGTCGATACGGCGGCCGTCTATATCCAGGCCTTCGAGACCATCACCGGCCAAACTTTCGCGATCGACGAGAGCGACGAGCCGGTGCTGGATCGCGTGCGCCGCAACCTGGCGCAGTTCTTCTAAGCGCCGCTAGCCGGCCACGCCGAGCATCACGACCGCGGCGAGGAACAGCGACAGCGCCAGGCCGCAGAACAGCAGCAGCATGGCCGTGCGCCAGAGCGCCGAGAAGGTCGTCAGGCCATAGGCGCCCTTGACCTGGGCGAACATGTGGACGGGGGCAATCGCTGTGGCGGCGAGCAGGGCGAGGGCCGCAAGCAGGCCGCCGAAACGCATGAGCCCGGCCGTGAGCATGATCAGCATGGCCATGAAGGTCAGTGAGTAGAGTACGAAGACCCCGTGGTCGTAGAGCGTGAAGCCGCGCTTCCAGAGGAAAAGCAGCGCCACGAAAGGGATCGAGATCGGGATCAGCAGGAACGAGAATTTGTAGAAGGTCTGCTGCAGCTTGTAGAGCGTGAGCTCCGGGTTCTGCAGCTTCTTCGTCAGCTTCTTGTCTAGCTGCTTGTCGCCGGTGTTGACCTTTAGGTCGCCCTTGGCGATGGCTTCCTGCAGGGTGTCGGCGAGGCTGGCGCCCATGACCGCGACGTTGGGCGCGGTCGGCGCCTTCTCCATTGCTGCGTCCGCGGCCTTTTCAGCTTCCCTGGCCTTGGCCAACTGCGCCTGGAGCGCGGCCCGCGCGGCCACCGAGGCCGGGTCGTCGCCCTTGGGAGCGTTCTCCAGCGCGACCTCGGCCTGAACCACCGCGTTGGTGGCCATCATGTAGGTCGTGCCGGTCGAGGCGGGGCCGCTGGCTGCGTCGCGCACCGCGGTCTCGGCCGCCTCGATCTGGGTGTTCACCGGCATGAAGCTCAGGATCATGAACATCACGAAGACGGTGAACAGGTACATGGCCAGCGGCGAGACGTAGCGCGTCCGCTTGCCGAGCACCCATTCGCGGGTCAGCCGGCCGGGATTAACGACCAGCAGCGGCAGGGTGCGCCAGATCCGGCTGTCGAAGTGCATCACTCCATGCAAGATCTCTTCGCCCAGGTGCAGCAGGGTGCGGTGGGTGTGGGCCGGCTGGCCGCAGTTCGCACAAAAGCGGCCGCTGACTTCGGCGCCGCAGTCGTCGCAATGATGGCTGTGCTCGCCGGCCTTGCCGGCCGGCTTTTCGACGGCGGCGGCCAGCACCGCGCCCGTCACCGCCCCGCCTGTCGAATCCACGTCCATAGCCGGCTCCAGCTCCCCCGAAGGGAGTGTTAGACCGGTTCGAGCCGGCGGCGCTAGGCCGCCAGCTCCTCCTCGACCTGGCCCAGCCGCTCCTTGCCGAAGAACATCTCGGCGCCGACGAAAAAGGTGGGGATACCGAAGGCGCCGCGGGCGGCCGCCCGCTCGGTGTTGGCCATCAGTTCGGCCTTCACGTCAGGGTCTTGGGTCGCCTCGAGGATCGCCTTGGCGTCGAGGCCGGCCTCGGTCAGCGCGGCGGCCACGACCTGCGGATCGTCCATCTTCAGGCCGCGTTCCCACATCGCGGCCATGACCGTGTCGAGATAGGCCTGTTCGACGCCCAGCCGACGCGCCGCCACCAGGCCGCGCATGATCAGCAGGGTGTTGACCGGGAAGTGCGGATTGAACTGGTAGCGGTCGAGTTGGTGCTTGGCCACGAAGCGCTTGGTCTCCAAGGCCTCGTAGGCGAGCTTGCCCTGAATGCCTCCAAAGGCGGTCATCGGCGCCTGGTTGCCGGTGATCTTGAAGATCCCGCCCAGGAGACACGGCGTCAGCGCCACCTGCGCCCCGGTCCGCCGGGCGATGTCCTGCAGCACGGTGTAGGCCAGGTAAGCGTTCGGGCTGCCAAAGTCGAAGATGAACTCGACGGTCTTGGTCATGGGGCGTTCCTCACCAGGTCTCGGTCCAAGGGCGCAGATCCAGTTCGTGCGTCCAGGCCGAGCGTTGTTGCTTGTGCAGCCAGACATAGTTGCTGGCGATCTCGTCGGGCTTGAGGATGCTGTCGCCCTCCAGCCGAGCTTCCAGGTCGGGGATGTTGGCGCGCGAGAAGACCCCGTCGATGGAGCCGTCGACCACCACGTGGGCGACGTGGATTCCCTGCGGGCCGAGCTCGCGGGCGGCTGACTGGGCCAGGGCCCGCAGCCCATGCTTGGCGGCGGCGAAGGCCGAGAAACCCTGCCGTCCGCGTAGCGAGGCGGAGGCCCCGGTGAAGAGGATGGTTCCGCGGCCGCGCGGCAGCATCACGCGGGCCGCCTCCCGTCCGGTCAGGAAGCCGGCGAAGCAGGCCATCTCCCAGACCTTGTGGAACACACGTGAAGTCGTGTCGGTAAGGCTGAAGCGGACGTTCGCGCCGATGTTGAAGACGACGACCTCCAGTGGGCCGACCTCGGCCTCGATCTTGTCCACGAGGGCGATCATTTCCTCTTCGGATCGGGCGTCGACGCCGTAGGCCCGGGCCTTGCCGCCGCCGTCGCGGATCGATTGGGCCAGTTCCTCCAACTGTTCCAGGTTGCGGGCCCGCCGCGTGATGCAGACCTCCATACCCTGGGCCGCGAAGGCGCGGGCTATCGCTCCGCCGACGCCGTCGCCGGCGCCGACCACCAGACAGGCCGCCATGGCTCGTCTCCCATAAGTTTATTTTCTGGACTGACCATGGTATCGATTCTGGACGTGGTCAATGGCGGATGGAGCCGGCGATGAAATGGGACGAGCTGAGCCGGGAGCCGTGCTCTGTGGCGCGGTCCGTGGCGGTGATCGGCGACCGCTGGACGCTGCTGATCCTGCGCGACTGTTTCCTGGGCGTGCGGCGGTTCGAGGCTTTTCAGGAACGCCTTGGCATTTCACGCACGATCATCGCCGACCGGCTGAAGGTGTTGACCGACGAGGGCGTGCTCGAGAAGGCGCCCTACCAGGAGCGCCCGGTTCGCCATGAGTACCGGCTGACGCAGAAGGGGTTAGACCTCTATCCTGTCATCCTGGCCGTGGTCAGCTGGGGCGACCGTTACTACGACGACGGCCGCGGTCCGCCGATCCTGCGCCGTCACAAGGCTTGCGGCTGCGACTTCCAGCCGGTGATGACCTGTTCGGAGTGCGGCGACGAGGTGGAGGCCCGGGCGGTCGAGGCCCGCCCGGGGTCCGCCTTCAGTCCATCAGCTGCTGGCTGAGATAGGTGTATTCGAGCGCCTGGCGCTTGGCCGTCTCGTTGAGGTTGGCGGCGGCGGCGTGACCGCCGTCGATGTTCTCGTAATAGAGGTAGTCGTAGCCGAGCTCCTTGAGCCGGGCGGCGGCCTTGCGGGCGTGGGCCGGATGCACGCGGTCGTCCTTGGTCGAGGTCTCCAGGAACACCCGCGGATAGGGCTGGCCCTTGGCCAGCTTCTGATAGGGCGAGTAGGTGTCGATCACCTTCCGCTCTTCCGGATTGGCCGGGTCGCCGTACTCACCGACCCACGAGGCGCCGGCGCCGATGTGCGTGTAGCCGATCATGTCGAACAGCGGCACCTGGATGACGACGGCCTTGTAGAGCTCCGGCCGCTGGGTCAGGGCCACGCCCATCAGCAGTCCGCCGTTCGACCCGCCCATGATGCCGAGCTTGGCCGGGCTGGTGACCTTGCGCGCGATAAGATCCTCCGACACCGCGAAGAAGTCGTCATAGACCCGCTGGCGGTTCAGCTTCAGGCCGGCCTCGTGCCAGCGCGGCCCAAACTCGCCGCCGCCGCGGATGTTGGCGATCGCATAGGCGCCGCCACGCTCAAGCCACAGCTTGCCGACGGTGGCGGCGTAGCTGGGCGTCTGCGAGACCTGGAAGCCGCCATAGGCGTAGAGCAGGGTGGGCGTGCGGCCATCGAGTTTCATGTCTTTCGCCCGGACCAGGAAGTAGGGGATCTTGGTCCCGTCTTTCGAGGTGGCCCAGTGCTGTTCGACCATCTGCTTGGAGGCGTCGAACCGGGGCGGCAGCGTGCGGAGGGTTTCACGCGATCCGCTGGCGGCGTCCGCGAGCAACTGGGTGGAGGGGGTTAGGAAGCCTGCGACCTGAAGGATCAACCGGTCGTCCCGGTCGGACGCCGAGGCGATGCCGACCGAGACGTCGGCGGGAAGGTCGAGCTTGGTCGAGGTCCAGCCCTTGGCGTCGTGGCGGAAGCTGAGCACGCCGCCCTTGACGTTGTCGTAGAGCGCGACGACCAGACGGTTGCGGGTCGTGGCCACCTGCTCGACCGATTGGCTGTCGGTCGGGCGTAGGACCAGCGTCGCCTTGGCGTTTGCGGCGTCGGTCTTGAGGGCCGCGAGGTCGAGGGCCACGACGTCGCCCGACTGGCCCGATTGCGCCGCCCAGGCTTCTTCCAGCGTCAGCAGCATCTGACCGTCCAGCAGGCCCTGGATCGACGAGCGCAGAGGCAGCGGCAAACGCGTGGCGCCGCGTTCGTCGACCAGGTGGTGCTCGGCGTTGAAGGTGTCGAGCGGGCGGTGAGCGATCAGGGCCTGAAGCTTGCCGTCGGCGTCGCGCAGCGCGATCGGACTGACGCCGTAACCGCCGTCGTCAGCCTTGCCGCGAAACACCTCGCGGGCGTCGGCCAGCGCCTGGCCGCGCTTCAGCAGCTTGATGACAAAGGGATAGCCGGAAGTCGTGACCTCGCCCTTGGTCCACTCGGTGGCGACCGCCAGGGTGTCGGCGTCGACCCAGCTGACGCGGTGCTTGCCCTCAGGCAGCAGGAAACCGCCCTTCACGAACGTGCCGGTCTGGATGTCGAACTCGCGGACCTCGACGGCGTCCTTGCCGCCATCGGACAGGGAGATCAGGCAAAGGCGGTCATCCGGCGCCAGGCAGTCGGCGCCCTTGTAGACCCAGTTCTTGCCCTCGGCCTTGGCCAGGGCGTCGATGTCCAGGATGGTGCGCCACTCCGGCTGGCCGGTCCGGTAGCTATCGAGGGTGGTCGAACGCAGCACGCCGCGGACGTGATCGGCGTCCTGCCAGAAGTTGCGGAGCGTCGCGTCGCCCGCAAAGCCGACGGGAGTGATCCGGTCCTTGGCCGTCACGATCGCCAGGGCGTCGTCATAGAGCTTGGCGTAGCGCGGATCGTTCTGAAGCTGCGGCAGCGAGCGCTCGTTCTCGGCCTTGGCGAAGGCCATGGCGCGGGCGCCCTCGATCTCCTCCATGTAGACGTACGGGTCGCTCGGATCGGGCAGGGCGGCGGCGGGAAACGCGGTCATGCTGCTCAACATGGCGCCAGCCGCCATTTTTCCAAGGAATGGGATACGCATTCGGGAACTGCCTCTCGAAGTGATCGTGCCAAGGTCGAGCTTAGGGCAGTCCGATTGCGGCGCGCAAATGCGCGGCGACGAAAGGAATTTCGTCGCCAGGGGTTGAGACGAGGCAAGGGCTTCCGATCTCGCGGGCGACCTAGGCCGCCCCATGGGAATCCGTCATGGTCCCGCGCCATGACGAACGAACCCTTTTTCAAACGGGACGGTCAATATTTCGTCCCAACCCCCGCCGGCCGCGGTCCCTGGAATCCCAACTCTCTCCATGGACGGGTCATCATTGGTCTTCTCGGCTTTGTGCTTGAGCAGAAGCATGGCGATGCGGAATTCATCCCCGCCCGCCTGACCGTCGACATGTACAAGCTGCCGGGCTTCGACCCGATCGAAGTCACCACCAAGGTGGTGCGTGAGAGCGGCCGCATCCGCGTGATCGACGCCGAGTTCATCTCCGGCGGCGTCAGCATGGCGCGCGCCACCTGTCAGTTCCTCAAGCGGACCGAGAACTCGGAAGGCAACGTCTGGAAGCCGGGCAACTGGAGCGTCCCGTCGCCGCTCGACATTCCCGAGCCGGAGAACCGCGGCGGCATGGGCGGCATGTGGGCCTCGCGGCCGATCAGCGGCGGCTTCGCCACTGCCGAGCAGCGCCGCACCTGGATGAGCGAAGTGCGCGACATCGTCGAGGGCGAGCCGCTGACCCCGTTCCAGCGCGTGGCGGTGGCCTGCGACTTCGTCAGCCCGCTGACCCACGTCGGCGACCAGGGCCTGGGCTACATCAATTCGGACGTGACGCTCTATCTGCACAAGCTGCCGGACACCGAATGGGTCGGCTTCGAGAGCGTCTATCACGGCGCCGACGACGGCGTGGCCGTGGGCGACGCCCGGGTCTACGACGAGAGCGGCCCGATCGGCGTCGCGTCCTGCACGGCCCTGGCCCAACGCCGGCTGGCGCCGCCGCCGCCCAAACCATCCTAGCTGCAGAGGGCGCGGTTCAGGCTAGGATGACGCCGATGACCGCGCCCGTTCTGCAGATCTCGGACCTCGCCAAGTCGGTGCCCGGCGGCCGCGTGCTGTTCGAGGGGCTGAACCTGCGCCTGTCGGCTGGCGAGTTCGTGGCGATCATGGGCGAGTCGGGGGTCGGCAAGTCGACCCTGCTGAACCTGATCGCTGGCCTCGACCAGGCCGATGCGGGCGCGATCGCCATCGACGGCGTGGACCTGGCTGGTCTGGACGACGACGCCCGCACCCTGCTGCGGCGGGACCGCGTCGGCTTTGTCTTCCAGGCGTTCCATATCCTGCCGCACCTGACCCTCGGCCAGAACGTGGCCCTGCCGCTGGCGCTGCAGGGGCGGGGCGGAGATGACGCCCTCGACCACGCCGATCGGATGCTGGCGGCCGTAGGGCTGGCCGGTCGCGGCGGCGACTATCCGCGCCAGCTATCGGGCGGTGAAATGCAGCGCGTGGCGATCGCCCGCGCCCTGATCCATCGACCAGGCCTGCTGCTGGCCGACGAGCCGACCGGCAATCTCGATCCGGAGACCGCCAACCGGGTGTTGCAGGTGTTCGCCGAGGAGGTCCGGCGGTCCGGCGCCGCCGTGGTGCTGGTCACCCACTCAGAGGTCGCGGCCGCGGCGGCCGACCGCACGCTCATCCTGGGACGGGAAGGCCTTGTCGAACGCCCGCGCGCCTGAGCAGCGGGGGCTGGCCGCCCGCTGGATGATCCTGGGCGAGTGGCGGGCCCACCCGATGCGGGTGATAACCGCCGCGGTCGCCATCGCCGTCGGCGTGGCGTTGGGGCTAGCGGTGCACCTGGTCAACGCCTCGGCGCTCAGCGAATTCTCCAAGGCGGTCAGCGCGGTCAACGGCGAGGCCGAACTGCAGGTGCGCTCGACGACCACTCGCGGGTTCGCCGAGGGACTCTATCCTGAACTCTCGCGCATGGACGACGTCGCCGCGGTGAGCCCGGTCGTCGAGCTGGAGGCCGGGACCGACCGGCCGGGCGAAACCCTCACCGTCCTGGGCCTGGATGTTCTGCGCGCGGCCTATGTCACCCCCAGCCTGATCGGCCGGCCGCTGGCGGCCGAGGCGAGCGAGGCGCGCGGCCCGACCTTGGAGGCGGCCTTCGACGAACGGGCGGTCTTCCTGTCGCCAGCGGCGCTGCAGGGCCGGGCGGTCGGCCAGGAGATCGAGCTCAGCGCCGGCGGGCGGCGGGCGGTGTTCAAGGTCGCAGGCGTGCTTCCAGGCGTGGGAGACGAGCGGAAGGTGGCGGTGCTCGATATCGCCGCCGCGCAGTGGAAACTGGGCGCCCTCGGCCGGCTGCAGCGGCTGGACCTCAAGCTCGCCGGCGGCGCGGATGTGGCCCGTGTGGCCGAGCGCCTGCGGGCGGTGCTGCCGAATGACGCCCAGCTGGTCACCCAGACCAGCGAGGCGCGGCGCAGCGACAGCCTCAGCCGGGCGTATCGCGTCAATCTGGAGATGCTGGCGTTGATGGCGCTGCTGACCGGCGGCTTTCTTGTCTACTCGGCGCAATCGCTCTCGGTCGCCCGACGGCGCCCGCAGTTCGCCCTGTTGCGGGTGCTGGGCGTGCGCCGCCGGGGGCTGCTCGCCCAGGTGTTGGCCGAAGGCGTCGTCGTCGGCCTGGCCGGGGGCCTGATCGGGATCGGGCTCGGCGTCGCGCTCGCGAACGGCGCGCTGGCCTTGCTCGGCGGTGATCTCGGCGGCGGCTATTTCGGGGAGTCCGCGCCGCAACTGGCGTTCTCTCCCGGGCCGGCTCTGCTGTTCCTGGCGCTCGGCCTGGCGACGGCGATCGTCGGCAGCCTGGCGCCGGCGCGTGAAGCGGCCCGCGCCCAGCCGGCGGTGGCGCTCAAGAACGACGGCGACGCGGTAGACCCGCGGGCGACGCCAGCGATCTGGCCGTCGATCCTGCTGCTCTCGGCGGGGGCCGGCGCCGCCTTCGGGCCGGCGATCGGCGGCGTGCCGCTGCTCGGCTATGCCGCAATGGCGCTGCTGCTGGCGGGCGGCGTGGCGGCGATGCCGTGGTTGGCGCGGGTGCTGCTGTCGGATCTGAAAGGCCGCTCGTTCGGGAGCGTCGCGCCGGAGCTGGCGGTCAAGCGGCTCTGGGGTGCGCCGTCGCAGGCCGCGGTGGCGCTCTGCGGCGTGGTGGCCAGCACCAGCCTGATGGTGGCGATGGCTGTGATGGTCTCCAGCTTCCGGGGCTCGGTCGAGGACTGGCTGGCGCAGGTGCTGCCGGCCGACCTCTACCTGCGGATCGAGGCGGCCGGGACAGGGGGAGGGTTGGATCCGCAGGACCAGGCGAGGCTGGCGGCCACCCCGGGGGTCGCGCGAATCGCATTCATGCGCACCACGACGCTGCGGATGAGCGCGGACGCGCCGCCGCTGGCGCTGATCGCGCGACCGGAGGGCGGGCTGGACGCCGGCGCGCCGCCGATGATCGGTCGCACGGCGACCGCGCCGCCGGGGACGATCCCCGTCTATGTCTCGGAGCCGGCGGCCTGGCTCTATGGCTGGAAAGTCGGCCAGCGCATCGGGCTGCCGATCGCTGGCGCGCCGCCGCAGGGGTTTTTCGTGACCGGCGTCTGGCGCGACTACGCCCGGCAGCACGGGGCCGTGACCCTGGAGAGCCACGACTACACGGCGCTGACCGGCGATCGCTCGCGCAGCGAGGCTTCCGTGACGCTTGCGCCCGGCGCCGATCGCAAGGCGGTGGCTGCGCGGTTGGAGGCCAATGTTCCGCAGCGCCTGGCTGGTCGCGTGACCGTGGCCGAGCCCCGGGCGCTGCGGGACATGGCGCTACGACTGTTCGACCGTAGCTTCGCGGTCACCTACGCCCTGGAGGCGATCGCGATCGTGGTTGGCCTGGCGGGCGTGGCGGCGACGGTCTCGGCCCAGACCCTGGCGCGGACCAAGGAGTTCGGGATGTTGCGGCACCTAGGCGTCACCCGTCGTCAGATCGTCGCCATGCTGGCGACCGAGGGCGCGCTGCTGGGCGCGGTCGGGGGGCTGGCGGGGATCGGGCTCGGGCTGATCATGAGCCAGGTCCTGATCCACGTGGTGAACCCGCAGTCGTTCCACTGGACGATGGAAACGCGGCTGCCGTGGGGGCTGCTCGCCGGCGTCGCGGCCGCTCTCGTCGCCTCGGCGGCCGGCACGGCGCTGCTCGCAGGCCGGCGCGCGGTGTCGGCGGACGCGGTGCGCGCTGTGCGGGAGGACTGGTGATGCGGCGTTGGCTGCTCGCCTGTCTAGCGCTGCTGGCCGCCTGGGCCGTGCCCGCGCTCGCCGAGGCGCCAGGCTACTCGGTCGTGCGGCCCGGCGCCGTCCTGACGTTCCCCAGCGATCATGGCGCGCATCCAGGATTCCGGACCGAGTGGTGGTACGTGACGGGTTGGCTGAAGACGGAGAGCGGCGAGGACCTCGGATTTCAAGTGACCTTCTTCCGCTCGCGGCCGCCGGGCGCGAGCGACAATCCCAGCGCCTTCGCCCTGCGGCAGATTCTGTTCGCCCATGCAGCGATCTCCGACCCGGCCGTCGGTAAGTTGATGCACGGCCAGCGCATCGCCAGGGCCGGGTTCGGGCTGGCGGAGGCGCAGGTGGGCGACGCGGACCTGGTGATCGACGATTGGCGGTTGAGGCGCGGCGCTGACGGCCGCTTTGCGACCAAGGCGTCAGGCGAGGGGTTCGTGCTAGACCTGACCTTCACCCCGACCCAGCCGGTGCTGCTGCAGGGCGAAGCCGGGTTCAGCCGCAAGGGACCGCTGGCGAGCCAGGCGAGCTACTACTACAGCCTGCCGCAACTGAAGGCGTCCGGAACCGTGCGGCGCGGCGGCAAGGCGGTAAAGGTCACAGGCACCGCGTGGCTGGACCGCGAATGGTCGTCGACCTTGCTCGATCCGTCAGCCGTCGGCTGGGATTGGGTCGGCCTCAACCTCGACGACGGTGGGGCCCTGATGGCGTTCCAGGTGCGCGACGCGGCCGGCAAGGCGTTGTGGTCCGGGGGATCGCTGCGGGGCGCCGACGGCCGCACGGTGCGGTTCGCGCCCTCGCAGGTGCGGTTCACGACGCAACGGAACTGGCGCTCGCCACGCACGGGCGCGGTCTATCCGATCGAGCGGACGGTCGCCGTGCAAACGCCCGGCGGGCCCAGGCGCTGGACGCTGAAGCCGTTGTTCGACGACCAGGAGCTGGACAGCCGCGCCTCTGGCGGCCCTGTCTACTGGGAGGGGGCCGTACGCAGCCAGGACGGGCGCGGGTATCTGGAGCTGACCGGCTATGTCAGCCCCATGAAACTTTAGGGCTGGACCAGGATCTTCACGTGCGCTTCGGGATCGCCGAGATCCTTGAAGGCCTGGGCGACGCCGTCGAGACCGACCGTCCCCGTGACCACGTTGCTGACGTCGATCCGGCCTTCGGCGATGTCGTGCAGGGTGGCGGCGAACTCCTCCGGCGAATAGCCGAACACGAAGGTCAGCTCGATCTCCTTGGTGATGGCGATGGCCGGCTCGATGCGGTCGCTCTCCATGCAGACGCCGGCGACGACGATCTGCGCGCCGGCGGGCGAGGCCTCGATCAGGCTCTGCAGCACGCCGGGCGAGCCGACGCACTCGAACACCACCGGGCGGCCGAAGCTGCCGCCCATCATCCGGACCACGTTCTGGGCCGCGCGCGCGGTGGGGACGCCGAAGCCCTCCCAGTGGGAGTGCGGGCTTTCGACCGCCGGGTCGATGACGACGTCGGCGCCCAGCATCTCGGCGGCCGCCCGGCGGCGGGGCGAGAAGTCGGCGGCGATGACCGGCCCGTGCCCCTTGGCCTTCAGGCCGGCGATGACCGCCAGGCCGACCGGGCCGCAGCCGACCACCAGGGCGACGCTGTTGGGATCGAGGCGGGCCTTGGCGACCGCGTGCGCGCCGACGGCGAAGGGCTCGGTGAGCGCGGCCTTGTCGGTGGGCAGGCCGTTAGGGACCGGCAGCAGCAGCGCTTCGGACAGGATCATCCGCTCGGCGAAGCCGCCAGGCAGGTTGTTCGAAAAGCCGAGCATCTCGACGCCGCCGACCGGGGTCAGGGTGGCAGGGATCGATACTACCCGTGTGCCGGCCTTCAGCGCGCCGGTCGTGCCGGGGCCATGCTCGAGGATCTCGGCGCAGAATTCGTGACCGAACACGGTGTCGGCGGTCGGGTCGAAGCCATCGCCCATGCCGCCGGCGCGGCGAGTGAGGTCGATCATGTGCTCCATGTGATGCAGCGCGTGCAGGTCGGAGCCGCAGATCCCGCAGGCGAGCGTGCGGACCAGAACCTGTCCCTGGTCGGGTTGCAGATCGGCGATGTCGTCGCAGATCAGTTGCTTGTTCCGCCGGATCACCGCGCGCATGACATCCTCCCGTTCTCGATCGCCGCCTTGCCGGGGCTTGGCTTATCCCCTAACCCTCCCGGCTCGGAATCGTAAGTGCGTGGGAGACGCGCAATGAGCCTCGCCTTCATTTTTCCTGGCCAGGGCAGCCAAGCTGTCGGGATGGGCGCGGACCTCGCCGAGGCGTTCGCCTCCGCCCGTGAGGTCTTCCAGGAAGTCGACGACGCCCTGGGTCAGAAGCTGTTCGCGCTGATGCGCGAGGGGCCGGAAGGGGACCTGACCCTGACCGAGAACGCCCAGCCGGCCCTGATGGCCGTCTCGCTGGCGGTCACCCGGACCCTGGAGAAGGAATTCGGCGTCGGCATCGAGAAGGCCGCCTTCGTGGCCGGCCACTCGCTGGGCGAATATTCGGCCTTGGCGGCCGCCGGCGCGATCAGCCTGGCCGACACCGCGCGGCTGCTGAAACTGCGCGGCCAGGCCATGCAGCGGGCCGTGCCGGTCGGCGCGGGCGCGATGGCCTCGCTGATCGGCCCGAAGACCGACGTGGCCCTGGCCGAAGCCGCCGCCGAGGCCGGCTCGAAGGTCGGCGTCTGCGTGGTGGCCAACGACAACAACAACGGCAATGTGGTGATCTCGGGCGACAAGGCCGCCGTCGACGTGGCCATCGAGAAGGCCAAGGAGCTGGGCGCGCGGGCGATCCCGCTGAACGTCTCGGCGCCCTTCCACTGCCCGCTGATGCAGCCGGCCGCCGACGAGATGGCCCAGGCCCTGGCCAGCGCCACGATCATCGCGCCGCGCGCCCCGGTCGTGGCCAACGTCACCGCTCGCCCGACCCTGGACCCCGAGGAGATCCGCCGGCTGCTGGTCGAGCAGGTCACCGGCCGCGTGCGCTGGCGCGAGAGCATGATCTGGCTGGCCGGGGAGGGCGGGGTGGCCCGTTTCGCCGAGGCCGGCGCCGGCAAGGTTCTGTCGGGCATGGCCAAGCGCATCGCCCCGGACGCCGAGGCGACCCCGCTCAACACCCCCGCCGACCTTGAAGCCTTTGCGAAGG
The DNA here is from genome assembly GCF_026411515.1 of Phenylobacterium sp. 58.2.17. Lineage (NCBI taxonomy): Bacteria > Pseudomonadati > Pseudomonadota > Alphaproteobacteria > Caulobacterales > Caulobacteraceae > Phenylobacterium > Phenylobacterium sp. 58.2.17. The sequence goes on along the minus strand of NZ_JAPMTQ010000006.1, from coordinate 15,270 downwards.
GACTCTGAGATGTTCGACCTGACGGGAAAGACCGCCCTGGTCACCGGCGCGACCGGCGGCATCGGGGGTGAGATCGCCAAGGCGCTGCACGCCGCCGGCGCGACCGTTGTGCTGTCGGGCACGCGTGAGGCGGTGCTGCAGAACCTGGCCCAGCAACTCGGCGGCCGCACCTTCGCCGTGCCGGCCAACCTCGCGGATGCGGAATCGGTCGACAGCCTGCTGGCGCGCGCCGAGGAAGCCGCCGGCGCGGGCATCGACATCCTGGTCGCCAATGCCGGGATCACCCGCGACGGCCTGTTGATGCGGATGAAGGACGAGGACTGGGATGCGGTCCTGAAGGTCAACCTGGAAAGCTACTTCCGGCTCAGCCGTGCGGCGATGCGCGGCATGATGAAGCGGCGCCATGGCCGAATCATCGGCATCACCTCGGTCGTCGGCGTGATGGGCAATCCGGGGCAGTCCAACTACGCCGCCTCCAAGGCCGGCATGATCGGCTTCTCCAAGGCCCTGGCCCAGGAGGTCGCATCGCGCGGGATCACGGTGAATTGCGTGGCGCCTGGCTTCATCGAGAGCCCGATGACCGACGCGCTGAACGAGCAGCAGAAGGCCCAGATCATGGGCACGATCCCGGCCGGAAGACTGGGCGCGGGGGCCGAAGTGGCCGCTGCCTGCGTCTATCTGGCCAGCGACGAAGCCGCCTACATGACGGGGCAAACCCTGCATGTGAACGGCGGCATGGCCATGATCTGAGCCCGCTGGCGTGGCCGTAGCGAACATGCTACGTCGCCGCGCGAACCGGCGAGGCGAAGGTCTCTACCCGTATATCCGCAACGGTTGACATCCCGTCGGCCGTCGCGGATGGATTTAGCGAAACACAAGGGACTTAAGCGAATGTCCGACATCCTCGAGCGCGTGCGTAAGATCGTCATCGAACATCTGGACGCCGACCCCGAGAAGGTCACCGAAAAGGCGAGCTTCATCGACGACCTGGGCGCCGACAGCCTCGACAACGTCGAGCTGGTCATGGCCTTCGAAGAAGAGTTCGACATCGAGATCCCGGATGACGCCGCCGAGCACATCCAGACCGTCGGCGATGCGGTGAAGTTCATCGGTGAGCGCCTGGGCGCCTAAGGCGAACCCACGGAATTCATTGAATTTTTGACCGCCGCGAAGCTCTCCGGAGTTCGCGGCGGTCTGCGTTTGGAGGCCCGCTCATGCGTCGTGTCGTCGTCACCGGCATCGGTTTGCTGACCCCCCTCGGTCAAGGAACCGAGATCACCTGGAAAGCCATCCTGGAGGGCAAGTCCGGGGCGGGCCGCATCACTACCTTCGATCCCACCGACTATGCGTGCCAGATCGCCTGCGAAGTGCCGCGGGTCGATGGGCGTGGCGGCGGCGGCGAGGGCGTGGCCGGATCGTTCAACCCGGACGACACCCTGGCGCCCAAGGACCAGCGGCGAGTCGACGACTTCATCCTCTACGCGATCGCGGCGGCCGACGAGGCCGTGAAGGATTCGGGTTGGGCCCCGGAAACGGAAGAGGACAAGGAACGCACCGGGGTCATCATCGGCTCGGGCATCGGCGGCCTGGCGACCATCGAGAAGACCAGCGTCGAACTGCACGAAAAGGGCCCGCGCCGGGTCAGCCCGTTCTTCATCCCCTCGGCCTTGATCAACCTGGCCTCGGGCCAGGTTTCGATCCGCCACGGCTTCAAGGGCCCGAACCACTCGGTCGTCACCGCCTGCGCCACTGGCGCGCACGCGATCGGCGACGCGGCCCGGCTGATCAAGTACGGCGACGCCGACGTGATGGTCGCCGGCGGCGCCGAGGCCTCGATCTGCCCGGTGGGCGTGGCTGGCTTCATCGCCTGCCGCGCCATGTCGACCAGCTTCAACGACGCCCCGGAAAAGGCCAGCCGCCCGTACGACAAGGACCGTGACGGCTTCGTCATGGGCGAAGGCGCCGGCGTGCTGGTGCTTGAGGAGTACGAGCACGCCAAGGCCCGCGGCGCGAAGATCTACGCCGAAGTCGCCGGCTACGGCCTGGCGGGCGACGCCTACCACATCACCGCCCCGGCCGAGGACGGCGACGGCGGCTTCCGCGCCATGCGCGCGGCGATCAAGGATGCCGGCATCGATGTTTCCGAGATCGACTACATCAACGCCCACGGCACCTCGACGCCGCTCGGCGACGAGATCGAGCTGGGCGCCGTCACCCGCCTGCTCGGCAACGCGGCCAAGGACCTGACCATGTCGTCGACCAAGTCGGCGACCGGCCACCTGCTCGGCGCCGCCGGGGCGATCGAATCGGCGTTCACGGTGCTGGCGATCCGCGACCAGGTCGCGCCGCCGACCATCAACCTCGACAACCCGTCGGTCGAAACCGAGATCGACCTGGTCCCGAACAAGGCCAAGCCGATGAAGATCGACATCGCCCTGTCCAACAGCTTCGGGTTCGGCGGCACCAACGCCTCCGTGGTGTTCAAGAAGGTCTCGTGAGCCGCAAGCCGCGCAAGTCGGCCGCCCGCGGGCGGCGTAAGCCGTCGGGGGCCCTGCCGCCTGCGCGCAGGTTCAGGATCATGCTGGGCAGTGCGGCCGCGACGCTGGGCGTCGTCGCCGCGCTGGTCCTGGCCTGGGCCCTGTGGTCCTACCAGGGGCCGGGCCCGGCGACCGACGGCGGCGAGACCCGTGTTGTCATGCTGCGCAAGGGCGCAGGCCTGACCGAGATCGCTTCGACCCTGGAGCGGTCCGGGGCGATCCGGTCCAAGGCGCTGTTCGCCGCCGCCGCCCAGTTCACCGGCGCGGCCAAGGCGCTGAAAGCCGGCGAGTACGAGTTCAAGAGCCGCGCCTCGCTGGCCTCGATCCTGCGCGACATCCGCGACGGCAAGATCGTGATCCACCAGGTGACGATCCCCGAAGGCATGACCTCGGAGGCTGCGGTCGCGACCCTGATGGCGCGGCCGGATCTGAGCGGCGTGGTCGCCGCGCCGCCGGAAGGCTCGATCCTCCCTGAGACCTATCAGTACGAGCGTGGCGAAGACCGCTCGGCGGTGCTCAAGCGGATGATGGATGCGCGCGACGAGCTGCTGGCCCTGCTGTGGGAGAAGCGTCAGCCCGGCCTGCCGATCAAGACGCCGGAAGAGGCGGTGATCCTGGCCTCGATCGTGGAGAAGGAAACCGGCATCGCCAGCGAGCGTCCGCAGGTCGCTGCGGTCTTCGTCAACCGGCTGCGCAAGGGCATGCGGCTGGAGAGCGATCCGACGATCATCTACGGGCTGAACGGCGGCAAGCCGCTGGGCCGCGGGCTGCGCGCCTCGGAGATGGCCCAGCCGAACCCGTACAACACCTATCAGATCGACGGCCTGCCGCCGACGCCGGTCGCCAATCCGGGCCGCGCCGCGCTGGCGGCCGTGCTCGACCCGCCGGCGAGCGACCACCTGTTCTTCGTCGCGGACGGCAGCGGGGGGCACGTCTTCGCCGCCACCTATGACGATCATCTGAAGAACGTGGCCAAATGGCGCGTGGTGGAAAAGCAGCGGGCCGACGCCGCGCTTCAGCAAAAGGGCGGTCGCTAGTCGGCGCTACGAGCTGGACAACGAGGGGCGGCAAGCGGCGCCGCAGATTCCTAAGGTAAATCCCTCGACCCACTCCGCAAACGGCCCTAGCGCCCGCTTCTCGCCATGGTCCTATCGGTGTGAGGTCGATCCTGGACGCGAGCCTTCGCGCCCCCGTTCGACGCCCGTCAAACGGATCGGAGGACAGGCCATGGCGGAAGATTGGGCCATCGACGTCAGGAAATACGTACCCAACGCCGATTCCAAGGTGATCGACGCGATCGTCAGGTATTGCGGGATCGCGCTGCACAACCGCGATTCGTCGCTAGTTTCCTACACCGAACCCGAAGAACTGCGGCGGGTTCGCGAGAACTATCTGAAAAAGAAGCTCGGCTTGACGCACAGCGACGCTGAGCTGGACGAAGCCATCGCCGAGGTCGGCGATCGGATGAGCGGGGACCGGACCAAGAACCGGGTGACGGTCTATTACCTGCTGGCCGAGCACTTCCGGAAGCTGTCGGTGTTCGGCGGCACGGACGTGGCCGGCGGCGTCGGCAAGGCGGCGATTGCGGCCGGAGCCCTCGGGGCCGGCGCAGCGGCGTCGGTGGCGAGCGCGGCGACCGACGCCTCGGCGACCGTCGCCGACTTCGGTGAGCGCATCCACCGCGTCGAAGACCGCCCGCCACCTGCCGCGCCGGTCTATGCGCGCGGGGCGACCGCGACTCCGGCGCGCCGCTCGGGCATGGGGGCCTGGCTCCCCTGGCTGCTCGGCCTGGCCGCGCTGGCCTTGTTGGCCTGGTTCTTTCTCGGCCGACAGTCGACAGCGCCGACCGCCCCGGTCGCCGAGGTGAGGCCCGCGGCCCCCGCCGTGGCCCCGGTGACGACCGCGCCGGCGCAGACCGTTGCGCCGGTCCCGGTTGCTCCGACGCCGGTGGCGCCCGCCGCCATCGTCGGCTTGCCCGCCAATGTCCACTTCGCCCTGGGCTCGGCGGCCATCAGCCCGGACGATGGCCGCCTCATCGAGGAAGCCGCCGCGGCGATCAAGCAGGACAACCTGCGGGTCGGCATCACCGGCTACACCGATCGCACCGGGAACCTGCCGCTGAACGAGCGTCTGGCCCAGCAACGGGCCGAGGCGGTTCGTGACCGGCTCGTCGCGGCCGGGGTGCCGGCCGCCAGCATCGAGATGGTGGCGCCGACCGCCGTCGAGAACGGGCCGGCTACGACACCCGACTTCGAGGCGCGACGCGTCGAGATCGTTCGTCGTTGAGGCCGACTGCGCTTGCGGCCCGCGCTAACCGCGCGGGCTGCGGCGTGCCCGGAACACAGGCAGGATCACAGCGTACCCCAGCAGAGCCAGGGAGATCCAAGCCGCCGTGCGCTCATTGGGCCTGGCCAGATCGGCGGCGAAGAACCGGCGGAAGAAGGTCAGCTCGACCACCGCCAGGACGAACAGCATCAGCACCGCTCCGACGCCGACCGCCAGCCGCGGGGGGATGGCGGGGGGAACCGCAAAGGCCCGGACCGCGAACCCGGCCCAGGGCAGCAGGGCGAAGGCCACGATCAGCGCTCCGGCGATGTGGCCGAACACCGGCTCGACGCCGACGAGGTCCAGCAGATCCCGCACCAGCCGCGCCACCCCAAGTGAAGTGAACAGCGCGCAGAAGTAGATCGCGGCGGCGCCGGCGACTTGTCTGAAGGCGCCCATGGCGGTCTCCATCTTGTCCAGGTTGCAACTTGACGCTGAAGCGGCCGATGAGTCGACGATAGATGTCCGTTTGGGTTGGCCTGACGGTTCGAGCGCCGTGTAGACTTCGCGCGATTGTGCAGCTTCGAGGGCTTCCATGCCGCTATCTGGAATGACGGGATTCGGCCGGGCCGAGGGCGCGGCGGGGGACTGGACCTGGGCGGTCGAAGCGCGTTCGGTCAACGGACGCAACCTCGAGGTCCGCTTCCGGGGGCCGCCGGGCTTCGACCAGTTGGATCGCGCTGCGCGCGACGGGGCCCAGGCGCGGTTCGCCCGCGGCCAGGTGAACGTCGGCGTGCAGGCCAAGCGCACCGACAGCGGCGTCGAGGTCCGCATCAATGAGGGCGTTCTCGCCCGCTACCTGGCGATGGGCGAAGGCCTGATCGCGGCGGGCCGGGCCGGGCCGCCGAGCCTGGACGGACTGCTGGCGCTGCGCGGAGTGATCGAGGCGGCCGAAGGCGACGACGATCCGGAGGCCCAGGCGGCGCTGCAGGCGGCCATCGCGTTGTCGATCGGCGCGGCGCTGGAGGCGCTGGCCGCCTCGCGGCGGGAGGAGGGGCTGGCGCTGACCGCTGTCCTGATCGGCCTTGTGGATAAGATCGAGGCCCTGGTGGGCGAGGCCCAGGGTCTGGCCGACGAGCAGCCGGCGACGATCAAGGACCGCTTCGCGCGGCGACTGGCCGAACTGATCGGCGAGGCGGCCGGCGAGGACAAGATCGTCACCGAGGCCGCGGCCATGGCGGTGAAGGCCGACGTCCGCGAGGAACTGGACCGCTTGCGCGCCCACGTGGAGGCCGCCCGCGGACATATCGTCGCCGAAGGGCCGCAGGGGCGGCGGCTGGACTTCCTGACGCAGGAGTTCATGCGCGAGGCCAACACCCTGTGCTCGAAATCGGCGCTGGGGGCTTTGACCACGGTCGGCTTGGAGCTCAAGGCGACCATCGAGCAGTTTCGCGAGCAGGTGCAGAACGTCGAGTAGTCGGGGCTGGCGGCCAAACAGCCCTCATGCCGCGCATCGAGCCCCTTCCGCTGAAAGGCCAGTATCTGTTAAGCGGCGCTCCGAACGTGCGAAGAGTGACGAATGACTGACGGACACGACCACCCCAGGCCTTGGGAAACCACCCGCCGGGGGATGATGCTGCTGGTGTCCTCGCCGTCGGGGGCGGGCAAAACCTCGCTGTCGCGGCGGCTGGTGGCCGACCACAGCGACCTCATGCTGTCGATCTCGTGCACCACGCGGGCGCCGCGGCCGGGCGAGGAGGAGGGGCGCGAATACTATTTCGTGGACCGCCCGACCTTCGACGCGATGATTGCCCGCGGCGAGTTCCTGGAATGGGCCGATGTGCACGACAACCGCTACGGCACGCCCAAGGCGCCGGTGATGGCTGCGCTGGAGGCCGGCAAGGACGTGCTGTTCGACATCGACTGGCAGGGCGCCAAGCAGGTGGCCGACGCCGCGCCCGCCGACAGCGTTCGGGTGTTCATCCTGCCGCCATCCTGGGAGGACCTGTCGCGCCGGCTGCACGCGCGGGCCCAGGACAGCGAAGATGTCATCCAGAAGCGCCTGGTGAAGGGCAAGGACGAGATCGAACACTGGCGGCTCTACGACTACGTCATCGTCAACAAGAACTTCGATCGCGCCTATGCCGACCTCGGGCACATCTACCGCTCGGAGCGGATGAAGCCGGGCCGCAACCCGTGGCTGCCCGAGTTCGTCGAGGGCCTGCTGGCGGAGTAGGCCGCGCCCTCCACGCCGTGTGTCCCCAAGGCGTTCACAGGAATTCGCCGCCTGTGGACGCCTCTTCTGTTCAGGGATCCGCCGACTCTTCCGATGCTGGCCGTTCGCGCTCTCCCGTGAGTTGGAAGGGCGTCGCCGGAATCAACCCAGACGGAGTCGCACATGCCTTCATGTTCTGCTTTTGTTCTGCCGCTGGAGGCGAGCATGACGGACGAGAACTGGAGCGACGTGCAGCACGAACCGCTGTTGGCTTGCGTGGGATTGGATCGGCACCTGGTGGCGCGCTGCGCCTCGCCAGGGTGCGCGCGGGCCGCGCCGTGCGACCCGAGTCATTGGGTGGCCCAGGGGCTGGGGGGATTGCCGCTACGGGCCTTCACCGATCGCATGCGTTGCGTCTGCGGCGGCCGGCGGGCGCAGCTGACGGTGGCGGCCGGGCCGCTGCCGGATCGCGCGCGCGGCGACGTCTACGTTTTCCGCTAGGCGGGGAAAGACGAGCGCGCCCCGGCTGGAGCCCAAGGCGCGCTCGCAGCGCTCTACTTCTTCAGCATCGCCTGCAGTTCGGCTGCCGTGGCGTTGATCGTCGCCGAGCCGTCGGCGATCGCCAGCTTGCTGGTTTCGACCGCGAAGGTGTCGGCGCCCATCTTGATCGTCGCGACCTGCTGGCCGGCGGCGTCGGGTTTCACTTCGGTGACGGTGCCGATGCTGGCGCCGGTCTTGTCCTTGACGGTCGCGCCGACGGCCAGGGTCGCGGCGGTGGCGCTGGCGTCCTTCGCCGGCGGGGCGGTCGGCTCAGAAGCCGCGTCTTGAGCGAAGGCCGGAGCGGCGAGGGCGAGGGCGAGGGCCGCAGCCCCGTAGGTGAGAATGGAACGCATGAGGTCTCCCGTACATCTGTGAGGCCTCCCCCGAGGCGTTCTCAAGCTGAGGGCGCATTTCGGCGGTCAAACGACCACGATAAGGCATTATCGTGTCATGGGTATGATTGCCATGGCCATGCAATATGGCCATTGCGAACATTATTATAGCAACGGGTATGACTCAGAACCGCGCTCCGCGAGGGAGTCGGTTGAATCGACGCCTGGCCTGACTTTGCCGTTTCCACGCGCAGCGCCTGCGCTCGGAACAGCCCCGGAGACAGTTGAGGGAAGCGCATCGGTCCCGTTTTGGTTGCGGGCTGGAGTGTGGCGCATTGGCGCAGGCCTAGACGCTGACCGGGTGCGCGTGGCGGCCGGCCTCGCCGAAGACGCGGAGATAGCGGGCGATCTCGGTCGGAGCGCCGGTGGCTTTCTCGGGGTTGTCCGACAGCTTCACGGCGGGGCGCCCGTTTGCGTCGGTGACCTTGCAGACCAGCGAAATAGGATCGAGGGCCTCGCCGCCGCCTGGCAGGCAGCCCTTGAAGTCGTTGGTCAGGTTGGTGCCCCAGCCGAAGCTCATTCGCACGCGGCCGGTGAAGTGGCGGTGGGCCTCCTCGATCGAGTCGATGTCCATGCCGTCGGAGAACACCAGCAGCTTCTCGCGCGGGTCGCGGCCCTTGGCCTTCCACCAGGCGATGATCTCCTCGCCGCCCTCGATCGGCGGGGCGCTGTCCGGGCGAAAGCCGGTCCAGTCGGCGACCCAGTCGGGTGCATCGGCCAGGAAGGCGCGGGTGCCAAAGGCGTCGGGCAGGGCGACCAGCAGGTTGCCGCCATAGGTGCGCCGCCACTCGTCGAGCACGCGATAGGGCGCGGCGCGCAGCTCCTCATCGGTGTCGGCCAGGGCGGCGGCGACCATCGGCAGTTCGTGGGCGTTGGTGCCGATCGCCTCGAGGTCGCCGTCCATGGCCAGCAGCACATTGGAGGTGCCGAGCACGGCGTCGCCCAGTCCTTCCTTCAGCGCCTCGACGCACCAGCGCTGCCAGAGGAAGGAATGGCGGCGGCGGGTCCCGAAGTCGGAGATCAGCAGGCCGTCCAGCTTGCGCAGCCGCTCGACCTTCTCCCAGAGCTTGGCCTTGGCGCGGGCGTAGGTGATGTCGAGCGCAAAGCGACCCTCTCCGCGTAGCACCGCCCGAGTGCGCAGTTCGTTGATGATCGCCAAGGCCGGGATCTCCCACATGGTGGTGTGGGTCCAGGGGCCGTGGAAGCTGAGCTCGTACTGGCCGTCGCGCTTGGTGAGCTCGTAGGGCGGCAGGCGGAAGTCGGCGAGCCAGGCGATGAAACCCGGTTTGAACATCTGGGTCTCGCCGTAGAACGTGTTGCCGGCCAGCCAGATCAGCTCCTTCTTCGAGAACGACAGGGTGCGGGCATGGTCGAGCTGGGCGCGCAGCTCGCCTTCGTCGACGATGTCGGCCAGGCGCACGTGGCGGCTGCGGTTGATCAGCGAGAAGGTGGCCTGGACGTCCGGGTGCAGGCTCCAGATCAGCTGCAGCATCAGCAGCTTGTAGAAGTCGGTGTCCAACAAGCTGCGGATGATGGGGTCGAGCCGCCAGCCGTGATTGTAGGTCCGCGTCGCGAGGTCGGTGAGCGCCATGGCGCGACAATGGCAGCCGCCGCGCAGTTTGCGAATATAGTCGCGCCATGCATCAGATCCGCGCCGAGTCGATTATTCCGGCCAGCCCCGAGCAAGTGTGGGCGGTGCAGGTCGACTTCGCCCGCTATGGTGAGTGGAACCCGCTGAACCTTGAGGTCGACGGCGAAGCCAAGGTCGGGACCAGGGCGCGGATGGTGTTCCGCAACCTGGCGGGCCAGGGCGTTATCCGCCAAACCGTGCGTATCGTCGCGGCCGAGCCGGGACGGGAGCTGGCTTGGTCAGGACATGTGCCATTGCTGTTCGCTGGCCGCCACGGCTTTCTGCTGACCCCGCACACGGGCGGCACGCATGTGCTGCACACCGAACTGCTGGGTGGGCTGCTGCCAGCGACCTGGAGCAAGGCGAAGATCGCGCGCGACTTCGTCCCCGCCTACGAGGCGGTGAATATGGCCTTGGCCGAACGGCTTGCAGATTTGGCCGACTGACCCCCTATCGCGACGGCTGTTTTTGAGAGAAATTCTCAATTGGCATGACGCGCGCGCTTTATCTGGTTCTGGGGTTGGGGTTTACGGGTCTGGGCATCGCCGGGGCGTTCCTGCCGCTGCTGCCGACCACGGTGTTCCTGATCCTGGCGGCGGGCTGCTTCGCCAGGTCCTCGCCGCGGCTGGAGGCCTGGATCCTCAACCACAAGCAATTCGGGCCGCTGGTGCGCGATTGGCGCGCGCACGGGGCGATCCCGCGCAAGGCCAAGGTGCTGGCCTGCACAGGCATGGCAGGGGGATTCGTGATCTTCTTTCTGTCGGCGCACCCGGCGACTTGGCTGGCGCTGGCGGTGGCCGGGGTGCTGGGCCTGTGCGCGGCCTTCGTGGTCAGTCGGCCGAGCGGCTCGCGGCCTGGCGGGTAGGCGCCGCGCCGCGGACTTGATAGGCCAGGGCCGATCACGGAGGCGATCATGGCCGAACCCAAGGGCAAGCGGGATTTCCGCGACAACGTACGGCTGGACGTGCGCGAACGTCACGAGGTGGCGTTCTGGGCCAAGCGCTGGGGTGTCAAGCCCGAGCAGGTGATCGCCGCGCACCGCAAGGTCGGCCACAACGTCAAGGACATCGCCGCCGAACTCGGCAAGCGGAAATAATCCCCGCTGCTGACCGATCCCTTCTTCTACGCCGTGGCGATCCCGGCGGTGATCCTGCTGGGCCTGGCCAAGGGCGGGTTCTCCGGCATCGGGGTCATCGCCGTGCCGATGATGGCGCTGGCGATCTCGCCGGTGCTGGCGGCCTCGATCACCCTGCCGATCCTGATCGTGCAGGATGTGGTCAGCGTCTGGTCGTTCCGCAAAACCTGGGACAAGACCGTCCTGGCGGTGATGCTGCCGAGCGCGACGGGTGGAATCGCGCTCGGCTACTCGCTGGCGGCGTTCGTCAAGCCTGGGGCCGTGGAACTGGCGGTGGGCGCGGTCTCCATCGTGTTTGCGCTGATGCGGCTGTGGGCCGAGCGGGGTTCCGCCCCGGCCAAGCCGGCCAAACCCGAGAAGCTGCCCTGGCGCGGGGTGTTGGCCGGCGTCGTCGCCGGCTTCACAAGCCAGATCGCCCATGCCGGCGGACCGCCGTTCCAGATCTATGTCATGCCCAAGAACCTGCCGCGCGACGTGTTCATCGGCACCAGCGCGATCTTCTTCGCTGTCGTGAACTGGATGAAGGTCCCGGCCTATTGGGCATTGGGCCAGTTCACCCGCGAGGCGCTGATGACGGCCCTCGTCCTGCTGCCGCTGGCCATCGCCTCGACCGCGGCGGGCGTCTGGCTGGTGCGGCGCGTTCCGGCCGGGAATTTCTACCGGATCATCTACGTCCTGCTGATCGCGGTCGGCGCCAAGCTGGCCTGGGACGGCGCGGCCTCTCTCCTTGGCTAGCGCCTTACGAGCGCCCATATCGGCTGCTTAAGCTGCAGTGCGCTTGGAGGCGCCTTTAGCATGCGTACGCGTACCCTTCTGGCGGCTTCGGCCGCACTCGCCTTCGCCGCCGGCGTCGCCCAGGCCCAGGAGGCGATGAGCACCGCCGGCGCCACGGGAGTCGCCCCCTCGGAGATCAACCTGGCCGCGGCCGAGCCGGCGGCTCCCGCCGTTACCGCTCCGCCGGCCGAGACGCTCGACACCGCCGAACAGATCAAACGCTGGCTGGCCGACTCGCCTGCCGCTGGGCCAGAGGAAGCCTACGGCGATGGCGTGCGGCTCGGGCGAGATCGTCAAATCCACGGCGAGGTCGGTGTCGCAGTGGGTACGGGCGGCTATCGCAGCGGCTACATCACCAGCGTCATGCCGATCGGCGAGACCGGAACCCTGGCCCTGACCTTCGGCCAGGAGAAGAACGGCTATCGCTCCTATTGGGACGCCGGGCGGCCCTACGGCGCGTTCGACTATGGCTATGGCCCGGGACGCTGACGCATTTCAAACGGTTGTTTGAGGTGAGGGGGCGTGGCTCTATAGGAGGCTGAGCGCCGCTGGGCGCCGCCGCCAAAAGGAGGACGCCCCATGAGCTTCGATACGCCCCTCAGCCTTGCCGGTCCGCTGCGCAAGCCGCTGCAGATGTTGGCCGACCAGGAGTATGGTGGGCACTCGTCGATCCACGACGACGCCATGGCCGAGAAGCTCGGCTTCCGGGCCGGGCCGATCGAGGGGCCGACGCACTTCAGCCAGTTTCAGCCGCTGCTGGCCAAGATCTGGGGCCAGCGCTGGTACGAGAGCGGCTGCATCTCCTCCCACTTCCTGAACATGGTCGTCGAGGGCGAGGAGGTCCGCGCCTTTGCCGAGATCCCGCCAGAGGGCGCGACGCGGACCCGTGTCTGGGCCGAGAAGGCGGACGGCACCCCGGTGCTGGAGGCCAGCGCCAGCGTCGGTCCGCAGACCGAGCCCAGCCTGCTGGAAGCGCGGATGGCGGCGCTGCGTCCGCCCGGCAAGCTGCTGATCCTGGAGGATCTGAAGGTCGGCATGACAGGGGCCAAGGACGAGCGGGTGAAGATGGACGCCGACCAGAACATGGGCGCGCTCTATCCGTTCAGCCTGAACCAGAAGCTGGCCAAGATCACCGAGACCTCGCCCTGGTACACGGACGGCGCGGCCTCGCCCTGGGGCCGGGCGATCATCCCGTTCGAGATGCTGAGCGTGCTGTTCGAATATTCGAGCCGGGAGGCGGCGTTCCCGGTCAAGGGGCCGGCGGTCGGGCTGTTCGCCGACCAGGAGATCAAGCTGATCGACGGGCCGCTGTTCGTCGGCGAGGAGTATGTCCTGCGGCGCGAGATCGTCGCGCTGGCCGAGAGCAAGCGCACCGAATCCTATTGGGTGCGCACGCGGGTGTTCGACGCCAAGGGTGAGAAGCAAGTCGCCCAGATGCTGCTGAACCATGCCAGCATGAAGAACTCGTACGCCGGCTATGCCGACGCCGCCCAAGCCTGATCAATAGGGACGCTCATCAATGGAACTCAAGGACAAGGTCGTCGTCGTCACCGGCGGCGCCGAGGGGATCGGCGCGGGCCTGGCGCGCCGCTTTGCGCGCGAAGGCGCCAAGGCGGTGATCGTGGCCGACCGTAACGGCGAGGGCGCCGCGGCGGTCGCCAAGGAGATCGGCGGCGAGGCGGTGACGCTGGACGTCAGCGACGGCGCGGCGGTGGCGGCGATGGTGGCGGACATCGAGGCGCGCCATGGCGGCATCGATCTCTTCTGCTCGAACGCCGGGGTCGGCGACGGCGATCCGGACAAGCAGAGCGCCGCCTCCTCGCCGGACGCTGTGTGGAACCGCGCCTGGAACGTCAACGTCATGGCCCACGTCCACGCGGCGCGGGCGGTGATCCCGGGCATGCAGGCGCGGGGCGGCGGCTACCTACTCAACACCATCTCGGCGGCAGGGCTGCTCTCGCAGATCGGCGGGGCGGTCTACTCCACGACCAAGCACGCGGCGGTGGGCTTTGCCGAGTCGCTGGCCATCACCCACGGCGACCAGGGCATCAAGGTCTCGATCCTGTGCCCGCAGGGCGTGGACACGGCGATGCTGCGCCAAGGGGATTCGGCCTCGCAACCGCAGAACCTCGACGGCGTGCTGACCCCCGACGACGTCGCCGAGAGCGTGGTCCAGGGGCTGGCGGCCGAGAGCTTCCTGATCCTGCCGCATCCGGTCGTGCTGACCTACATGCAGCGCAAGACCGCCGACTATGACCGCTGGATCGGCGGCATGCGGCGGCTGCGGGCCAAAATGTTCGGCGGCTAGGTTGCGATCAGCGCGTCGGCGAGCGCCAGGAAGCCTGGGATGTCGATCGTTTCGGCGCGGGCTTCGGGCGCGATGCCGGCCGCCTCGCAGAGCTCCGCGCCGCCCAGCACCTTGAGGCTGGAGCGCAGCATCTTCCGGCGCTGGCCGAAGGCCGCGGCGGTGACCCGCTGGAGCGCGTCGAGGCGCTCGCTCGCAGGGCGGTCGGCGCGCGGCGTCAGGCGAGCGACCGCCGAGGCGACCTTGGGCGGCGGGGTGAAGGCGCGGGCCGGCACGTCCATGACCACCGCGGTATGGCTAGTCGCCTGGGCGATGACCGAGAGCCGGCCATAGGCCTCGGAGCCGGGCTCGGCGGCGACCCGATCGGCGACTTCCTTTTGGAACATCAAAGTCATGGAGGCAGGCGTGAAGGCGCCTGTCAGCCATTTGATCAGCAGCGGCGTGCCGACGTTGTAGGGCAGGTTGGAGACGATGTGGGCGGGCGCGCCGGCGGCCACGGCGGCCTCATCGGTCTTGAGCGCGTCCTCCAGCCGGACGGTGAGCGCTCCGCCGGAGGCGACTGAGAGTTCTTCAAGCAGCGGGGCGAAGCGGGGGTCGGCCTCGATGGCGGTGACCCGGGCCCCGGTCTCAAGCAGGGCGCGGGTCAGGCCGCCGGGGCCCGGGCCGACCTCGATGACATGATCCCCGGCGCCGACCTCCGCCAGGCGGGCGATCTTCCGCGTGATGTTGAGGTCGAGCAGGAAGTGCTGCCCGAAGCTCTTCTTGGCCAGAAGGTCGTGCTCGGCGAGGGTTTCACGCAGGGGCGGGAGCTGGTCGAGGGTCATCGCAGCCGCAATAGCAGGCGCGGGGCGCGAAGGGCAGAGGGACGGCCTCGTTCGAACGGGGGAAGCGGCGTTCGTTTCTGGACCGTTAGCGCGCGTGCAGGCCGGCTAAGGGCGTTTCGGCGTCAAGGCGTGAAGCCGCTGATAGAGCGCGTTCGCCGCCTCGTCCTTCGGGGCGATGGCCCAGGCCTGGGCGGCGCAGGCGAAGGCGCGCTCCAGGTGCTCTGCGTTGCGGCGCTGGGCTTCGAAGAGGTCGGCGTGCGCGGAGCCTTCCATGAGCGCGACGATCGCCCGTTGGCGCTCGTCCAAGGGTCGGCGGGCGAAGCGCAGGTCGGCCAGGGTGGCCAGCGAACCGCGCGGGTCCTTGGCCTCACGCTGGAAGCGGGCGAGATGGACGGCGATGTCGCCCTGCGGCCAGGCGCCGGCCGCGACGGCGGCGTCACGCCAGCCGCCCGCGATGGCGACCCCGGCGTTCCAGGCTCCGCAGCGTTTCAGCGCCTTGGCGCGGACATGGCGGACGTCCCGGTCCGGCGTCTCGCCGGCGCGGGGGGGGGGGGGGGGGGGCCCGCCCCCCCCCCCACCCCCCCCCCCCCCCCCCCCCCAACCCCCCCCCCCCCCCCCCCCCCCCCCCCCCCCCCCCCCCCGGGGGGGGGGGG
>NZ_JAPMTQ010000069.1:0-11501 GCF_026411515.1 Phenylobacterium sp. 58.2.17 | reverse complement strand
GACGGGCATCGCTGGCCGGCGCCCGCCCCGCCGCCGCCGACCGTGTGGCGGGCGATGATCTCCTACTGGCGGATCGGCGGCGCGCCGCTGCGCCACGCCGGCGACGCCCAGGCCCGGCAGGCCCGGCGCAAGGGCGGCGAGGAGATCGACGGCGACACCCTGCGGGCCCTGACCCGCCAGCCGCTGCTGGCGGTGAAGCCGCAGCAGCCGCTCGACATCGGACTTTTCGAGACGCGCCTGCCCGAGGCTCCCCATATAGTCGTGCCTGATGAGTGATCCCTATGCGGGCCGCGCGCCCTCCCTCGACGACCTCGCCGCCCTGGCGCAGGCCGCCTTCGCCGCCCTGCCGGCCGAATTCCGCAAGTTGACCGGGGACGTGGTCTTCCGGGTGGATGATTTCGCCAGCGACGAGGTGCTGGACGAACTGGGCATCGAAAATCCGTTCGAGCTGTCGGGCCTGTACAGCGGCGTGCACATCGGCCACCGCTCGGTGCTCGACCCGACCCCTGGGCCGAGCCGGATTTTCCTCTATCGGCGCGCCATCCTCGACGAATGGGCCGAGCGCGGCGACGTCACCCTGGCCGAACTGGTCAGCCACGTGCTGGTGCACGAGATCGGCCACCACTTCGGCCTGAGTGACGACGACATCCACGCCATCGAGGACGCGGCCGAGTAGAGCGCTCGGATTCCTGCGTCCGCGCCTACTGCTTCCGCATGAAGGCGCGCATTTCAGCTTCGTGGTCGACGACCGGTTCGCCGCTGAGGTCGACGATCACCCGCTTGATCCGGCCGGCGTACTTGAACGGCGGCTTGTACTGCGGGTTGACGGGCGATCCTGCATCCTGGCCGACCAGCATGGCTCCGCCCTGGCCCAGGCGGATGGGAACCGTGTAGGGCAGTTGGCTGCTGGCGACCGGCTCGCCGTCGACGAGAAGGGTGACCTTGGCCGGCACGCCCTTGCCACGCTTCACGTCGGGCTGACCGGTCGGCGTAAACTGCATGCCGAGGCTACGCCGGCCTTCGGGCAGCGCTCTCTCGGCCTTCACGTAGAAGTAGTCGAGCGCCAGGTAGTTGTGCAGGTAGCAGAGCTTGCCGTGCTCTACGTAGAACGAGAAGCCGCCGTCGTTGCCGCCGAACGAGAGTAAGACACCATCGGCGCCGCCCGGCGGAATCTCCACCTCGGCGACGAAACTGTGCGGTCGGTTGAGAATCTTCGGGGCGGTCGCGGACACGATCGACTGAGTGTTCGGATAGAGCACGTACCGTGTCCGGGCCTTGGCCACCTGCGGTCGTTCCAGCGCGATGCGCTGGGTGCCGCGGCTGTCGATCGGCAGGACGTTGTACTTGCCGGCCTCGTTGTACCAAGTCGCGATCAGAGCGATCAGGCGGCCGTGCTCCTGATCCGCGAGGTTGCGGGTTTCGGCGAAGTCTTCGGCCACGTGGTAGAGTTCCCAGCCGGTCTCATCGAGCTTGGTCAGCATGTCTGCGCTGATCTCGTCGCCGAACTTGCGGCCGGATTCCACGAACGATGTCCCCGGCCAGGGACAGACCGCCCGCCAGCCGTCGTGGTAGATCGAACGGTGACCCAGCATCTCGAAGTACTGGGTCACGTGGGTCGGCGGCGCCTTGGCGTCCTCAAACACCGGCTTCAAGCTGACGCCTTCCATCGGAGCCTGGGCGACGCCGGCGATGGCGTGAGGCGGGAAGACGCCCAGGACGTCGAGCACCGTCGGGACGATGTCGATCAGGTGCGCGTACTGGGTCCTCACCTGCCCCTTGGCCTGGATGCCCTTTGGCCAGGCGACGATGAACGGGTCCGTGCTGCCGCCGCGATAGGTCTCTCGCTTCCAGCGCCGGAACGGAGTGTTGCCGGCGTGGGTCCAGCCCCAGGGGAAGTGATTGAAGGTGGTCGGTCCGCCGATCTCGTCGATGTGCGCCAGGCCGTCCTCGACCGTATCGGCGACATTGTTGAAGAAGCGGGACTCGTTGACCGAGCCGGTCGGCCCCCCCTCGGCGCTGGAGCCGTTGTCGGAAACCAGCATGATCAGGGTGTTGTCGTACTCTCCGATGTCCTTGAGGAAGGCGATCAGTTCGCCGATGTGGTGATCGGTGTGCTCTATAAAGCCGGCGAACACCTCCATCATCCGCGCATAGAGCCGCCGCTCGTCCGCCGACAGTCGGCTCCAGTCCTGGACGTCGGGGTCGGGGCGCGAAAGCTCGGTGGTCGGCGGGACGATCCCGCGGGCCTTGAGATTGGCGAAGGCGCGCTGGCGGTAGGCCTCCCAGCCGTCGTCGAACTTGCCCTTGTAGCGGTCGGACCATTCCTTCGGGACGTGGTGCGGCGAGTGGCCGGCGCCGGTCGCCAAGTAGAGAAAGAAGGGCTTGTCGGGCGCGATCTGCTTGGCGTCGGCGACGAACGACTTGGCGTGCTCCACCAGATCGGGGGTCAGGTGATAGCCCTGCTCGGGCGTCGCCTCGGGCTCGACCTGATGGCTGTCATAGACCAGCTCAGGGTACCACTGGTTCGTGTCGCCGCCGAGGAAGCCGTAGTAGCGCTCGAAGCCGCGACCCTGGGGCCAGCGGTCGTAGGGCCCGGCGGCCGTGTTGGTCTCTTCCGGCGACAGGTGCCACTTGCCGACGCAGTAGGTGCTGTAGCCCTCGCGTTTGAGGATCTCGGAGATCATGCCGTTCTCGAACGGCATGTAGCCGTCCGAGCCTGGGAACCCGGTCGACCCGTTCGACAGGCAGCCCATGTGGTTGGAGTGATGGTTGCGGCCCGTGAGGATGCAGGATCGCGACGGCGAGCAGAGCGCCGTGGTGTGCATGTTCGAGAACAGCAGGCCGTCGGCCGCCAGGGCGTCGATGTTCGGGGTGGCGATCTGCCCCCCGTAGCAGCCAAGATGACTGTAACCGACGTCGTCGAGCACGATGAACAGGACGTTGGGGGCGCCTTCTCGGGCGCGCACCGGGCGCGGCCAGGCGGGCTTTGAGCGGTCGGCGGTGAGGCCGACTACGCCGGTGAAGCGGCCGTGGGGATCGTACTCTTCAAGGGCCATTGGGAAGGCTCCGCATGGCTGGTCAGGGGATGGAGGCGGCCGCACCGGACTTCTTGCGCCAGGCGACGTAGGGGATCGAGATCAGGATGTTGATCAGCAGGAACAGCAGCGCCGCGGCGGCGATCGCCTGCTCTTGCGGAAAGTTGATGTGGGCGATGGTCATGGCGACGCCGGGGTGACGCGAGGCGCTGGCCAGGGCCAGCACCGTACGATCGTCGGGGGCGGGTCCGCCGAGCAGGTGGCCGACCAGCAGCCCGACGACGACGAAGACAGCGAACGCCGGCGCGCCGGCGGCGAAGAGGCCAGCGACGGCCCTCCACTGACTGACCAGGATGACTAGGGCGGCGAGCATCAGCAGCGCGAAGCCGAATTTGGAGAGCAACGGACCGAACCGCGCGGCCAGGCGCGGCGCGAGCACGGCGACCACCACCCCGGCGACCAGCGGCAGCAGGATGGTCGTGGCGACCACCGCCGCGACTTTGGCCGGCGGAATGCCGAGCGGGATAGAGAACAATCGCTCGTCGATTTCGAGCGCTATCGGAATCCAGACGATGGCGACCAGGGCGACGGCGGCCAGCAGACCGATCGAGTAGGAAGCGTCGCCGCCGGCCTTGGCCTGCTTGCGCGGCAGGATCGGCGGCACCGGCGCCAGGGACAGCGCGACCAGCATCACGGCCACGGCGTGGTGCAGGTTCATGACCCGCACCAGGATGACCGCCAGCAGCGGCATGATCACCAGCATGGCCAGCAGCGAGCGTGCAAGCAGGCCGGGGCGGCGCAGCACGCTGATCAGGTCGGCCGGACGCGCGGCGAGACCCAGAGAAAACACGATCGCCAGGATGCTGGCCTTGAGCACCAAAGGTACGACTTCGGCGAGCGACATTCGGCGGTCCCTTCGGACGTCGGGGAACGCGTAGAGGCGCACCGGCCCGCCAGCGCCGCCATCGGGCCGAGCCCGCAGGGGGGTCAGGGTTTCGCCCCAAGACTCCGATCTCGACGGAAATCGCGCCGCCGCTGAACAGCCGCTCACAAAGGTGACGCCTCCGTCATTTTTCTTGACGGATCGCCGTTCTCGGGGGAGGCTTTTTCCAACGAGGAAACAGCGGGCGCCGATGCGCCTTGTCAGGAGGAAGAGCCGATGGCCGCCGACGGCAACATCACCAAGGACGTCATCTACGATGCGGTCGCCCCGGACGACTTCGAGTCGATGCTGGAGCTGGACCGCTACAACGCCCGCTCGACGGCCTTCGACAAGATCATCTCGGCGACGCACGACCACTTCTGGGATCCGCTCGACAAGAAGTACATCGACTTCGACGAGCCCTTCGACATGGAGAACGAGCCCCTCCTGCCGGAGGACATGATCATCTCGCTGTCGACCGACTACGTGTCGAACCACCTGTCGGACCCCAAGACCCGCACCCGGTTCATCAACCAGTCGACCCTGCGCTCGTTCTCGTCGATCCTGCACGGCGAGCAGGGCGCGCTGAACCTGTCGGCCAGCCTCTGCCACGTGCTGAAGGACCAGGGCGCGCAGGAATACGCCGCCAACCAGACCCGCGAAGAGGCGCGCCACGTCACCGCCTTCGCCAAGTACATCAAGGCCCGCTGGGGCCGTCCGGTCGAATGCGGCCCGACCCTCAAGACCCTGCTGGTCGACATCATCGGTTCGCCGGAGGTCTACAAGAAGATCATCGGCATGCAGATGCTGGTCGAGGGCCTGGCCATGGGCGCCTTCGCCACCTTCTTCAACAACATCCGCGACCCGATGGGGAAGAAGCTCCTCCAACTGGTGATGACCGACGAAGCCTTCCACCACAAGTTCGGGAAGATCTGGGCCGACCGCACCATCCCGCATCTGACCGAGGCCGAGCACGAGATCATCGAGACCTGGGCCGCGCACTGCTTCCAGACCCTGCTGTTCAACTTGGTCTCGCCCAGCCAGCAGCGCGACCTCTATGAGGAGTTCGGCCTGGATCCGGACCGCGTGATCGCCGAGATGGCCGAAATGGTCACCGACGAGACCCGCCGGGAGAACATGAAGGAGCAGACCAACATCTTCCGGGTGCTGGTGAAGACCCTGCTCAACGCTGGCATCATCACCGACCGCACGAAGGCCTTCTATGCGATGTACGTCGACATCGAAGAACTTAAGGGCGAAGGCGACCGGATGGTCGGCGACGACATCGCCGAAGAGGGCATCAAGTACCTCCAGGAGATCAACTTCAAGGACCGCCTGGCCGGCACGATCTCGATCGCGGCGGAATAACAGCGACCCGCACAGTCGCGCGTAAGAGCGGCGCTTCAGCCTCGGCTGGAGCGCCGTTTTCGTTCTGGAAGGCGAGCTCTACGCTGTCATGCCCGTTTCGGCGCAACGGGAGACCGGCGCCCATGGATGATGCTTGGTGGGTTGCGGTCGAAGCTCGACTGCGGCCATCTCCGCCCATGACCGCCATCGTCTACATCGCCGCCGCGCTGGCCGAGATCGCCGGGTGCTTTTCGTTCTGGATGTGGCTGCGCGAGGGCAAGCCGGTCTGGTGGATCGTGCCCGGCATTGTCAGCCTGATCGCCTTCGCCTGGCTGCTGACCCTGGTCGATTCGGCCGCCGCGGGCCGGGCCTATGCGGCCTATGGCGGGGTCTATGTCGCCGCCTCGCTGGTCTGGCTGCTGGCGGTGGAGGGGGTGCGACCCGACCGCTGGGACCTGATCGGGGCGGCGGTGTGCATCGCCGGGGCGGGGATCATCCTGCTCGGCCCGCGCGCGGCCTAGGCTCGCGGCCGAGTCGACCGTCGAGCATTACAAATTTGACGGGTGCGTCATTTTGCTTTGACGCCCCGGAACATCGGTGTTGGAGTTTCGACCAAAGGCTCGGCAAAGGGCTCAGGGAGAGACGTCATGGCCGCTGACGGCAACATCACCAAGGACATCATCTACGACGCGGTGGCGCCGGACGACTTCGAGTCGATGCTCGATCTCGACCGCTACAACAACCGCTCGAGCGCCTTCGACAAGATCATCTCCGCGACCCACGACCATTTCTGGGACCCGCTGGACCCCAAGTACATCGACTTCTCCGCGCCCTGGGACATGCAGAGCCAGCCCCTGGTCAGCGAGGACCTGAACGTCGCGCTGCACACCGACTATGTGAAGGCCAAGCTCAACACCCCCGAGCTGCGGGCCCAGTTCGTCAACAAGTCGCTGCTCTATTCGTTCTCGTCGATCCTGCACGGTGAGCAGGGGGCGCTGAACCTGTCGGCCAGCCTGTGCCACGTGCTGCTGGACCAGGGGGCGCAGGAGTACGCCGCCAACCAGACCCGCGAGGAAGCGCGCCACGTCACCGCCTTCGCCAAGTACATCAAGGCCCGCTGGGGCCGGCCGATCCAGTGCAGCAAGGTGCTGCAGGACCTGCTGGTCGACATCATCGGTTCGCCTGAGGTCTACAAGAAGATCATCGGCATGCAGATGCTGGTCGAAGGGCTCGCCATGGGCGCCTTCGCGACCTTCTATCAGAAGCTCAACGACCCGCTCGGCCGCCAGCTGATGCAGCTGGTGATGACCGACGAGGCCTTCCACCACAAGTTCGGGAAGATCTGGGCCGACCGCACGATCCCGAAGCTGTCGGAAGCCGAGCACGCCATCGTCGAGGACTGGGCCGCGCACTGCTTCCAGATCCTGCTGTTCAACCTGGTCTCGCCCAGCGAACAGACCGCGCTCTACGAGGAGTTCGGGCTCGACCCGGCCAAGGTGCTGGAGGAGATCCAGGCGATCGCCACCGATGAGGTGCGGCGCGAGGACATGAAGGAAAGCACCAATATCTTCCGGGTGCTGATCAAAACCCTGCTGAACGCCGGCATCATCACCGACCGCACACGGGCCTTCTACGGCATGTATGTCGACATGGAGGAGCTGAAGGCCGAGGGCGACCGCATGGTCGGCGACGACATCGCCGAGGAGGGGATCAAGTACCTCCAGAAGATCAACTTCAAGGACCGCATCGCGGCCAATGTGACCCTGGCGGCGGAGTAGACGCGGCGCCGCGGAAGCGCCAAATTCTGCGTTGATATTGCATGGAGGCCCGCGGGAAATTCCGCGGGCCTTGCCGATTCAACCGAGACCCAACTTCGTTATGCGCGCACTCGCCACCACGGTCCTCGCTCTCGCCCTCGTCGCGGGCCCCGCCTTGGCGGCGCCGCCGCCGCCGACCAAGAAGATCGAGCTGACCAACATGATGGGCCGCTGGTACGAGGTCGCGCGGCTGCCCAACAAGATCCAGACCGGATGCCAGGGCGGCACCTCGGACTGGCAACGGACCGGCGACGGCTTTGCGGTGGTGCAGGCCTGTCACAAGGGCTCGCTGTCGGCGCCGGTCACCGAGTGGAAGGCCAAGGCCAAGGTGCTCGACACCCGCACCAACGCCAAGCTGCAGATGACCTTCTTCAACGGCCTGGTGCGCCAGGAGTACTGGGTGCTCGACCACCGCGCCGATCAGGGCTGGCTGATCCTCGGCACGCCGGGCGGCCGTTCGGTGTGGCTGATGTCGCAGCGCCCGACCTTGCCGTCGGGCGTAAAGAGCCAGGCGGTCGCCCGCATAAAGCAGCTCGGCTACGACGTCGGGCGGCTGGAGTTCCCGCAGCCGGCCCGCAACTGACGAGAGGCA
The DNA here is from genome assembly GCF_026411515.1 of Phenylobacterium sp. 58.2.17. Classification (NCBI taxonomy): domain Bacteria; kingdom Pseudomonadati; phylum Pseudomonadota; class Alphaproteobacteria; order Caulobacterales; family Caulobacteraceae; genus Phenylobacterium; species Phenylobacterium sp. 58.2.17. The sequence continues at coordinate 3,788 of NZ_JAPMTQ010000069.1, read as the reverse complement.
GTCGGGACAAGGCCGAGCTTGCGCCTCGAACGAAACCGGAACATGGTTTCGGCATGGACGTCGCCATCGTCACCATCACGCGGCCGGAGATCACCGCCAACGTCACCCGCGGGGCCGCGCGGCTGCTGATCGACCTCGGCTATGCGCCGCTGGCGGAGGTCACCCTGCCCAACGGCCGGCGCGCCGACCTGATGGCGCTGTCGCCCAAGGGCGAACTGGCGATCATCGAGGTGAAGTCGGGGATCGAGGACTATCGCGTCGATCGCAAGTGGCATGAGTACCTACCCTATTGCGACCGCTTCGCCTTCGCCGTGGCGCCGGAGTTCCCGCAGCACATCCTGCCGGAGGAGCCGGGGCTGATCGTCTGCGACGGCTTCGGCGGGGCGGTGCTGCGCGAGGCCCCGGCAACGCCGCTCGCCCCCGCCCGGCGCAAGGCCCTGACCATCGCCTTCGCGCGGCTGGCGGCGATGCGGGCGATGGGGGTGGCGGCGGTGCAGCTGGAAGCCTAGCGCCGCGCTCTCACCTCAACCTCGTCATCGTCGGGCGTGTCCCGGGCGAACGCTAGGGGCGCGCGCCCCTAGCGCGGCGCGCGCTTGGCCAGGATCCGCTGCAGGGTGCGGCGGTGCATGTTCAGCCGCCGGGCGGTTTCCGAGACGTTGTGGCCGCAGAGCTCGTAGACCCGCTGGATATGCTCCCAACGGACGCGGTCGGCGCTCATCGGGTTTTCCGGCGGGGCCGGCGCTTCGTCCTTGCGGGCCAGCAGGGCGCGGGCGACGTCGTCGGCGTCGGCCGGCTTGGACAGGTAGTCGATGGCGCCCGATTTCACCGCCGCGACCGCCGTGGCGATGTTGCCATAGCCGGTCAGCATCACGACCTTGGCGTCCGGGCGCGCCTCGCGCACCGCCTCCACCACCTTCAGCCCGGTGCCGTCCTCCAGCCGCATGTCGAGCACGGCGTAGGCGGGGGGGCTGGCCTTCACCGCGGCCAGGGCCTCGGCGACGCTGCCGACCAGCACGATCTCGAATCCGCGTTGCTCGAGCGCCCGGCCAAGCCGTGTGCGCAGCGGCGCATCGTCATCCAGGACAAGCAGGCTCCTGTCGGGCAGGGCGGCGATATCGGCGGAGAGATCGGTCATGCGCAACCTCCGATAGGGGCGTTCTGATCACCCGCCTCCTGCGGCATCATGTCGCTGCTTGTCGCAGCTTCGCAAGTGTCTTCACGCTGGCGGCGGCCTCACTTCGATGCGCGCGCGAGGCCACTTGGCCGCAACGACGGCTCCGCGCGGCCTGCCGTTCTGAAAAGTCACTGTGGCCCCGGTTCGTTCCAGCAGGGTCTTGGCGATGAAGAAGCCGAGTCCCATGCCGACGTGGCCGGTGCGGCCGCCGGCGACGCCGGGACGGCTGGTGACATAGGGCTCGCCGAGTTTGGCGAGAACCTCCGGCGCGAAGCCCGGACCGTCGTCGCGGACCTGGATGCTGATGGTGTCGGCGTCGAAGCGGACGGTGACCAGCACCTCCGATGCGGCGAAGTCGACGGCGTTCTCCACGAACGAGGTCATGGCGTGCAGCACCTCGGGCATGCGCCAGATGTCGGGGGCGGCCACGCCCGGCGCGCCGGAGACGATGGCCTCGACCCGCACGCCCTTCACCTCGGCCTGGGGCTCGATCACCTCGTGGACCAGCTGCAGCAGGCTCATCCGCTCGTGCACCTCGTCGGAGGCGGCGGCGGGGGCGTCGGTGAGCCGCCTGAGGATCTCGCCGCAGCGCTCGGCCTGGGCGATCAGCAGCTCGGCGTCTTCCTTGACGCTGGGGGTCGGGGCCTCGCGGGCCAGCTCCTTGGAGACGATGGAGATGGTCGCCAGCGGCGTGCCCAGTTCGTGGGCGGCGGCCGCGGCCAGGGCGCCGAGGGCCGAGAGCCGCTGCTCGCGGGCCAGCACCGCCTGGGTGACGTCGAGCGCCAGGGCCATGCGCGAGGACTCCTCGGCCGCCTGGCGCACGGTGCCGGCGATGACCACGATCCCGGCGACATTGGCCACCGCGGCCCCGATCATGAAGGCGGTGGGCAGTTCGGTGAAGGAACCGTTCAGCGACGGTAGCGGCCCGTGTACGAAGGCCAGCAGCATCGAGGCGGCGATGGCCAGCCCGGCCAGCAGATTCACCCAGCGTGGGGCCAGGGTCGCCGCGCCGAGGGTCACCGGGGCCAGCACCATCAGGATGAAGGGATTGGCCGTGCCGCCGGTCAAGTACAGCAGCAGCGAGATCTGGCCGATGTCGAAGCCGAGCTGGGCGACCGCTTCCCAGCCGCCGATCAGCCGCTGGCCGGGGAAGGCGACGCCGGTCAGCAGATTGACCCAGGCCGACGCGCCGATGACGGTGAAGCAGAGCGTGTAGGGAGCGTCGAAGCCGAGCACGAGCCCGACCAGGGCGAAGATCAGCAGCTCGCCGGCGATGATCATCCAGCGCAGGGTGACCAGGGTGCGCATCCGCAGCCGTCCGCCGTGGGCGCCGGCCAGACTCCAGCCCTCGGCCCCCCAAGCGGCCGCGCCGAGGTCGGCGACGCCTTGCGCAGGGGCGGCGGTTTGCCTATCGAGACCGGGCGACGGCTGCGACGGCGACGGGTTCCGGATGGACGCCATCATGCTGCGAGCATCGCCCCTAACGCCGCGCCTGACGAGCCCCAAAGGTCAACCATGTCCCGCCGCAATCTCATCCTTGTCGCCGCCTGTGTGGTCGGGCTGATCCTGATGGGCGCGCTCGCCTGGCGGGCCGGCGTCTTCGACGGACAGCGCGCAGGCGGCTCGACCTCCGGAACGGCTCTGGTCGGCGGCCCGTTCCAGCTGGTCGACCAGAACGGCAAGCCGGTGGACGAGAAGATCCTCAAGGGCAAGTGGTCGGCGGTGTTCTTCGGCTTCACCTACTGCCCCGACGTCTGCCCGACGACCATGCAGGTGCTGGGCGCGGCCCAGCAGCAACTGGGCCCCAAGGCCGACAAGTTCCAGGTGGTGTTCATCTCGGTCGACCCGGAGCGCGACACCCCCGAGCAGATCAAGACCTACCTCTCCAACGAGGTGTTCCCCAAGGGGACCATTGGGCTGACCGGCACGCCCGAGCAGGTGGCCGCCGCGGCCAAGGCCTATCGGGTCTACTACAAGAAGAACGGCGAAGGCTCGGACTACCTGATCGACCACTCGACCCCGGCTTACCTGATGAATCCCAAGGGCCAGTTCGACCGGGTCCTGCCCTACGGCATCTCGCCCGAGGAAACGACCCGTCAGATCGCCGACGCGATGCGCTAGCGCGCGGCTTCGTCGGCGCGGCGGCGCAGCAGGTCGCGTTCGCGGCGGTTTTCGGCCAGGGCGAGGGCGGTCTCGAAGGCCGCGCGGGCCTCGTCCCGCCGGCCGAGCTTGAGCAACAGGTCGCCGCGGACGCTGGGCAGCAGATGGTAGGCGGCGAGCGCCGGCTCGCCGGCCAGGCGCTCGACCAGGGCCAGACCCGCAGCCGGGCCCTCGGCCATGCCGACCGCGATGGCGCGGTTCAGCTCGACGACCGGCGAGGGAGCGACGGCGGCCAGCCGCGCATAGAGGGCGGCGATCTGCGGCCAGTCGGTGTCGGTCGCCTCGGTCGCCCGCGCGTGGCAGGCGATGATCGAGGCCTGCAGGACATAGGGCCCGTCGGCGCCGCCCAGCGCCAGGGCGCGGGCCAGGGCGACCAGCCCGCGGCGGATCTGCAGCTGGTCCCAGCGGCGGCGATCCTGGTCGAGCAGCAGGATTGGCTCGCCGCCCGGGCCGG
>NZ_JAPMTQ010000068.1:0-12346 GCF_026411515.1 Phenylobacterium sp. 58.2.17 | reverse complement strand
GCCGGGCCTGGTGCGGTTGCTGGCCGCCCAGGCGGCCGAGGCCGCCGGCGACGCGGTCGCCGCCCAGGCCGCCTACACCGCCATGCTCAGCCTGCCCGACATGCGGCTGGCCGGGCGCAAGGGGCTGATGCAGCTGGCGCTGGCCCAGGGCGATCGCGCCGCCGCGACGACCCACGCCGAGGCTGCCTACGGCGAGCCGCGCACCGCCCGCTGGGCCTGGCGTGCAGTGCTCGAGGCGCGGCTGGAGGCCGGCGACTGGGACGGCGCGCGCGACCTGGCCAAGGGCGCGCTGGAGCGCAAGATCATCTCGCCGCTGGTCGCCGACCGGGCGCGGGCCGCGCTGCTCGCCGCCTCGGCCGCCCAGCTCGAAGGCGACACCGATCCCAAGCGCCGCGCCCAGGCGCTGGAGCGCGCGGTCGAGGCCGCCAAGCTGCAGCCGGGCTTCGCGCCCGGGGTGGTGATGGCCGCGCGGCTGCTCAGCGGCGATGGCAAGGCCGGCCGCGCGGCGCAGGCGCTGGAGAACGCCTGGAAGGCCGCGCCGCACCCGGCCCTGTGGCTGGCCTATCGCGACCTGAAGACCGACGAGACCCCGCGCCAGCGCGGCGAGCGGCTGTGGCGGCTGGCCTCGCTGAACGCGGGCGAGCGCGAGAGCCGCATCCTGCTGGTCGAGCAGGCGCTGATCGCCGGAGACCCCGAGCGGGCCCAGGAGGCGGCCCGGGAGCTGGCCGCCGAACCGGTCACCGCCCGCATCGCCGGCCTGTTCGCGCGGACCGCCTTCGCCGCCGGCCAGCCGGACGAGGCGCGGGTCTGGATGGCCCGCGGGCTCGGCGCGCCGCAGGAGCCGGACTGGTCCGATCTCGACCCCGAGGGCCGCGCCTTCGCCTACCAGCCGGCCGACTGGGCCCGGCTGGTGGTCAGTTTCGCCGAGAGCGGCGAGCTGATCCATCCGCGCCACGAGCGGCGCGAGCGGACGATGAGCGAACTGCCCGAATTGCCGATTTCCTATGCCGATTCAGCGGTTTTGCTGGCCGGGCACGAGGCGGCGCCGGCCCCCTACGACATCGCCGACGGCGTCTATGAGGACGACGAGCCGCCGCCGCCGCCGGCCCCGCGCGGCGGCGATCGACGGCCATCTGGAAGGCGGCGCTTGGCGAGCGCGCCGAGAGTCGCTAAGTAGGCGCTCCCTCGCGGGCCAAATCGGCCGGCGAGCGCGTACCAGGCCGCTTTAGCTCAGCTGGTAGAGCACCTCATTCGTAATGAGGGGGTCACAGGTTCGAGTCCTGTAAGCGGCACCACTCTCCTGACATCGATGATCTGACCGCGCGGCCCCCGCGCGCGACCGACGGTGCACGAAAAAGGGCGCGGCTGGAGCCGCGCCCTTCGTTCGGTACGCCGGGGTCGGTCCCTTAGGTGTTCGGGGCCGGGGCCGGGGCCGGGGCGGCCGGAGCCGCGGGCTTGGCGGCCGGCTTGGCCGGGTCGGGCTTGTACTTGTCGTTATAGGTGATCTTGTCCTGCGCGCCCTTGCGGATGGCCTCGATCTGGCGGCCGACGGCCTCCTGGGTGCGCATCTGCTTGAGGCCGGCGGTGGCGTAGTTGACCGCCCGCTCGCCGGTGAACGGCAGGGTGCGGCTCTCGCGGATCTGGTTGACGAACACCGCGTTGCCGCGCGGGAAGATGAAGATCTCGCCGGCCGGCAGCTTCATCAGGGTCTGGGTCAGGCCCTCGGGCGCGTTCAGCGTGTCGAGCACGGTGGTGGTGCGCTGGAAGTCGAGGTTCTCGCGGCCGAGCACGGCCTCGACCTGCTCGAGCGTGGTCAGCGGTTCGAACTGCTTCATCAGCTCGGGGCTGAACTTGCCGACCACGATCTGGTCGACGACCATCACGCGGCGGTCGGCGAACATGTGCGGGTGCTCGGCGACGAACTTCTCGGCCTCGGCGCGCGACGGGTTGACCACGGTCGAGGCGACCTTGCGCTGCATGGCGCCGACCAGCATCGCTTCCTTGGCCTGCATTTCCTGCTGGGCGAAGGCCGGGGTCTTGTCGAGCTTCTGTTCCTTGGCGGTCTGGGCCAGCAGCTTGCGGGTGATGATCGACTGCAGCGCGGCCTGTTCCATCGCCTTGCGCTGGGTCGCGTCCGCCGCGGACGCGCCGCCGAGCTCGCGGTTGAGTTCGGTGACCGTAATCTCCTCGCCGTTCACCGTGGCGACGACCTGACCCTTGGGGGCCTTGGAGCCGCCGCCGATCATGCCGCAGCCGCTCATGGCCACGCAGGCGAGCAGCGCTGCGCCATGAGTCCAGTTCAATTTCATCGGTTTCTCCCCGAGTAAGCCGTACAGGCCTCGCCGATGGCGGCGCACCACGTTGGCGGGCGCCGGTCAACCTTGGCTGGCCGTTGCTCTGTTTAACCCTGAAACATCTTAAGCTGTCACGAACAGCGATCTTCGGCGAGCGGTGACCGGGCTGCGACGAAGCGCGCTGGCGGCGGCGCGCGCGTCTGGGCGGCTTTCGTGCCGATTGGTGTTGCAACTCAAGGCCGGACACGGGAAAACGCCAGCCGCACCGCGCGGCCAGCGCCGCCGCGGGTCCGCCGACGAGGTCCCCAGTCCCAGCCGATGAGCGACGAACCTAAGCGCCGCCCGATTCTGTCCCTGAAGAATCCCCCGAAGGTCGTCGTGCCCGAGGGGCCGAAGCGCCCTGCGCCGCCGCCAGCCCCGCCGCCTCCGCCGCAGTACGACTGGAAGTGCAAGCCCTGCGGCGCGGGGCTGTCGATCGACGACCACCTGACCGACGAGGTCGTGATCCGCTGCCCGTCATGCAACGCCAAGCTCGGCACGGTCGCCGATTTCCGCGCCGACCCGCCGCCGACCCGCCTGCGGGCGCGCCCGACCAAGCGCGCCTAGCGTCGCGGGCGGGTCAGCCGCCGACCACCTGCGACATCACCGGTCCGATCTCGTCGTGCAGCACGATGTCAGCCACCGCATCCTGGTCGGTGGGTTCACGGTTGACGATCGCCAGGGTCGCGCCGTTGCGCTTGGCCAGCAGCGGGAAGCCGGCGGCCGGATAGACCACCAGCGACGAGCCGAGCACCAGGAAGAGGTCGCAGCCGAGCGTCTGGGCCTCGGCGCGGTCCATCTGGTCCTGCGGCATCGACTGGCCGAACGAGATGGTCGCCGATTTGACCAGGCCGCCGCAGGCGCGGCAGACCGGGATCACGCCGTGCTCGGTGAAGCTTTCGCGAAATTCTTCGAACTCGTGGCGCAGCCCGCAGGCCAGGCAGCGCGCAAAGTGCGCATTGCCGTGCAGCTCGATCACCTTGTCGTCCGGCACCCCTGACTCCTGGTGCAGGTTGTCGACGTTCTGGGTGATGACCGCACTGGCCCTACCGTCAGCAACCAGCTTGGCGACGGCGGTATGACCGTCGTTCGGGCGCGCGCCGGTCCATTTGGCGGCGCCTGAAAACACCCGGGTCCAGGCCTCGCGGCGGCGGGCCTCGTCACCGACGAACTCCTGGAAGTAGATCGGCTTCATCTTGCTCCACACCCCGCCAGGGCTGCGGAAATCAGGCACGCCGGACTCGGTGGAGATGCCGGCGCCGGTGAACACCACGATGCGCCGCGCCTCTGCGATCGCCTCCGCCAACTGCATACGCCCGGCCATCGGTCTCCTCCTTGCCGTCCTCGGCGTCAGAAAGATGGGTAGCGCGTCGCGGCCCGCAACGCCACGCGGGTATGACCGGGATTTTTGACGGTATTACTTGACGCCGGTGTCAAGTAATACCGCTAACAGTCGATATAATCGACATTAATGTGTCGCGATGTCGGCACATCTAGACTGCGCCTGCGACAATCTGTCAGGCCGTCATTAATCACGATTAATAATCCAGAAGTCTGTGAGTGCTTCAATGATCTGAACTGTACTGTTTGGGGGCTCACAGTGAATTTCAGTAATGCGCGTATCTCCGCCAAGCTGATCATGGCGTTCGCCGTGATCCTTTCGGTCTTCACCCTGGCATCCGCAGCCGTGTTCATGAGCCTCAGCGCCACGCTTCAGGCGGCCGAGCAGAACAATGTGAGCAACCTCAACATCCAGGACGTCGCGACGGTTCTCTATCAATCCGTCGAACAACAGAATGCGGCGCGCGGTTTCGCAGCGACGCGCAATGCCGACTTCCTGAACAACTACGAGAAGGACGGCGCCCTCGCCGATAAGAGCCTTGCGGCCTTCACGGGGCGCACGACGCGGCCTGAGCAGAAGGAACGCGCGGCCCGTCTGAAGCTCGAGCTCGACGCCTGGCGCGCCAAGAACAACGAGATCATCGCCCTGGCGCGGGATCCGGCCACCGAATTCCAGGCCCTGGCGATGATCGACGAGGTGCGCCTGACCAAGGTGCGCGGGGTGCAGGGTGAGATCCTGGACGCCCAGAGCAAGCTGGTCGCCGAGCGCTGGGCGCAGCAGCAGAACGCCATCACCCAGGCCCGTATCACCCTGATCGGCGGCAGCCTGGTGGCGATCCTGGCGGCTGCGGCCATGGCCTGGCTGCTGTCGCGGGCCATCGCCGCGCCGGTCAGCGCCATGACACGCGCGATGGATCGGTTGGCCGGCGGCGACAACACCGTCGAGGTGCCGGCGGTCGGGCGCAAGGACGAGATCGGCCAGATGGCCACCGCCGTGCTGGCCTTCAAGGAGGCCGCGATCCAGAAAGTGCGGGTCGAGGCCGAGGTCGCCGAACAGCGCGCGGCCGCCGAGCTCGAGCGCCAGGCCCGCGAAGAGGAGAAGGCTCGCGAGGCCGAGCAGGACGCGATCGCCATCGGCTCGCTGGCCGAAGCGCTGGGCAAGCTAGCCCACGGCGACCTGACCTATCGCATCACCGCCGCCTTCGCGCCGAAGGCCGAGCAGCTGAAGACCGACTTCAACGCCGCCGTCGCCACCTTGCAGGACACCATGACGGTGATCAGCGGCAACACCACGAACATGCGCTCGGGCGCCGGCGAGATCAGCCAGGCCGCCGACGACCTGTCGCGCCGTACCGAGCAGCAGGCCGCCAGCCTGGAAGAAACCGCCGCGGCGCTCGACCAGATCACCGCCACGGTCCGCAAGACCGCCGAGGGCGCCAACCACGCCCGCGAGGTGGTCGAGACCGCCCGCACCGACGCCGAGCGCAGCGCCAACATCGTGCAGCGGGCGACGGCGGCGATGGGCGAGATCGAGGACAGCTCAAAGCAGATCGGCCAGATCATCGGCGTGATCGACGAGATCGCCTTCCAAACCAACCTGCTGGCCCTGAACGCCGGGGTCGAAGCGGCCCGCGCCGGCGACGCCGGCAAGGGCTTCGCGGTCGTCGCCTCCGAGGTCCGGGCCCTGGCCCAGCGCTCGGCCGAGGCGGCCAAGGAAATCAAGGTCCTGATCAACGCTTCGAGCGCCCAGGTCGGCCAGGGCGTCGATCTGGTCGCCGAGACCGGCAAGGCGCTGCAGCGCATCGCCTCGCAAGTGGCCGAGATCAACGCCTCGGTTTCCGAGATCGCGGCCAGCGCCCAGGAGCAGGCGGTCGGCCTGCAACAGGTCAACACCGCCGTTAATCAAATGGATCAGGTCACGCAGCAGAATGCGGCCATGGTCGAAGAGTCCACCGCCGCGAGCCACGCGCTCGCCAACGAAGCCGTCGAGCTCACCCGTCTCATGGGCCAGTTCTCGATCGGCCAGGATCAAGGCCGCCCGATCGTTCGCAAGACCCCCGCGCCGCGCTCCAACAAGCCGGCCCGGGGATACAGCTCCGGCGCCGCCACCGCGGCGAAACTCGAGCCGGTCGGAGAAACCGACACTTGGGAGGAATTCTGATGGAAGCCTACACCCGCATCCCATCGCCCGGCGCCGAGCTGATCTCGGTCCGCATCGGCGAGCAGGCCTATGCGATCGACATCATGGCGGTGCGCGAGATCCGCGGCTGGTCGGCGGCCACGCCGCTGCCGCACGCCCCGCCCCACGTGCTGGGGATGATGAACCTGCGCGGCGCGATCCTGCCGGTCATCGACCTCGGCGCGCGGCTGGGCCTGGGCCCGGCCAATCCCAGCGCCTCGTCAGTGGTGGTGGTGGCGCAGATCGGCGAGGCGCAGATGGGCCTGGTCGTCGATGCGGTGTCCGACATCCTGACCGTGACCGAGGGGCTGATCCAGCCGCCGCCGGAAGTCGGCAGCCCGGAATCGACCGCCTATGTCAGCGGCGTGATGACCACCGACACCGGGATCGTCTCGCTGCTGTCGCTTGACCACATTCTGCCGCCGGACATCGCGGCCGCAGCCTAACGGACGTGGTCCGCCAAGGACCTGTGCAGTTCAGTCAGTCGTCGGGGGTATTTTAAGTGCTGGCTCGTCTATCAATCGCATGGAAACTCATGCTTGCGGCTGGCTGCGCCATCGGCGCGCTGCTGCTGCTGGCCGCGGCCCTGGTGGCCGCCAACGCCAGCGGCATCGTCCGCGACCTGTCCAATGACAATGCGCAGGCCCTGGCCGGCAAGGCCGCCGCCGAGGTGGCCAGCGACATCGGCGAGATCCAGGGCCTGGGCCGCTCGATGGCTCAGACGCTGGGCGCGGCCCACGCCGCCGGCGTGCGCGACCGCAAGGTGCTGAGCGAGATGATCAAGCCGGCGGCTTCGGCCTCGCCGATGATCCTTGGCGCCTGGTTCATGGAGATCCCCAACGCGCTGGACGGCCAGGACGAGGCCCATATGGGCCAGGTTGACTCCGGCTCCAACAAGCTCGGCCAGTTCACGCCCTATTGGGTAAACAACAACGGCTCGCTGAGCCTGGAGCCGCTGGACACCGGCAACGACTACGACCAGCCGTTCTACCAGACCAGCTTCAAGAGCCAGAAGGCGGCGATCGTCGAGCCCTATCCCTACGAGGTGGGCGGCAAGACCATCTCGATGACCTCGGTGACCTTCCCGGTGATGTCGAACGGCCAGCTGATCGGCGTGGCCGGCATCGACCTGGCGCTGGACGACGTGTCCAAGCAGCTCGATGCGCTGCGCCCGTTCGGCGACGGCCGGGTCATGCTCGTCTCGCCGGCCGCCAACTGGGTCTCGCACCCGGACGCCAAGCTGCGCATGAAGCCCTACGCCGACACCGGCGCGGCCGAACTGAAGGGCGCGATGGCGGATGGCAAGTCCGTGCTGCTCAGCGGCCTGGACCAGCCGGCCGGCAAGGTCGAGCGCCTGGTCACGCCGGCCCCGCTGCCGGGCCTGAACTCGACCTGGGCGGTGGTCATGGACGTGCCGACCAAGCACATCACCGGCCCCGCCCGCCAACTGGCGATCTGGCTGGCGGTCGGCGGCGTGGTGATCCTGGGCCTGGTGCTCGGCGCGCTGTTCATCGCGGTCGGCAAGCTGGTGCGCCAGCCGCTGGCCGGCATCACCGCCGCGGTGGGCGAGCTTTCCGCCGGGCGCTACGAGAAGCCGGTGGGCGGCGCCGACAAGCATGACGAGGTGGGCGAGATCGCCCGCGCCCTCGAAGGCTTCCGCCATGGCCTGGCCGAGAACCGCGCCCTGCGGGCCGGCCAGGAAGCGGCCAACGCCCAGGCCGAAGCCGAGCGTCGCCGGTCGGAGGCCGAGCGCGCGGCCGTGGCCGAACAGCAGGCCGTCGTGGTCACCGCCCTGGCCAAGGCGCTCGAGCGCCTGGCCCACGGCGACCTGACCGCCCGAGTCGAGGCCCAGGTGTCTCCGGAATACGAAGCGCTGAAGCACGACTTCAACGTCGCCATGAGCCAACTGCAGAACACCATGGGCGTGGTGGTCGGGGCGACTTCGTCCATGCGTTCGGGCGCCGACGAGATCAGCAAGGCGGCCGACGATCTGTCGCGCCGCACCGAGCAGCAGGCCGCCAGCCTGGAAGAAACCGCCGCGGCGCTAGACCAGATCACCGCCACGGTCCGCAAGACCGCCGAGGGCGCCAACCACGCCCAGGGCGTGGTCGCCACCGCCCGCTCGAACGCGGCCGAAAGCGCCGACGTCGTGCAGCGGGCGACGGCGGCGATGGGCCAGATCGAAGACAGCTCCAAGCAGATCGGTCAGATCATCGGCGTCATCGACGAGATCGCCTTCCAGACCAACCTGCTGGCCCTGAACGCGGGGGTCGAAGCGGCCCGCGCCGGCGACGCCGGCAAGGGCTTCGCGGTCGTCGCCTCCGAGGTCCGGGCCCTGGCCCAGCGCTCGGCCGAGGCGGCCAAGGAGATCAAGACCCTGATCAACGCCTCGAGCGCCCAGGTCGGCCAGGGCGTCAGTCTGGTGGCCGACACCGGCAAGGCGCTGCAGCTGATCGTCAGCCAGGTGGCCGAGATCAACGGCATCGTCACCGAGATCGCGGCTAGCGCCCAGGAGCAGGCGGTCGGCCTCCAGCAGGTCAACACCGCCGTCAACCAGATGGACCAGGTGACCCAGCAGAACGCCGCCATGGTCGAGGAATCGACCGCCGCCAGCCACTCGCTGGCCGGCGAAGCGGTCGAGCTGGCCCGCCTGATCGGCCAGTTCAAGACCGGCGAGCAGGGCGCCGCCGCGGCGTCGACTCGTGCGCCCGCGCCCACGCCCCGCGCGGCTCCGGCCAAGCGCGTCGCGGTCGGCGGCGGCCGCAGCCTGCCGGTGGCCGAGGAAGAGGGCTGGGAGGAGTTCTAGGCTCGCCCCTTATCGCTCACCCCGGCGAAGGCCGGGGTTCTGGCGGCGCTTCGGCCACGGCTGGAGCGCCGTTTGCGCGTCTGACTAGGCGCTCGGCGGCGGGCCAAGCACGGCGTGCGCCGCCGGCTCGTCCAGGCCGTCGATCTCGATCATCTTCAGGCGTGCGGTCTCGCCGGCGACGATGCGCACCGACGACTTGGGCCGCTTGAGGGTCTTGGCCAGCAGGGCGACCAGCGCCGCGTTGGCCGCGCCCTCGCTGGGCGGGGCGCTGACCCTGATCTTCAGATAGGGGCGGCCCTCCGGATCGAGGGCCCAGCCGTCCACGCCGTCGCGACCGCCCTTGGGCGTCAGCCGCACGGCCAGGCGCACCGGCCTAGCCGAGGCTCATCAGTGCGCCGGCCGCGGCCGGCAGCAGGTAGCGCTGGATGCCCGAGATCACCAGGATCGCGATCACCGGACTGATGTCGACGCCGCCGAGCGATGGAATGATCTTCTGGAACGGGGCCAGCACCGGCCGCGTCACCGCGTCGAGGAAGCGGGCGACGTTGTAGACGAACTGGTTGCGCAGGTTGATCACGTCGAAGGCGACGAGCCAGGACAGGATGGCGCTGGCGATCAGCGCGAACACCAGCAATCCGAGCAGCGCGTCGATGATGAAGAAGACAAAGCCGACCAGCGGGGCCATCAGAAAATCCGAGTGGAAAGGGCCTCCTGTATCGGCTGGCGCGGCGGCGCTGGCAAGTCGCGACGCCGCATCGGCGATCAGCCGCTTGACAGACCCCGCCTTCGCCTCCTAAGTCCGCGCCTCCTGGGGCCGTAGCTCAGTTGGTAGAGCGCCTCGTTCGCAATGAGGAGGTCAGGGGTTCGACTCCCCTCGGCTCCACCAATTCCTCGCGGAATTGGTCGAACCTCAGGAATTTTCCGGACAATCAGATCTTCGTGCCCGGGCCGTCTTCGGTCAGGACGCCGTCGAAGTGTTCCTCGCTGGCGTCGGCTTCGGCCTTGGTGGCGCGGACGATGCCGTCGCGGTGCTCGGGCGGGCCGTAGAGGGTGTAGAGCCGCAGGGCCTTGTCGCCGGTGTTGATCACGTTGTGGGGGGCGCCGGCCGGGACGATGATCGCGAAGTCGGCCTTCACCTTGGTCTTCACCCCGTCGATCCAGACCTCGCCCTTGCCCTTCTCGATGCGGAAGAACTGGTCGTGGGTGTCGTGCACCTCCTCGCCGATCTCCTCGCCGGGCTTCAGCGACATCAGCACCAGTTGCAGGTGCTTGCCTGTGTAGAGCACGCGGCGGAAGTCCTTGTTGCTTTCCGTCAGCTCCTCGATGTCGTCGACAAAGCCCTTCATGGCGCGTCCTTTCCTGATGGTGCTTATCCAGCCTGAGCCGAGCGCGCGGCGCAGGCCTTGATGCTAATCAAGCCTGCGCCGGCGACGGCCCGATGACGGTCAAGCCTGGGTAACGGGAAGCCGCAGGAACACGTTCCCGGCCGCCGTGGCCGGCGGCAGGGCGCCGGCGCGGATGTTCACCTGCAGCGAGGGCAGGATCAGGGTCGGGGCGGCCAAGGTGGCGTCGCGCGCCTCGCGCATGGTGACGAAGGCGGCCTCGTCCACGCCGTCATGCACATGGACGTTGCGGGCCCGCTGCTCGGCGACGGTGGTCTGCCAGGCGAAGGTGTCGCGGCCGGCCGGCAGATAGTCGTGGCCGACGAAGATGCGCGTCGTTTCGGGCAGAGCCAGGATCTTGCGCGTCGAACGATAGAGGGTCGCCGCATCGCCGCCCGGGAAGTCGGCGCGGGCGGTCCCATAGTCGGGCATGAACAGGGTGTCGCCGACGAAGGCGGCGTCGCCGATCAGATAGGTGACGCAGGCCGGGGTGTGGCCGGGTGTGTGCAGCACCCCGATGTCCAGCGATCCGAGCGGCAGCACGTCGCCCTCGGCCAGCAGCCGGTCGAACACCCGTCCGTCGTCGGCGACATCGTCGGCCTCGAAGCGGGGGATGAAAGCCTTCTGCACCTGGGTGATCTCGGCCCCGATTACCACCTGCGCGCCGGTTTCGCGGCGGATGTAGTCGGCCGCCGACAGGTGGTCGGCGTGCGCGTGGGTCTCGAGCACATAGGCCAGGGTCAGACCCTGATCGTGCACCGCGGCCAGCACCGCATCGGCCGAGCCGGTCGAGAGCCGGGCCGCCTTGGGCTCGAAGTCGAGCACCGGGTCGATCACCGCGGCGACCCGGGTGGCAGGGTCACTGACCAGGTGGGTCGCGGTCGAGGTGGCCTTGTCGAAGAATGTCTGTACTTGAGGGGTCATGGTTGGAGCCTCCTTCGGCGTCAGGCCAATACATAAGACCTTGCTAAATTAGAAACAACTCATATATTGCGGCCATGTTCGATCTCGCGAACTTCGACATCACCCGTTTCGAGGCCAGCGCCGGGGAGGCCGCCAAGCTTCTGCGCGCGCTGGGCAACGAGCGGCGGTTGATGATCCTCTGCCAGCTGACCGAAGGCGAGCGATCGGTGGGCGAACTACTGCCCCTGGTCGGCCTGTCGCAATCGGCCCTCTCGCAGCACCTGGCAGTGCTGCGCGAGGAAGCCGTCGTGGCCACGCGCCGCGAGGGCCAGACCATCTGGTACCGGATCGCCGACCCTGCCGCGATGAAGGTGGTGGCGACGCTCGCGGAGATCTTCTGTCCTCCAGACATGAAGAAGGCCGATGACCGCTCCGACCCAACTGAATCCCAAGGACGTCGCTGACCTGCTGGCCAAGGGCCAGGCGGTGCTGTTCGACGTCCGCGACCCCGACGAGTTCGCCCGCCGCCACGTGAAGGGCGCGCGGCTGCGCCCGCTGGCGAGTCTTGAGTCCGCGCCGCTCGACGTGCCGGCCGGCGCCTTGCCGATCTTCACCTGCCGCTCGGGCATGCGCACGGCCGCCAATTGCACGCGGCTGGCGGCGGCCAGCGGCGGCCAGGCCGTGGTGCTGGCCGGCGGCGTCGACGGCTGGGCGGCCGCGGGATTGCCGCTGGTCGAGGACCGCAAGGCGCCGCTGGAAATGATGCGCCAGGTGCAGATCGCGGCCGGTACGCTGGTGCTGATCGGCGTCGGCCTGGGCCTGCTGGTCCATCCCGGGTTCTTCGGTCTCGCCGCCTTTGTCGGCGCCGGCCTGACATTCGCCGGGGCCACAGGCTTCTGCGGCATGGCGCGGCTGCTGGCTCTGATGCCCTGGAACCGTCCGGCGAGGACCTAAGGGCATGGACCTGGTGAGCCTGGGTCTCGCGGCGGCGGGCGGGGCGGTGATCGGACTGCTGCTGTCGGTGTTCGGCGGCGGCGGTTCGGTGCTGGCCGCGCCGCTGCTGCTCTATGTGGTCGGCGTGCGCGATCCGCATGTCGCGATCGGCACTTCGGCCGCCGCCGTGGCGGTCAACGCGGCCGTGGGCCTGGCCGCCCAGGCCAAGGCCGGGCGGGTGAAGTGGCCCTGCGCCCTGGTGTTCGGCGGCGCGGGGCTGATCGGTTCGCTGGCCGGGGCGCATCTGGCCAAGATGATCGACGGCGGCCAGCTGATCCTGTGGTTCGCCGGGGCGATGGCGCTGGTCGGAGTCTCGATGCTGGTTCCCAGGAAGGACGAGGGCGACCCCGGCGTGGGGGGGGGGGGGGGGGGGGGGGGGGGGGGGGGGGCGGGGGGGGGGGGGGGGGGG
>NZ_JAPMTQ010000067.1:0-12423 GCF_026411515.1 Phenylobacterium sp. 58.2.17 | reverse complement strand
CCCCCCCCCTTTTTTAAAAGAACAACACGCAAAACGCGATCATGAGGATAGTATCGTGGGCTCGTTGATTTTTTTATGAGACAGGCCCCGGGCGCCCCGCTGACAGCGGCCGCCGCCCTGCCGGTCGCGCCCTCCGGCGCGCGCCTGGCGCCTGGCGAGGCGATCCCCACCGCTGAGCTGGAGTCCTATGTCGACGGCGTGGTGCGCAGCGCCATGGCCCGCGACCACATCGCGGGCGTCACCGTCTCGGTGGTGCAGAACGGCCAGGTGGTGCTGAAGAAGGGCTACGGCCTGGCCAGCCTGTCGCCGGCCCGCAAGGTCGATCCCGACCAGACCCTCTTCCGCATCGGCTCGATCTCCAAGACCTTCACCTGGATCGCGCTGATGAACGAGATCGAGGCCGGCCGCATCCGCCAGGACGCGCCGGTCAATCTCTACCTGCCCGAACGGCTGCAGATCCGCGACCAGGGCTTCCGCACGCCCGTGCGCGTCATCAACCTCATGGACCATTCGCCCGGCTTCGAAGACCGCGCGCTGGGCCATCTGTTCGAGCGCAACTTCGATCGCGTGCGCCCCATGGCCGACTACCTGCGCCAGGAGCGGCCGCGCCGCGTGCGCGCGCCGGGATCGGCCTCGGCCTATTCCAACTACGGCGCGACCCTGGCCGGCCAAGCCGTGTCCTACGTGGCCGGCAAGCCGTTCGAGCGGCTGATCGAGGAGCGCATCTTCCTGCCCGCGCGGATGACCAGCACCAGCTTCCGCGAGCCACACCCGCCGAAAGCCGGCATCCCCGGCGCGATCCCCAAGCGCCTCGGAGACAACATTTCCGAAGGCTATCGCTGGACGCCGGGCGGCTATGTCGCCCGTCCTTTCGAGTATATCAGCCAGGTGGCGCCGGCCGGTTCGGCGTCCTCCACCGCCGCCGACATGGCCCGCTACATGCAGCTGCTGCTGAACGGCGGCACGCTGGATGGAGCAGTCATCTATGGCCCCGGCGCGGCCCGCGCCTTCAACACCCCGATCCGCAAGACCGCGCCCGGCATCAACGGCTGGCGTCACGGCTTCATCGAATACAACCTGCCCGGCGGGCGCACCGGCTTCGGCCACGCCGGCGGCACGCTGTCGTTCCTGTCGAACATGGTGGTGATCCCCGACCTGAACCTCGGGGTGTTCATCAGCACCAACACCGAGACCGGCGGCGACCTGGCCATGGGCTTGGCCAGCGACGTCGTGCAGCAGTTCTACGTTGCGCCCGAGACCTTCCCCCGCAAGGGTTCACGCGCGCTGGCCGAGCGCGGCGGCGATTTCGCCGGCCACTATGTCGGCACCCGCCGCGCCTATCGCGGCCTGGAGGGCATGGTCGGGCTGATGATCGGCGGCGCCTCGGTGTCGGTGACGCCCGACGGCTACCTGCTGGTCACGTCGCAGGGCAAGACCAAGAGCTTCGTGCCGCAAGGCGACCTGTCGGAGGGCCGCTTCATCTCGACCACCGGCGCCGACCACCTGGCCTTCGCCATCGATGGCGGCCGCGCCCACAGCTTCCAGAGCAGCTTCGGCGACCAGACCTTCGAGCGCACCGGGTTCTGGAAGCGCCCCACAGTGCTCGCTGGCGTGGCGATCCTCGTCGGTCTGGCGGCCTTGGCCACGATCGGCGGCCTCTTCCTGCGCAACCGCCGCGACTTCCGGGAGACCGGGGTCCAGCGCCAGGCCAGCCTGCTGCAGACCACCCAGGCGGTGCTCTGGCTCACCGCCCTGGCCCTGTTTGGCGCGTGGGCCGCCAACGCCGCCGACATCGCCAATGTGATGTACCGCTGGCCGGGGGTCACCCTCATCATCGCCTCGGCCTGCGTGCTGGTCGCCGCGGCCCTGGCCCTGGGCGGCTTGATCCTGACCCCGGCGATCTGGCGTGGCGGCCGCCGGGTTGATTCGTGGACGGCCACACGCAAGGCGGCATTTACCTTTACCGCCCTGCTCTATGGCGTGTTCACGGTGCTGCTCGGCCTTTGGGGGGCGCTTACCCCTTGGAGTGGTTGATTTTTCTCAACCATAGAGAACAAGATTCTTCCGCGAATTGAGGCCTTAACGCCGCAAATGTAAACGCGTCGTTTACCAAGCACTGGGTAAATCCTGCCTAGCGGCGGGCGAGTGAGCGTCCGTCCCGCGTACCCCCGGGAAGGACGCCCGCGTTGAACAACTTCGTCGCCGCCCTGCAGAGGTTCGGAATCGGACGACTGGCGGCCATCCTTGGGATCGGGATCGGCGTCGCCGCCGCGCTGATCGCGCTCACCATGAATCTGGGCGAGCCCAAGGCCCTGCTCTATTCGAACCTTGACCTCAAGGAAGCGGGCTCGATCACCACCGCCCTCGACCAGGCCGGCGTGAAGTACGAGGTCAAGGGCGACGGTTCGACCATCATGGTGTCGCGCGACCAGGTCGCCTCGACTCGTTTGATGCTGTCGTCCAAGGGCCTGCCGACTTCGGGCTCGGTCGGCTACGAGATCTTCGACGAGGCCAACGCCCTGGGCCAGACCGACTTCGTCCAGCAGCTGAACCGCCAGCGCGCCCTCGAGGGTGAACTGGCCCGTACGATCCAGAGCCTCGACGGCGTCACCTCGGCCCGTGTCCACCTGGTGCTGCCCAAGCGCCAGCTGTTCGAGGAAGAGGCCGAGCAGCCCTCCGCCGCGGTGACCATCGGCGTCGGCGGCCGCGCGCCGTCCGCCGATCAGGTGCAGGCGATCCAGAACCTGGTCTCCAGCGCGGTGCCGAACCTGAAGCCCGGCCGCGTCACCGTCGTCGACCAGCACGCCAAGACCCTGTCGGCGGGCGAGGACGGCTTCGGCGCCCAGGCCGCCGACGGCCGCCGCAGCGACGTCGAGCAGCGCATCGCCAAGACCGTCACCAAGCTGGTCGAGGGGGTCGTCGGCCCCGGCAAGGCCCGCGTCAACGTCACCGCCGACCTCAACCTGGCCCGCGTCACCGTCCAGCAGGAGACCTTCGACCCCGACGGCCAGGTCGTCCGTTCCGAGACCACCAACGAAGAAACCTCGCGCGAGAACCAGCCCGACGCCAACGGCGCGGTCTCGGCCAGCGCCAATATCCCGGGCGGCGTCGGCGCCAACGGCGAGGCCATGAACCAGTCCGCCAGCGGCCGGACCGAGTCGACCACCAACTACGAGATCTCCAAGACCGTCCGCACCGAGGTGCAGGAGCCGGGCGACATGAAGCGCCTGTCCGTCGCCGTGGCCGTCGACGGCGTCACCGCCGCGGGCCAGGACGGCAAGCCCGGCGCCTACACCCCGCGTTCGGCCGAGGAGATGCAGCGCATCGAGCAGCTGGTCCGCACCGCCGTCGGCTTCAACGCCGACCGCGGCGACCAGGTCACCGTCGTCAACGTCCGCTTCCCGCAGGCCGACGCCGAGGGCGGCGTCGAGACCGCCAATCCGCTGATGGGCTTCGACAAGAACGACATCATGCGCGCCGTCGAACTCGGCATCCTCGGCCTGGTCGCGGTGCTGCTGATCTTCTTCGTCGTCCGCCCGATGCTGAAGCCGTCCAAGGGCGGCGCCGGCATGCCGGCCCTGGCCGGCGGCGCGCCGGTCACCCGGCTGGTGACCACCGCCGACGGCCAGCCCCTGCAGATCCAGGTCGATCCGGCCACCGGCCAACCGCTGGCCCTGCCCGGCCCCGGCAACGAGCTGGAGCAACGCATCGACATCGCCCGCATCGAGGGCCAGGTGAAAGCCTCCTCGGTGAAGCGCGTCTCGGAATTCGTCGAGACGCACCCCGAAGAGTCGGTTTCGCTGCTGCGTAGCTGGCTCCACGAGACGACATGAGCAGCCGCGTGAAGTCCATCAACGACGCATCCAAGCTCAGCGGACCTGAGCGCGCCGCGGTCGTCCTGCTCGCGCTCGGCGAAGAGCACAAGACGATCTGGGAGCACCTGGACGAGGAGGAGATCAAGGAGATCTCCCAGGCGATGGCCGGCCTCGGCACCGTCTCGTCCAGCGCCGTCGAGCAGCTTCTGGTCGACTTCATTTCCGGAATGTCCGGCGCCGGGGCGATCATGGGCTCGTTCGAGCAGACCCAGCGCCTGCTGCAGGCCTTCCTGCCTCCTGACAAGGTCGACTCCCTGATGGAGGAAATCCGCGGCCCGGCGGGTCGGACCATGTGGGACAAGCTGGGCAACGTGAACGAGGCGGTGCTCGCCAACTACCTGAAGAACGAATACCCGCAGACCGTCGCGGTGGTGCTGTCGAAGGTGAAATCCGACCACGCCGCCCGCGTGCTCGCCGCCCTGCCGGAAGACTTCGCGCTGGAATGCGTCACCCGCATGCTGCGCATGGAACCGGTGCAGCGCGAGATCCTCGACAAGATCGAGCAGACCCTGCGCACCGAGTTCATGTCCAACCTGGCGCGCACCTCCAAGCGCGACAGCCACGAGATGATGGCGGACATCTTCAACGCCTTCGACCGCCAGACCGAGGCCCGCTTCATCGCCGCCCTCGAAGAGCGCAACCGCGAGAGCGCCGAGCGCATCCGCGCCCTGATGTTCGTATTCGAGGACCTGTCGAAACTCGATCCGGGCGGCGTCCAGACCCTGCTGCGCAACGTCGAGAAGGACCAGCTCGGCCTGGCGCTCAAGGGCGCGTCCGACTCCCTGCGCGAGATGTTCTTCTCCAACATGTCCGAGCGCGCCGCCAAGATTATGCGCGAAGACATGGAAAGCATGGGGCCAGTCCGCCTCCGCGACGTCGACCAAGCTCAGATGGCCATGGTCCAGGTCGCCAAGGACCTGGCCGCCAAGGGCGAGATCATGCTGGCCGGGGCCGGCGGCGATGACGAGCTGATCTACTGATGACCACCAGCACGCCCCACCCGAAATTCGGCTTCGACACGGTGTTCGACAACGCCGGCGATGTCGCCTACGCCGCCCAGCGGCCCAAGCGCCTGTTCCCCGCCGAAGAGGTCGAGGTCCTGCGCGCCCAGGCCTTCGCCGAGGGCGAGCGCCAGGCCCTGGCCTCGATGGCCGCGCTGCAGGCCCAGGCCCTGTCGCAGATCGCCGCCAGCGTCGGCCAGGCCCTGCCGCGGCTGGCCGGCGTCGCCCACGAGCATCGCGTCGGCGCCGCGGAGCTGGCCCTGGCCTGCGCCCGGGCCATCGCCGACGCCGCCCTGGCCAAGTTCCCCGAGGCGCCGATCCAGGCCGCCCTGGAGAACCTCGCCCGCGAGATCGAAGCCTCGCCGCGACTGATCGTCAGCGTCGGCGCCGACCTGGCGCAAGGCGCCCAGGCGGCGCTGGAGCAGACCGCCCAGGCGATCGGCTACCCTGGCGCCATTCAGGTCCGCCCCGCCGCCGGCGTCGGCCCGGCCGCCTTCACCCTCGACTTCGGCGACGGCGCCGCGGCCTTCGATCCCGCCGCCGCCGCCGCCCGCGTGGACGCCGCGCTGCAGGCGGCGCTGGCCGCCGAAGGCCTGCACGCCGAACCCCTCATTCCCGGAAGCGAAAGCTGACCGCCATGTCCGACAACGACCTCAAACTCGACGAATTCGGGCCTTCCGACATGCCTATGGCCGATATGGGCATGGAGATCGAGGACAAGACCGCCAGCGACCTGGCGCCGGTCTTCGACGTGCCGGTCTCGATCTCGGCGGTGCTCGGCCGCGCCACCATGTCGGTGGCCCAGCTTCTGCAGCTGCAGTCGGGCAGCGTCCTCGACCTGGACCGCAAGGTCGGCGAGGCCATCGACATCTACGTGAACAACCGGCTGGTCGCTCGCGGCGAGGTCGTCATCGTCGACGACCGCCTGGGCGTGACCATGACCGAAATCATCAAGGACGGCGACACTCAGGGCTGATCGCCTGAGGGTCTGTAGGAGATAGTGCTATGCGGCTTTTGGTCGTCGGAAAACTGAACGGACAGCTCTCCAACGCCGTGAAGATGGCGATGACGGCGGGCGCCAAGGTCAGCCACGTGGAGACCATCGAGGCGGCCACCCACGCCCTGCGCGCCGGCCAGGGCGCGGACCTGCTGCTGGTCGACTACGACCTCGACATCGCCGGGCTGATCGCCGCCAACGAGGGCGAGCGGATCCGCGTTCCGGTGGTCGCCTGCGGCGTCGATCCGGACGCCCAGAAGGCCGGCGACGCCATCCGCGCGGGCGCCAAGGAATTCATCCCGCTGCCGCCGGACGCCGAGATGATCGCCGCCGTCCTGGCCGCCGTCTCCGACGACGAAAAGCCGATGGTCGTGCGCGACCCGGGGATGCAGGGCGTCATCAGCCTGGCCGACCAGGTCGCCCCGTCCGAAGCCTCGATCCTGATCACCGGCGAGAGCGGCTCGGGTAAGGAAGTCATCGCCCGTTACGTGCACCAGAAGTCGCGCCGCGCCAGCCGTCCGTTCATCTCGGTCAACTGCGCGGCGATCCCTGAGAACCTGCTGGAAAGCGAGCTGTTCGGCCACGAGAAGGGCGCCTTCACCGGCGCCGTGGCCCGCCGCATCGGCAAGTTCGAGGAAGCCAACGGCGGCACCCTGCTGCTCGACGAAATCTCGGAGATGGACGCACGCCTGCAGGCCAAGCTGCTGCGCGCCATCCAGGAGCGCGAAATCGACCGGGTCGGCGGCGCCAAGCCGGTGAAGGTCGACATCCGCATCCTCGCCACCTCGAACCGCGACCTGGCCCAGGCGGTCAAGGACGGCACGTTCCGCGAGGACCTGCTCTACCGCCTCAACGTCGTGAACCTGCGCCTGCCGCCGCTGCGCGAGCGGCCCGGCGATGTGGTCGCCCTGGCCGAGTTCTTCATCCGCAAGTACGCCAAGGCCAACGGCATGCTCGAGCGGCCGCTCTCGGCCGAGGCCAAGCGCCGCCTGGCCGCCCACCGCTGGCCGGGCAACGTCCGCGAGCTGGAAAACGCCATGCACCGCGCGGTGCTGCTGGCCACTGGTCCCGAGATTGAGGAAGGCGCCATCCGCCTGCCCGACGGCCAGCCGCTGGCCGCCCCCGATCCGGCCGCCCGCGCCGCCCAGACCGCGGCCGACGCCGCCGAGGCGGTGACCCGCACCTTCGTCGGCCAGACCGTCGCCGACATGGAGCAGCGGCTGATCATCGACACCCTTTCGCACTGCCTGGGCAACCGGACCCATGCCGCCAACATCCTCGGCATCTCGATCCGCACCCTGCGCAACAAGCTGAAGGAATACACCGAGGCCGGCGTCCCGGTGCCCGCCCCGCAGATGGGCGCCAGCGCGGCCTGAACGAGTAACTCGAGTAGATCATGACCGACGCCTCGCTTTCATCCTCGGCCCGCCCCTCGCCCCGCGAAATGCTGGGCTGGCTGATGAAGGGCGAGGTGGCCCTGGCGCTGGGCGTGATCGGCATCGTCATCCTGCTGATCCTGCCGATCCCGCCGTTCATGCTGGACATGCTGCTGGCGGTGTCGATCACCTCGTCGGTGCTGATCCTGATGACCTCGCTTCTGATCAAGAAGCCGCTGGAATTCACCGCCTTCCCGACCGTCCTGCTGGTC
The DNA here is from genome assembly GCF_026411515.1 of Phenylobacterium sp. 58.2.17. Taxonomy (NCBI): domain Bacteria; kingdom Pseudomonadati; phylum Pseudomonadota; class Alphaproteobacteria; order Caulobacterales; family Caulobacteraceae; genus Phenylobacterium; species Phenylobacterium sp. 58.2.17. Next base: position 4,902 of record NZ_JAPMTQ010000067.1, on the reverse strand, counting down.
ACCACCCTGTTCCGCCTGGGGCTGAACATCGCCTCGACGCGCCTGATCCTCGGTCACGGCCACGAAGGCGCGCACGGGGCCGGCAAGATCATCGAAGGCTTCGGCAAGCTGATGATGGGCGGCAACTTCGTCATCGGCGTGATCGTGTTCATCATCCTGGTGATCGTGAACTTCGTCGTCATCACCAAGGGTTCGGGTCGGATCGCCGAAGTCGCCGCCCGCTTCACCCTGGACTCGATGCCTGGCAAGCAGATGGCTATCGACGCCGACCTCTCGGCCGGCCTCATCGAGGAGAACGAGGCCAAGAAGCGCCGCAAAGAGCTGGAGCAGGAAAGCACCTTCTTCGGGGCCATGGACGGCGCCAGCAAGTTCGTGCGCGGCGACGCCGTCGCCGGCCTGATCGTCGTTGCGATCAACATTATCGGCGGCATCCTGATCGGCGTCGTCCAGCACAAGGTGCCGTTGGCCCAGGCCGCGTCCTCCTACACGATCATGACCATCGGCGACGGCCTGGTCAGCCAGATCCCGGCCCTGATCATCTCGATCGCCGCCGGCTTCCTGGTGTCGAAGGCCGGCGTCGACGGTTCGGCCGACAAGGCCCTGGTCGCCCAGCTGGCCATGAACCCGATCAGCCTAGGCATGGTCTCCGCCTCGGCCGGCGTCATCGCCCTGATCCCCGGCATGCCGATCATCCCGTTCGCCGCCCTGGCCGCCGGCTCCGGCTTCCTGGCCTGGCGCCGTTCGCAGGAAGCCCTTCTACCGCCGCCCGTCGACATCGTGCCGGTCGACGCCGCAGCCGCCGCCCAGGATCAGGAAGAGCCGATCAGCCAGGCCCTGGCCATCGACGAAATCAAGATCGAACTAGGCTATGGCCTGCTGCCGCTTATCAACGACCTGGAAGGCCGCCGCCTGACCGATCAGATCAAGGCCCTGCGCCGCACCCTGGCCCAGGACTTCGGCTTCGTGATGCCGGCGGTGCGCATCCTCGACAACATGCGCCTGCCCTCGCAGGGCTACATGATCCGCATCAAGGAGATGGAAGGCGGCGGCGGCGAAGTGCGGCTCGGCTCGCTGATGGCCATGGACCCGTCGGGCGGCCAGGTCGAGCTGCCGGGCGAGCACATGCGCGAGCCGGCCTTCGGCCTGCCGGCCACCTGGATCGACGACTCCCTGCGCGAGGAAGCGACCTTCCGCGGCTACACCATCGTCGACCCGGCCACCGTGCTGACCACGCACCTGACTGAGATCCTCAAGGAGAACATGCCCGACTTGCTCTCCTACGCCGAGGTCCAGAAGCTGCTGAAGGAGTTGCCGGCCGAACAGAAGAAGCTGGTCGACGACCTGGTGCCCAGCGTCGTCTCGGCGACCACCATCCAGCGCGTGCTGCAGGCCCTGCTGCGCGAGCGGGTCTCGATCCGCGACCTGCCGGCGATCCTGGAGGGCATCGGCGAGGCCGCGCCGCACACCGGCTCGATCACCCTGCTGGTCGAACAGGTCCGCGGCCGCCTGGCCCGCCAGCTGTCGTTCGCCTATCGCGGCGACGACGGGGCGCTGCCGATCATCACCATGTCGGGCGAGTGGGAGAACGCCTTCGCCGAAGCGCTGATCGGCGCCGGCGAGGAAAAGCAGCTGGCGCTGGCCCCCTCGCGCCTGCAGGACTTCATCCGCGCCGTCCGCGACAGCTTCGAGCGCGCGGCCCTGGCCGGCGATAGCGCCGTGCTGCTGACCAGCCCTCAGATCCGCCCCTATGTGCGTTCGATCATCGAGCGGTTCCGCGGCCAGACCCCGGTGCTCAGCCAGAACGAGATCCACCCGAAGGCGCGGCTGAAGACGGTGGGCCAGATCTAGGTCTGGGTCAGCCCAGCGGTTTGGCGAAGATCAGCTGCGGGCCGAAGCCCTCCTCGTGGCGGCCGCCGGTATCGACGAAGCCGATCTTCCGGTAGGCCTCTATGGCCGCGAGGTTGCGGGCGTTGACCGCCAGCATCAGCTGCGGCTGCACCGGCCGCTCGCGGACGAACCACGCTTCCAGCAGGCTGATGCAGCGGCGGCCGACACCCTTGCCCTGGAACCCGGGGCGGACCCGGAAATTGTGCAGGCTGACGGTGCCGGGCGGCGCCCAGGGCGGGCGGCGCAGGCCCTCGCGCAGCACGAAGAAGCCGACCACCTCCCCGCCAGGTTCGATCACCGCGAAGCCCTGCTCGAGACCGACCGCGTCGGTTTCGTTCAATCGCCCGAACACCTCGTCCAGGCTGCCGGCGAACGCCTCCTGTTCCGGCGGCAGCCCGATGATCTCGACCACGTCGCGGTCGGCGCCCGAAATCGGCTCAAGTCTCCAATCGGCGGCCTGCGTCGTCATGCCCATGATCAAAGACTAACACGCAATCGGCGAACAATGTCATCCCGCCCCATGCGGAGAGGCGCGCCTGGCGCCCAATTCCGGCCCGCGCGACAACGGGCGGCGCGGCCCGCGGCTCAACGGGCGTTGCAGCCGCGCGCCCCGGCTGATAGCGATTTGCCCCTGGCGCGGTCGATTGGGCCGCGAAGCGTTGGAAATCGAATGCGGCGACCTGCTTCCCCGACCCGGCGCGGCCCGGGCAGCGCGATCTTCTGGGATCTGCTGACCTTCGAGCGGCTGATGACCAACCAGGTGATTCATCTCATCTATTGGGCCGGCCTCGGGGTCATCGCGCTGATCGCGTTCGGCACCGTCGGGGCCGCCGTCGGCGTCGCCCTGCGTGAGGAAAGCTGGATCGGCGTGATTCTGGCGATCCCGGTCCTGGTGGCCGGTCTGCTGGTGGTCGCAGGTCTGGTGCTGCTTTGGCGCTCGTTCTGCGAGCTCTACGTCGCCCTGTTCCGTCTCAGCGACGACCTACACGCCCTGCGCGAGGCCGCCGACGCGGCCGAACAGGCGCCCGCCCGCGCGGCGCCGCGCCAGCCGACCCCCGGCCCGCTGAACTAGCCCGCCCTGCTCGGGGCCGCCGCGCCCCTCGCCGGCCTCACCAGCCGCCGGCCGCCCTGCGCAGCCCCAGCTCGTCAAGCGCCGCAGTTTCCAGGCGCGCAGCTTCCTTGACCTGCGCCAGCCGGATGCCCTCGGCCACCTGTTCGTATTTCTTCTGCTCCTCGAAGGCCAAGGCCAGCGCGTCGCGGGCGCCGGCCTCCTCCAAGGCGATGGCGTCGATCTGCGACTGCATCACCGCCTTGCGGGCCCGCAGCCCCTCCCAGAACCCGACCTGATACCAGCCCGCCTCGGCGTCCTGGCGGGCCCGCTGCGCCTCGGCCTCGCCCTCGGCTTCGAGGAAGGCGAGCTTCATCTCGGCCTGGATCCGCCGGTCGGCGATCTCGCCCACACGCTTCTGGAGGATCTCGACCTCATAGGTCGAGAGCTTGATCAGGGACTGGGCCCAGCTCATGCGGCTTCACCGTTCAGAATGTGAGCGAGGATGTTGAAGCTGTCGTCCAGGCTGGTGGCCTCGTCCTTGTCCTGGCCGAGGAACGCCTCGAGCGCGGGATTGAGGGCGATGGCCCGGTCGACCTGCGGATCGGCCCCGGCGCGATAGGCGCCGATGCGGATCAACTCCTCCATGTTGGCGTAGGCCGACAGCGACTGCCGCGCGGCCTTCACGATCTCGCGCTCGTGCGGCAGGTGGCAGCCCGGCATCGTCCGGCTGATCGACTTCAGGACGTTGATCGCCGGGAAGCGGCCGCGCTCGGCGATGGCCCGCTCCATGACGATGTGCCCGTCGAGGATCCCGCGCACGGCGTCGGCGATCGGCTCGTTGTGATCGTCGCCGTCGACCAGCACCGTGAAGATGCCGGTGATCGGCCCCGCCGTGGTGCCGTCGGGACGGATCGGCCCCGGACCGGCGCGCTCCAGCAGCTTGGGCAGTTCGGTAAAGACGGTCGGCGTATAGCCCTTGGTGGTCGGCGGCTCGCCGGCGGCCAGCCCGATCTCGCGCTGGGCCATGGCGAAGCGGGTGACGCTGTCCATCATGCACAGGACTTCAAGATCCTGGTCGCGCAGGAACTCGGCGATGGCCAGGGTCATGTAGGCGGCCTGGCGGCGCTTCAGCGCCGGCTCGTCGGAGGTGGCGACCACCACGATGGCGCGCTTCAGCCCCTCCTCGCCCAGGGTTTCCTCGATGAATTCGCGGACCTCACGGCCCCGCTCGCCGATCAGCCCGACCACCACCGCGTCGCAGTCCGACTGCTTGGCCAGCATCGACAGCAGCACCGACTTGCCGACGCCCGACCCGGCGAATACGCCCAGGCGCTGGCCGCGGCAGCAGGTGGTGAAGACGTTCATCGAGCGCACGCCCAGGTCCAGGCGCTCGCCCACCCGGCCGCGGGCGTGGGCGGCCGGCGGCGCAGCGCGCAGCGGATAGGCGGCCGCGCCCTGCGGCAGCGGCCCCAGGCCGTCGATCGGCTCGCCGAAGGCGTCGATGATGCGGCCCAGCCAGGCGGTGGTCGGGCGCACGGCCGAGCCCTGCGGCTCGATGCGGATCTCTGCCCCCGGCGCGACGCCTTCGACCGGGCCGAACGGCATCAGCAGGGCGCGGGTCTCGCGGAAGCCGACCACCTCGGCGGTCAGCGGCTTGTCGGCCCGGCGCTCGATCTCGGCGCGCGCACCGACGGCCAGTCGCGTCAGTCCGCCGCGGGCCTCGATCAGGAGGCCGTTCACAGCCGCGACGCGGCCGGAGACGGTAAGCGGATCGATCCGCTCGACGGCGGCGACAAGGCTACGCAAAGACAGCACCCCAGCGGTCAGATTCGACCGCTAGGGAGAATCCGCCCGCCGCCGTTAACTCCCGATGAAGATTCCCCGGCTCGTCAGCGCAGCGCGGCGGCGAGCCGGGCCGCCTGGCCGGGGTGGCGCGGGGGCGGCTGGGGGGCGGGCGCCGGGCG
>NZ_JAPMTQ010000066.1:0-13257 GCF_026411515.1 Phenylobacterium sp. 58.2.17 | reverse complement strand
GGTGCGGGCGAGGGGGCCGGCGTGGCGGCGGCCGACGATGACGCGGCAGGCGCCTCACGCGGCTGGGGCAGCGCGGGGACAGAGGCGGAAGTCGTCGGCGCAGGCTCCCGAGGAGGGGAGGAAGGAGCCTGCGCCGACGTGGGGGCCGGGGCGTTATTCGCGCCGCCCCGGACCTGAACCAACTCCGCCATGATCACGGTCTCGTCCCACACGGGCGGCTCGTCGGCCGCCGAGCGCATGACCAGGGCGATGAGGCCGAGGTTCAGCGCCGCGGAGACCGCGAAGGCGAGCGTGCGTGTGGGCGTGACCGCGAACATCAGAACGTCCGCGCCAGGGTCAGCTTGAAGGTCCGGCCTTCGGCGTCGAGCGACTGCAGATGGCGGCGGAACTGCTTGTCGAGGACGTTGTCGACTGCGGCGCGGACTTCCAGCCCCTCGAACGGGCCCTGGTCCGGCGTCCAGGTCACGAACAGGCCGTGCACGCCGTAGCCGCCGGTGCGGCGTCCGCCCGGGCCGATGTCCTCCTGGTCGGCGGCGAACTCGCCGCGCCAGCCGGCCGAGAGGTTCTGGTCGGTGAAGCGCCAGCCGACGGTCATGTCCAGCTCGTCGGCCGGGATGGTGTTGAGCGGCAGGCCGGTCAGGCGGTTCTCGCCCTCGATGCGCGAGAGGCCGGCGCGGGCGAAGAGGTTGCGCGAGGCGTATTCGGCTTCGATCTCGACGCCCTCGAACCGCGACTCGCCGACATTGACGAAGTAGGCCGAGTTGGCCGTGCCGCGGGTGATCAGGTTAGAGACGTCGTTGCGGAAGGCGGTGACCTTGGCGCGGACCGCGTCGCCCTGGGTCAGCACGTCGTCGAACGAGAGGGTGAAGCCGCCCTCGAAGTTGTCTGACTCTTCAGGCTTCAGGTTGAGGCTGAAGTTGTTCGCCGTGGCGCTGGTGCGGCTGTAGATCTCGTCCAGCACCGGCATGCGCACGGTGCGCGCGATCGAGCCGAAGACCGCGAAGTTGTCGGTGAAGGAATAGAGCACGGCCAGCTTGGGCGAGGCGGCGCTGTCCTCGACTTCGGTGCGGTTGGTGACGCCGGCGCCGGGCTGCAGCTTGGTCCAGTCGACGCGCACGCCGGGGATGATGGTCAGCTTGTCGGACCAGATCAGCTCGGCCTGGGCGTAGAGGCCGTACTTGTCCATATCGCCTTCGGGGTGGGTGGCCGCGCCGGGGGTGGTGTTCCCGGCCGCGTTGACCCGCGGATTGCGCCGCTCCTGCGTGTAGGCCTGGGCGCCGAGGAACAGGAAGCCGGTCCAGTCCTCGCCCCAGTCGAAGCGCGAGGTGTTCTGGATGCGGCCTTGCCAGGTCTCGTAGGAGAACTCGGAATAGACCACCCCGGAGAGGAAGGTGGTCTCGCGCTGCTCGACCTTGGAATTGGCGTAGGAGACCTGGGCCTCGAGGTCGAACAGCTTGGAGCCGCCGAAGTCGTTTTCGTAGCCGAAGGTGGCGGTGATGTCGTCGACCTTGCGGCGTACCGGCGTGGTTCCGAAAGCCTCGGCCTGGTCGTAGATCTGGGTGCTGTCGGATAGCCAATTCTGGTAGGTCGCCCAGATGCTGTGGTCCTGGTCGCCGCCGATATAGTAGCGGCCCTTCAGCAGGTAGGAGCTGGAGGTGACGCCGGAGGGGATGACGGTGGTCCCGTCGCCGCTCTCGTAGTCGTCGGCCTCGCGGCGGGTGTACATCGCCAAGAGGTCGAGGTTCTCGGCCGGCTGGCCGGCGACGATGGCCGTGCCGAACAGCCCTTCGGAATTGGTCTCAAAGCCGGCGCGCAGGCGCAAGGCGAAGCGGTCGTCGCCGGTCAGGAAATCCGAGGCGTCCTTGGTGGTGAAGTTGACCACCCCGGCCAGGGCGCCCGCCCCGTAGAGGGTGGACGAGGCCGGGCCGCGCAGGACCTCGACGCGCTTGTACATGTCCGGCTCGCTGAACAGCGCGCCCATCCGGTACTGCTCGTAGAACTTCGTCACCCCGTCGATCTGGGTGAGGATGCGGCTGTCGGAGTCGGCGATGCCGGTGCCCATGCCGCGGATGTTGAAGCCCTGGCCGAGGGCTGAGACGCCGCCGACCACGCTGACCCCGGGAATGGCTTCCAGCAGGTCGCCCATGGTGGTGGCCTGGGCGTCGTCGATATCGTCCTGGTCGAGGGCGGTGACCGCCTGCGGCGTGTCGATGGCGACCTTTTCGGCGCCGGCGGAGACGACGATGCGGCCGAGCGAGAGTTGGGCGGCCGCGCCCTCAGGCGCCTGCTGAGCGTCCGCCGCCCCGGCCAGCAGCAGGACCGAGGCCCCCGCCAGAAGTCCGTACCGTCCACGCGCCATCGATCTCTCCAAATGATATGCAAGTGCGAGTCAATAGCATATGACTCGCGTGACGCCCCCCGTGGGCGCTTCGACGAGGCCGTCAATGCAGCATTCGAAAGTCAATTGCAAGTGAGTCGCAAGTGCATTAGTCGGCGGCATACGAACTGATGAAGGGGACCCAATGGGGCGTATCGGATTTGCGGCGCTGGCAGGCGCCGGAGTGCTGGCGGCGGCGCCGGGTATGGCGCAAGCGCACATGCCTTACATACTGCCGAACCTGTTCGACCTGACCGACCGTGACCACGTCACCGTCCAGGCGAGCTTCACCGAGGACCCGTTCCAGGCCGAGGTGGTGATGAAGTCGGACGCCTGGCACGTGCGCGGGCCGGGCGGGGCGGTGACCCCGATCTCGGGCGTGACCTATCTGCGCGACCTGGCGGTGTTCGAGGCGCCGATCGCGGCGAAAGGCACCTATCGCGTGTCGTCAGGCGAGCGGTTCGGCCGCAAAGGCAGGATGTACCGCGACGCCAAGGGCCAGTGGATCATCAGCGAGGGCAAGGACAAGCCGGCCGGCGCCGAGCTGGTCGACGTGCAGAGCATGACCCTGGCCGAGGTCTATGTGACCCGCGGCGGTCCGAGCCCGGACGCCCTGGCGCCGACCGGCAAGAGCCTGGAGCTGCGCCCGATCACCCACCCGAGCGAGATCTTCGCCGCCCAGCCGGCCAGCTTCGAGCTGCTGTTCGAAGGCAAGCCGGTCAGCGGGGCCCATGTCGAGGTGTTCCGGAGCGCCGGCGCCTATGACGGCAAGAAGCAGCTCGCCGGCCAGATCACCACCGACGCCGCCGGCCGGTTCGCGATCACCCCGCCGGACGCCGGAACCTATCTGGCGCTGATCCGTCACCGCACGGCCGCGCCGGCCGGGGCCGAGACCCCGTACCGCAGCTACTCGTACACCCTGACCTTCGAAGCGACCCAATAGGACCGACCGACATGACCAGCATCCGTCTTCCCCTCGCCATGACCGCCGCGCTGCTGGCGCTGGGCGCGGCCACGGCCCAGGCCGCGCCGCACGAGCATTCGGCCTTCGTCACCGACTACGATCTCGACAAGGACGGCAAGGTGACCGCCGCGGAGTTCAAGACCGTCCGCGACCAGCGCTTCGCGGCCATGGACGCCGACAAGGACGGCGCCCTGACCGAGGCCGAGTATGTCGGCGAGTACGAGGGCCGCCTGACCGCCCAGCTGGCCGCCTCGAACGAGAGCGCTGAGCGCAAGGAGGAGCAGCGCGTGCGCCAGATGCGCCAGGCGCATGTCCGCTTCGGCGTTCTCGACAGCAACAAGGACGGCAAGATGACGCCGGCCGAATTCGAGGCCTCGGGCGTGCGCGCCTTCGCCGAACAGGACGGCGACGGCGACGGCGTGGTCACCGCGGCCGAGAAGAAGAAAGGCGACTAGGATCTGGCCATCCTAGAAGCCTGCGGGCTGGGGCGGCGCGTACGGGCGCGCCGTCCTCAGCCCAATGCTTCCCACATCGCCATGGCCAGGCTGAAGGCGCGCATGTCGCCGGTCGTGGCGCCCGCCATCTTGTTCATGGCGTAGGCGAAGGTCGTGCGCGCATCCATGTCGATGATCACCAGCGAGCCGCCATACCCGCCCCAGTAGATGGTGTTGGGATTGGGTAGCGGCACCGCGCCGCCGGCGAGGCCGAAGCCCATGCCGAAGCGGGCGGGGATGCCGAGGATCAGGTCCGGCCCTTCGATCTGCAGCTCCAGCGCCTTTCGACAGCCGGCTTCCGACAGGATCCGTTTGCCTTTGGCGACGCCGCCGTTGGCCAGCAGGGACTGCACCTCGGCCACCGAGCGGGCGTTGCCGGTGCCGCCGGCGGCCGGGATCTCCGCGCCGCGCCAGGCGCGGGTGCGGGTTTCCGAAACCTCGAGCGGCGGGTTGTCGGACATGTTGGCCTGCAGTTCGCTCTGCGGCCCGCCGCCCAGGCCGGCCTCGGCCGGCGGCGGAGCGATCAGCTCGGCGACGCGGGCGTCCTCGGAGGCCGGCAGGCCGATATGGAAGTCGGCGTCGAGCGGCTGGGCGATCTCCTCGCGGAACACGGTCCCCAGGCTCTTGCCGGTGATGCGGCGCACCACCTCGCCGACCAGATAGCCCTGGGTCAGGCCGTGATAGCCCGGCGCCGTGCCCGGCTCCCAGAAGGGGGCCTGGGCCGCCAGCAGAGCGGTGACCTTGTCCCAGTCGTAGAGGTCCTCCTTGACCAGCGGCTCCCTCCAGCCCGAAAGACCCGCCGAGTGGCTCATCAGGTGGCTGACCTTGACGGCTTCCTTGCCGCCGGCGGCGAACTGCGGCCAGTAGCGGGCCACCGGGGCGTCGAAGTCGAGCTCGCCGCGGTCCGCCAGCAGCAGGGCGGTCAGGGCGGTCATCGTCTTGGTGGTCGAGTAGACGTTGACGATGGTGTCGCGCTGCCAGGGGCGGGTGCGGGCCTCGTCGGCGAAACCGCCCCAGAGGTCGACGACGGTCTCGCCTTCGACCGTGGCGCAGAACGAGGCGCCGATGTCGGCGCCGCTGTCGAGATTGGCTTCGAACGCCGTGCGCACGCCGGCGTACTTGTCGTGGACGAGACCCTGAACTGCACCGTCGGCCATGGTCTGGCTCCTCCCATTATCGGCCGAGCCTAGCAGCCTACCGTCGTCAGCCGAAGAGTTTGCCGAACAGGCCCTTGCGGGCCGGCCGAACGTCGCCGGTCAGGTCGGGCAGGCCCGCTTTGCGCGACACCAGCACCTCAATGTACTCGGCCTGGATGCCGCGGCCGAGATCTTCGATGGTCCAGATGGTGGTGGTCAGGCCGCTGACCGAGTCCCAGTAGGCGGCGATGTCGTAGCCCCAGTCGATGGTCACCAGCGAGCCGTTCGGGTCCATCGGATTGCCGTGATAGACCGGCTCCAGCAGGTGCTCGACGCCGCCGTCGGCCCGCCGCGCGGCGCGGCGGACGGACGGCTTCTCCTTGTTCACGATCGGCACGGTGCAGACGTGCAGGCCGCCCGGCTTCAGGGTGCGAGCGATCTCGCGCAGGGCCAGGTCGGGGGCGAAGACGTGCTCCATGACGTCCTGGGTGACGACGAGGTCGAAGCTGGCGTCGGCGAAGGTCTGGCGCTCGAGGTCCTCGGCCCGCCAGCCGCCGGCCGGATGGGTCGAGCCCCAGGGGATCGAGGGATCGTACTGGCTGGCCCGGTAGCCCGGCGCCTGCTCGGCCAGGCGGCGGCTGGCGGCGGTGCCGGGCGAGCTTTCGTGGATCGACAGCTCGCGCCAGTTGGGCCGCAGCTGGGTCAGCACCGAGAACAACGCCCGCTCACGCGGCTGGGCGTTGCAGGTCTGGCAGAGGAAGTGGTCCCGCAGCCAGGGATCCCTGGCTGCGAAGGTGGCGGGGAGTTCGCAGACTGGGCAGAAGCCGTCGACCTGGAAGAGGAAGTCGGCCATCTGCTCGGGTCCCCTAGATCAGCGCACCATGGCAGTGCTTGAACTTCTTGCCCGAGCCGCAGGGACAGACCTGGTTGCGGCCTGTGTGCTCCCAGCCGTCGGGCAGGGCCGTGATCGGCAAGGCCTGGCGCTGTTCGGCCGAGAGACCGTCAGGCAGGGCGCCCATCTGGGCCGCGTTTTCGCCAGTGAGCGGGTCCATATGGACTTCTGTCAAGCCGGACAGCGGGGCGATGGGTTCGGGCTCGGCGAACTGGAACTCGACCGTCATCAGCCAGCGGGTGACGTTCTGGCGCAGGTCGACCAGCAGCTTCTCGAACAGCGAGAAGGCCTCGGTCTTGTACTCGTTCAGCGGATCGCGCTGGCCGTAGCCGCGCAGGCCGATGACGTTGCGCAGGTGGTCGAGGTGCATCAGGTGCTCGCGCCACTGCAGATCGATCATCTGCAGCAGGAAGCTCTTTTCCAGATTGCGCATCTGGTCGGGGCTGATCGCGCTTTCGCGCTCAGCGGCGCGGGCGTCGGCGGCCTGCTGGATGCGCTCGCGGATCTCCTCGTTGGCGATGCCGTCCTCGGCCGCCCAGGCGGCGAGCGGCAGGTCGAGGCCGAGCAGTTCCTGGACACGCTCGGTCAGGCCGGCGATGTCCCACTGTTCGGCGTAGACCTTGGGCGGCAGGTGGCGCTCGACCAGGTCCTCGATGGTGTCCTGCCGCATCTCGGTGATGATTTCCGAGAGGTCGGAGGCGGTCATGAACTCGGCGCGCTGCTCGAACACGGCCTTGCGCTGGTCGTTCACGACGTCGTCGTACTTGAGCAGGTTCTTGCGGATCTCGTAGTTGCGCTGCTCGACGCGCTTCTGGGCCTTCTCGATGGCCGCGTTCAGCCACTTGTGGGTGATCGCCTCGCCTTCCTGAACGCCGAAAGTGCGCATGATCGCGTCGAGACGCTCGCCGGCGAAGATGCGCAGCAGGTCGTCCTCGCAGGACAGGAAGAACTTCGAGTGGCCCGGGTCGCCCTGACGGCCGGTCCGGCCGCGCAGCTGGTTGTCGATCCGGCGGCTTTCGTGGCGCTCGGTGCCGAGCACGTAGAGGCCGCCGGCGGCCAGCGCCTGTTCCTTCAGCGCCTTGGTGTCGCTCTCGATGCGCGTGCGCTCTTCGGCGGCGGCCTCCGGGGTGACCTCGATCCCGAGGCCGCGCTGCTCCTCGCGCCACTTCAGGACGCGGATGTCGATGTTGCCGCCGAGCTGGATGTCGGTGCCGCGGCCGGCCATGTTGGTGGCGATGGTCACCGCGCCGGGCACGCCGGCGTCGGCCACGATCATGGCTTCCTGTTCGTGGTAACGGGCGTTCAGGACGTTGTGCGGGACGCCGTTCTGGGTCTTGCCGTTGTGCTCGAACTTGTGGGCCTTGAGCAGCTCGGACAGCTGTTCGGACTTTTCGATCGAGACGGTGCCGACCAGGATGGGCTGGCCGCGCACGTAGCAGGCCTCGATCTGCTTGACGATCGAGGCGTTCTTCTCGCGCTCGGTGCGATAGACCTCGTCGTCCTCGTCGATCCGCGCGACCGGGCGGTTGGTCGGGATTTCAGAGACGTCCATCTTGTAGATGTCGCCGAACTCCTGAGCCTCGGTCGCGGCGGTGCCGGTCATGCCCGAGAGCTTGGTGTAGAGGCGGAAGTAGTTCTGGATGGTGACCGAGGCCAGGGTCTGGTTCTCGGGCTGAATGTTGGCGCCTTCCTTGGCCTCGATGGCCTGGTGCAGGCCCTCGGACAGGCGGCGGCCCTGCATCATGCGGCCGGTGAACTCGTCGATCAGGATCACCTCGCCGGCGCGGACGATGTAGTCCTTCTCGCGGGTGTAGAGGACGTTGGCGCGCAGCGCCTGGTTCACATGATGGACGATGGAGACGTTGGCCGCGTCGTAGAGGCCGGCCGAGTCGGGGTCGAGATGACCGCCGACGGTCAGCAGCTCCTCGACCTTTTCAGAGCCTTCCTCGGTCAGGATGACCTGGCGCTGCTTCTCGTCGTGGTCGAAGGTCGACGGGTCCTGGATCAGCTCTTTGATGACCAGGTCGATGGTCTTGTAGAGCTCGCTGCGGTCCTCGGTCGGGCCGGAGATGATCAGCGGCGTGCGCGCTTCGTCGATCAGGATGGAGTCGACTTCGTCGACGATCACGAAGTTATGGCCGCGCTGGACCATTTCGCTCGGGTCGTAGACCAGGTTGTCGCGCAGGTAGTCGAAGCCGAACTCGTTGTTCGTGCCGTAGGTGATGTCGGCCTGATAGGCGGCCTGGCGCTGGCCTTGGCTGAGGCCGTGGACGATGACGCCGGTGGACAGGCCGAGGAAGGCGTAGACCTGCGCCATCCAGTCGCCGTGCAACTGGGCCAGGTAGTCGTTGACGGTGATGACGTGCACGCCCTTGCCGGAGAGCGCGTTCAGATAGGTCGGCGCGGTGGCGACCAGGGTCTTGCCTTCACCGGTCCGCATCTCGGCGATGCCGCCGTTGTGCAGCACGATGCCGCCGACCAGCTGGACGTCGAAGTGGCGCTGGCCCAGCACCCGGCGCGAGGCCTCACGCACGACGGCGAAGGCTTCTTCGAGGAGCTGGTCGAGGGTTTCGCCCTTGGCCAGGCGGTCCTTGAATTCCTGGGTCTTGCCGCGAAGTTCGGCGTCGGACAGCGCCTGCATCTTCGGCTCAAGCGCGTTGATCTTGGCGATCCGCGAGTTGAGGCCTTTGACCTTGCGGTCGTTCGAGGAGCCGAAGAAGCGTTGGAAGATGCTCAAGGGAAATCGTTCCGGATTTGCGGGAGGGCCCGACGGCGGCGCCTCTAAGCCTGCTCGCCTGCCCGGAAATTCCGCTCTTTTCAGGGCGCGCGAGACTTAAGCAGCACCCATGCCAGTGTCAACGCGAGGGTGGAGACTCAACAAAATGGTGAGCCGGGCGCCCACCCTTCGCTCATCCCGGCGAAAGCCGGGACCCAAGCGGGCTTTCAATCAAATGAGATAAGGCGATTTAGCTCGGGATAGAGATCGCGCCAGGTCGGGTTGGCGCCTCGATCAGCGCGATCTTCCAGCGCCGCTTCCACTCCTTGATCTGGCGTTCGCGCCGAAAGGCGGCTTCGCGACCTTCGAAGGCCTCGAACCAGACAAGTTGAGTGACATCGTACTTGGCGGTGAAACCGCGCCGGACCTTCTCCTTGTGTTCGAAGATCCGCTTCGGAAGGTCGTCGGTGCTTCCGGTGTAGAGCGTGCCGTGCGGGCCGCTCGCCAGGATGTAGGTGTAGAAACCCATCCCCCGCTCGGCTGAAACTCAGCTTGGGTCCCGGCTTTCGCCGGGATGAGCGGGGGAGGGGGCAGTTTTCAAGTCAGGTCAGGCTTATTGGGCCAGGCTTAGTAGATCTCGATGAGGCCTGCGGCGCCCATGCCGCCGCCGATGCACATGGTGACAACGCCCCACTTGGCGCCGCGGCGCTTGCCTTCCTGCAGGATGTGGCCGGTCAGGCGGGCGCCGGTCATGCCGTAGGGGTGGCCGATGGCGATCGAGCCGCCGTTGACGTTGTACTTTTCCGGGTCGATGCCGAGCTTGTCGCGCGAATAGACGCACTGCGAGGCGAAGGCTTCGTTCAGTTCCCAGATGTCGATGTCGTCGACCTTCAGGCCATGACGCTCCAGCAGGCGCGGAACGGCGAAGACCGGGCCGATGCCCATTTCGTCAGGCTCGCAGCCGGCGACAGCCCAGCCGCGGAAGGCGCCGAGCGGCGTCAGGCCGGCCTTGGAGGCGGCCTTGGCTTCCATCAGCACCACGGCGGCGGCGCCGTCCGACAGCTGCGAAGCGTTGCCGGCGGTGATGAACTTGCCTTCGCCGCGGACCGGCTGGAGCTTGCGCAGGCCTTCGATGGTGGTGTCGGGACGGTTGCACTCGTCGCGGTCGACCACGTAGTCGACGATGCTCTCTTCCTTGGTTTCCTTGTTCACGACCTTCATCTTGGTCGCGAGCGGGACGATCTCGTCCTTGAACTTGCCGGCTTGCTGGGCGGCGGCCATGCGGCGCTGGGATTCCAGGCTGTACTCGTCCTGGACTTCGCGGCTGACCTTGTAGCGCTCGGCGACGATGTCGGCGGTGTCGATCATCGGCATGAAGATGGCCGGATACTGGGCGACCAGGTTCTTGTCGAAGTTGTCGCCGCCGCCGCCGCCGCCCGGGAAGGACAGCGATTCGACGCCGGCGCCGATGGCGACTTCAGCGCCGTCGTTGCGGATGTAGTTGGCCGCGGTGGCGATGGTCTGCAGGCCCGACGAGCAGAAGCGGTTGACGGTCACGCCCGAGGTCGTGATCGGCAGGCCGGCCAGCAGCGCGGCCTGGCGGCCGAGGTTGCCGGCGCCGTGCGCCACGTTGCCGAGGATCACGTCTTCGACGGCGGCCTTGTCAACGCCCGAGCGCTCGACCGCATGCTTGATCGCGTGGGCGGCCATGGTGACGGTCGGGGTCATGTTGAACCCGCCGCGTTGGGACTTGGCCATCCCGGTCCGAGCGTAGGAGACGATTACGGCTTCACGCGTCATGAAATGATTCCTCCGAAAAAATTGAGGCCGCAACGGCTGTTATCCGGTCCGAGCGGCTTTAGATCGGGCGCGACCTTTGCATCCCCGCGCCGAGTTGGCTAGGGACGGGCAAGCGCCTGCGGGCGGTTTTCGCACACGAGGTACGTCGACAATGACGAACTCCGCCTTCCGTCGCGTCCCGAACGCGCTGGCGCTGGCCGCAGTCATGCTGGTCGCCGCGACGTTGCTGGTCGCCTGCGGCGATCGCGGCGGGACCGAGGGCGCGCCCGCGCCTGGCGACACCGCCGTGGCCAAGGTCGACGGCAAGACGGTGTGGGCCTCGGACGTCAAGCGCGAAGCGGTGGCCCAGGGGCTGATCGGCGACGGCGAGCCGCTGGACGTCTCTTCGGACCTGTTCCGCCGGGTGCTGGACGAGGTGGTCGACCAAAAGCTGCTGGCCGCCGAGGCGCTGAACCGCAAGCTCGACAAGGACCCGGTCGCCCAGAAGCGGCTGGCCGCGGCGCGCGAGCGCATCCTGGGCGACATGCTGGTGGAAAGCGTGGTCTCCGACGCGGTCAACGACAACGCCATCCGCGGCCTCTACCAGGAGCAACTGAAGCTGGCCAAGCAGTCGGAGGAGATCCGCGCCCGCCAGATCGTCGTGGCCACCGAGCCCGAGGCTGCGGCGGTGCGCAAGCTGCTGACCACCGGCGCCTCGTTCGACGCCCTGGCCATGGAACGCTCCACTGACGCGGCGACCCGGTTCAACGGCGGCGACCTCGGCTATTTCACGGTCGACGTCATGCCCGAGGCCTATGCGGCCAATCTGAAGACCGGCAAGGCCGGCGACATCGTCGGCCCGTTCGCGATCGAGGGCGGCTGGGCGATCCTGAAGATCGAGGACCGGCGGCTGGAGCAGCCGATCACCTTCGAGGCCGCGCGGCCGCAGATCGTGCGTTTCCTGACCTATGACCAGGTCCGCGACCTGCTGGAGAAGCTCCGAAGCCGGGCGAAGGTCCAGACGCTGATCGGCGCGCCGCAAGACGTGCCGGGCCAGCCGAAGGAACCCGCCGACGCCCCGAAGACCGCTCCGCAAACTCCTGCGACGAAGGCCGCCCCGGCCGCGTCCGCCGCCCCAGCCAAGGCCGCCCAGCCATGACCAAGACCCCCGCCGCCCCGAAGAAGGCCGCCCCGATCAAGTCCACCGCCGGCAAGGCGCTGGAAGCCGCCGCCAAGCCCGTCGAGGCGCTGGCCGGCGCCATCGTCGACCCGCTGGCGACCGCCATCAAGCGCGCCGCCAAGAAGACCGAACCTGCGGCCAAGGTCGAGGAGCCCAAGCCCGCGAAGGGCGCGCTTCCGGTCTCGCCCCTGGCCGTGCCGTTTCCGCAGATCCCGGCGATCCCCGGCGTGCAGCTGGCGACGGGTCGGGCCGGCTTCTACAAGCACGAGCGCGAGGACCTGCTGGTCATGCGCTTCGCCAAGGGCACGGCCGGCGCGGGCGTGTTCACCCGCCACGGCATCGGCTCAGCGCCGGTCGACTGGTGCAAGAAGCATCTGGAGATGACCAAGGGCGCCGACGTGCGCGCCCTGGTGGTCAACGCCGGCTGCGCCAATTCCTTCACCGGCAAGCCGGGCGCGGACGCGGTGCGGCGGGTGGCTTCGGCCGTGGCCAAGCGCTTCGATTGCCGCCAGCGCGACGTGATGGTCGCCTCGACCGGGGTGATCGGCGTGCTGCTGGACGACACCAAGATCGCCCACCGGCTGCCCGACGTGGAAGCCAAGCTGACCGACGACGGCTGGGCCGGCGCGGCGCGGGCGATCATGACCACCGACACGTTTCCCAAGGGCGCCTATGCCGAGGCGACCATCGACGGCGAGAAGGTGCGCATCGCCGGCATCGCCAAGGGCTCGGGCATGATCGCGCCCGACATGGCCACCATGCTGGCCTTTGTGGCCACCGACGCGAAGATCTCCTCGACGGCGCTGCAGACCCTGGCCAGCCTCTACACGCGCAACAGCTTCAACGCGGTGACGGTGGACGGCGACCGCTCGACCAACGACACCCTGCTGCTGTTCGCCACCGGCCAGTCCAGCGCGCCGAGCATCAGCCGCGCCGGCGACCGGCGGCTGGCCGACTTCCGCGAGAAGCTGGAGGCGGTGCTGATGGACCTGGCGCTGCAGCTGGTTCGCGACGGCGAGGGCGCCAGCAAGTTCGTGAAGGTGACGGTGAGCGGGGCCGAGAGCTCGGCCAGCGCCCGCAAGATCGCCCGCACGATCTGCGAGAGCCCGCTGGTCAAGACCGCCTTCGCCGGCGAGGACGCCAACTGGGGCCGGATCGTCATGGCCGTGGGCCGCGCCGACGAGCCGATCGACCGCGACCGGGTGAAGGTGCAGTTCGGGCCGCTGGTCGCCGCGCAGGACGGCCTGATCTCGCCGACCTATGACGAGGCCAAGATGAGCGCCTACATGAAAAACCAGGAGCTGGAGGTGTCGGTGGACGTCGGCGTCGGCCGCGCCTCGGCGACCATGTGGACCTGCGACCTGACCAAGCAGTACGTCGCGATCAACGGCGACTATCGATCTTAGACCAATTGCTCCCCGCTGGGGAGCTGTCCGCCGCATGGCTGACTGAGGGGGCTTGCTGACTCAGCAGGCCCCCTCCGTCTCGCTGCTGCGCAGCGAGCCACCTCCCCCAGCGGGGGAGGAATTGCTTAGCTTAGTCCAGCGGCGTCCAGCGCTTCTCCGCGGCCGGCTTGCCGCCGCGCTTGGGGCCCTTGAACTGCGACTGGTCGATCGGCGTGGTCGCGGCGCGCTCGCCGTGAGCGCGCTGGCCGCCGGCGCGGTGGTCGGTGTGACGCTGGGGCTGGCCCTGGCGCTGCTCGCCGCCGCCAGGGCGCTG
>NZ_JAPMTQ010000065.1:0-14141 GCF_026411515.1 Phenylobacterium sp. 58.2.17 | reverse complement strand
GGGCTGGCGCAGACCGGCCGCCTGATCGCGGACGCCGCGAAGCGTGCGCCGGCGCTGGGCGTCGGCGCCTCGCGCCGGCCGGCCGCGATCGAGCAGATCCTCATCTCGTTCGCCCTCGCCCAGGGCGACCGTGCCGGGCCAGAGGCGGATGAGACGAACTTCGTGCTGTTCCAGCTGGCCGGGCGGGTCCAGGCGAACATCGACGCCGACGCGCTGGTGGCGCTGTCCCAGGCCAAGGACGCGCTGCAGCGCCGGTCGATCCACCAGGGGCTGCGCCTGCGGGCGCGGCGGGACGCCTATGAGCGGGGAGAGATCGCCAAGCTGGCGAGCCACGTTCAGGCGCCCGCGTATGACGCGTTGCTCAGCCACGACGTCCGCGCCCGGGGCGCGCTGCGCGACTTCGCCGTCCGGCTGGACGAGATCGACCGGTCGCTCGGGCCGGCTGTTGAGTCGGACCTGGTCGACCTGAAGCGCTTCCAGGCGGCGCTGCGGCCCGGCGAGGCGGCGCTGAGCGTGGCCATGGTTCCGGGCGGCATGGCCTATATGTGCGTGCGGCAGGATCGGGTGATGCGGCTGATCGCGCCGGCCGAACTGCGGCAGGCCACGCTGGACATCAAGATCCTGCAGGCGGCGCTGACCGCCGGGCACGCGCCCTCCGACGAACTGGACGCCCAGTTCCCCGCCGCCGCGGCGGTGCGGATGCACAAGCTGCTGATCGCGCCGTTCGAGGGCTGTGTGAAGGCCGGCGACCACCTGCTGTGGATGGCCGACGCCTCGGTCACGCCGCTGCCGTTGTCGGTGCTGTTGGCGCAGGCGCCGCCGAAGCTGGGCGAGGGCTATGACCTGGCCCAGGCCGACTGGCTCGTGCGCCGTCATGCGGTCAGCTATGCGGGATCGCCGGGCGCGATCCTGGCGGCGCGCTCAGGCGCGCTGGCGCCGGCGTCGGACTTCGACTTCCTGGGCGTCGGCGATCCGGTGCTGAGCGGGGCGACCGACCAGGGCGAGGACCGCGCCAGGATGCTGCTCAAGGGCTCGCGCAGCGCAGGCCTGGCCGCCCTGGCGCCGCTGCCGGAGACCAAGGACGAGCTGGAGCGGTCGGCCAAGGGGTTCGCCTCGACCAAGCTGCTGGTCCAGAACGCGGCGACCGAGCGCGGCGTGCGCGGCCAGTTGCTGGGCTCCTACCGCTACCTGTCGTTCGCCACCCACGGGCTGATCCGCGACGAGATCGAGGGGCTGAGCGAGCCGGCCCTGGCGCTGACGCCGGTCTCCTCGACCGATCCGCTGGACGATGGGCTGCTGACCGCCTCGGAGATCGCCGACCTGAACCTGGGGGCGCAGTTCGTGGCGCTGTCGGCCTGCAACACCGCCAACTACGACGTCGCGCAGATGGCCGGCGAGCTGCCGGCCCTGGCCTCGGCATTTGCGGTGGCCGGCGTACCCTCGACCCTGGGCTCGCTGTGGGCGGTGGATTCGGAGACCACCAAGGAGGTGGTGGCGACCACCTTCGAGACCCTGCGGACCGAGCATGGCGAAAGCCCGGCCCTGGCGCTGGCCCAGGCCCAGCGGACGTTTCTGGCCGCGCCGCCCTCGCGGGCCTATCTGCACCCGCGTTTCTGGGCGCCGTTGATCGTGCTGGGCGACGGCGCACGGCCGCCGGCGGCGCCTGGCGCCGGCAAGCTGACGGTGGACCCGATCTCCGGCGTCAGGGGCGAGGTCGTCGCGCTGCAGCGCGTGGGCGAACAGGTTCTGAGCCGGTTCTCGGATGCGGGTTCGAAGGCCGGAACGGCGCTGAGCGGCGGTTGGCGGCGCGATATGCAGCTGTCGGCCCCGACCTGGCTGATGGTCGAGATGGGCTCTGCAGTCCTGGTCGGCGGCGGGCACGCCGGCGCCGACGGGGGCGCCGCCCCCGTCATCGAGACGCTGGACAAGGCCAGCGGGGCGCTACGGGCGACCTGGCGCGGGGAGCGACCCGAAGGCATGGACTCGCTCGCCGCCACAGGCGTGACGCTTGGCCCGGGCCAGGCCCTGGTCGCCATCGCCGACAGCGCCGGGCGCGCACGGGCCGCCGGCCGGGACGTCGCCGACCAACTGCGCGTGATGCTGATCGACGGCGCGCAGCCGCCGCGGCTGCTGTTCACGGCCACGCCGCCGCAGGGCGTCGCCATCGAGGACGCCACCCTGACCCCGCTCGGCGAGCGCGTGCTGGTCACCTACACCGTGCGCCACCCGCCGGCCCAGCGGCAGGCGCTGGGCGAGGACGACTACGACCTGTCGCCCTGCATGGGCGTGCCGATCACCTGGGCCGAGCTGCGGGACCGGAAGAGCGGCGCGCTGATCTCCTCGCAGCAGCTGACCGGCTGGACCGCGCCGACGGCCCTGGCGCGGGACGGCCAGGTGTTGCTGGGCGGCGGCTTCATGGCGAGTTGCGAGGCCGAGCTGAAGGCAGGCGTGATTGCGCTGGATGCAAGTCTGCAGTCCCGGCTGGTCTATCGCGACGACAGCCTGGGCTGGTCCGAAGTGCGGGCGTTGGGCGCGATGACGGACGGCGGCGCGCTGATCGCCGCGGCCAAGCTGAGCCAGGTCGACTACCGCACAGGACCGCTTGCAAGGCCCGATCCCTACGCCCCCAGCGAGATGAAAACCCACGTGGGCGCGATGCTGCTGACGCTCGGCCCCGACGGGGCGGTGTCGGCGCCCAAGCTGCTGGACTCAGGCTCGAACCTCTATCTGTCGGACATCGACGCCAGCCGTCCGGGCGAGGCGCTGTTGGGCGGCGCGCTGGGCGGTCAGGCGGTCGTGATGCGGTTGTCGCCGCCCTAGGACGCCTTGGCCTTCTTGGCCTTGGCCGGCGGCGGAGCCGAGGTCACCAGGCTGGAGATCTGGCACTTGGAGCCGTCGACCAGCACCTGGCCGAAGCGGTCGAGCGAACTGGTTCCGCGCGGGACGAAGCCGACCTTCATCGCGTGGTCGAGGCCGATGCAGGGGCCGAACAGCTCGGCGCGATACCACTCGCCGCGCTGGCCCTCGATCCACAGGGCGTCGTCCCCGTCGGCCTGGAAGTTGCGAATGCCCGTGGTGGCGGCGAACGGAATGCGGGCGTCGACGCCGAGCGGGCGTTCGGCCGGCGCGGAGCTCGGGGCCGGGTTCGCCGCGGCGAGCGTTCCGCCCAGCAGCATCGCGCCTCCGGCGAGCGCGGCGATCAGGAACTTCATGTCGCGTGTCCCTTTCATAGGACGCCCAGCCCAGGACCGAACGCTAGAAGCGACGCCTTGAACTGCCCTTGAGAGGGTCGTTCATCGGGCGTTCATCGGCTCAGCACTCGACGACGTTGACGGCCAGGCCGCCCAGCGAGGTCTCCTTGTAGATCTCGTTCATGTCCTCGCCGGTGCGCTTCATGGTGGCGATGACCTTGTCGAGGGAGACAGTGTGCTGGCCGTCGCCGAGCAGGGCCAGGCGCGAGGCGTCGATGGCCTTCACCGCACCCATGGCGTTGCGCTCGATGCAGGGGATCTGGACCAGGCCGCCGATCGGGTCGCAGGTGAGGCCCAGATTGTGCTCCATGGCGATCTCGGCGGCGTTCTCGATCTGGGCGTTGGTCCCGCCGAGCGCGGCGGTCAGCCCCGCGGCGGCCATCGAACAGGCGACGCCCACCTCGCCCTGGCAGCCGACCTCGGCGCCCGAGATCGAGGCGTTGCGCTTGTAGAGCGAGCCGATCGCCGCGGCGGTCAGCAGGAAGGTCCGCCGCCCCTCCGGCCCGCCGCGATGGAAGCGGTCGTAGTAGCGCAGCACCGCCGGCAGCAGCCCGGCCGCGCCATTGGTCGGGGCGGTGACGACGCGGCCGCCGGCGGCGTTCTCCTCATTCACCGCCAGCGCCCAGAGATTGACCCAGTCGAGGGCGGCCAGCGGATCGGAGATGTTGCGTTCGACCTTGCTCATCAGGTCGGTGTGGATCTGCCGCGCGCGGCGGCGGACCTTCAGGCCGCCGGGCAGGCAGCCCTCCTGGCGCAGGCCGCGCTCGATGCAGGCCTCCATGCCCGCGAAGATGGCGTCGAGGCCGACCTCGACCTCGGCCGGGGCGCGCACGGCCGTCTCGTTGGCGAACATCAGCTCGGCGATGGTCAGGCCCGCGGCCTGCGCCTGGGCCAGCAGTTCGGCGCCCGAGGCGTAGGGATAGGGCTCGGCCGCGGCGCGGATCGGCGCGGCGTTGGCCGCCAGTTCGGCCTCGTCGACCACGAAGCCGCCGCCGATCGAGAAGTAGAGCTTTTCGTCGAGCAGCGCCTCGCCGCCGAAGGCGCGGAAGGCCAGGCCGTTGGGATGCTGCGGCAGGCGGGTGCGGCCTTCCCAGAGGATGTCGCGGGCCTCGTCGAAGTCGACTTCCGGCCCCTCGTCGCCGAGCTTCAGGCGGCTGGTCGCGCGGATCGTCTCCAGGGCGGCGTCGGCGGCGTCGGGATCGATGCTGGCGGGGACGAAGCCGGCGAGGCCCAGGATCACCGCGCGGTCGGTGGCGTGGCCCCGCCCGGTCAGGGCCAACGAGGCGTAGAGCACGGTCTCCACGCGGGTGACCTTTGCCAATCGCCCCTGGTCGCGCAGGCGCCGCAGGAAGCGCGCGCCGGCGGTCATCGGACCCATGGTGTGGGAGCTGGACGGGCCCACACCCAACTTGAACAAATCGAACGCGCTCGCCATGGCAGGTTGGTACGTCATTGCGTGAATTGCGCCAAGCCGGGGCAAGGCGTCCCTTAGTGATTGCCGTAAGGGTGACGCGGGCAGCCCGCGTCGCTAGCTAGTGTCCATGAGCCAGACCCTGACCATCCGCCCCGCCGTCAGCGGCGACATCCCGGCCCTGAAGGCGGTGATGGACCGCGCGATCAAGGAGCTGCTCCCCGCCTTCCTGCCGCCGGCCGAGGTGCTCGCCTCGCAGGAGGTGATGGGCCTCGACACGCAGCTGATCGAGGACGGCACCTACTACGTGGTCGAAGCGGGCGGCGCGATCGCCGGGTGCGGCGGCTGGAGCCGGCGCGCGACCCTGTTCGGCGGCGACCATTCGGCCGGCCGCGACGCGGCGCTGGTCGACCCCGCCACGGACCCGGCGCGGGTGCGGGCGATGTACACCAGTCCCGACTTCACCCGACGCGGGGTTGGACGCCTGATCCTGGCCACCTGCGAGGCCAAGGCGAAGGCCGAGGGCTTCAGCCGCTGCGAGATGGCCGCGACCATGGCCGGCGAGCCGCTCTACGCCGCCTGCGGCTACCAGCGCATCGAGCCGTTCGAGGCGCAGACCTCGAACGGCGTGAAGGTGCCGTTGGTGCGGATGGGCAAGGCGATCTGACACGAAATCGGGCGGCCCCGCGCGGGGGCCGCCCCTTCCGGATCAGAACTTCATCTGGATCTTGGCGTAGTAGAACCCGCCCTGCCAGTCGACGATCGAGTCCGACCGGTAGATGCGCCCGTTGGTGCCCTGCTCGCCCGTTTCATCCGGGGCCGGATAGTTGTCGAAGATGTTCCGCGCCCCGACCGTGAGGCTGTAGGTCTCATCGATGTCCCAGTTGGCCTCGACGTCGAACTGGACCTCCGGATCCCAGGTCTGAACGGTCGGGATCGAGACGCTGTACATGTTCTTGTACGAGCCATAGACGTTCGCCCGCCCCATGATCGAGAACGGCCCCATGTGGTGGGTCGCGGTCAGCACCGAGCGCCAGTGCGGCGTAGCGTGCTTGAAGTCGTAGATGTACTCGCCGTCGAAGAAGGTGCGGGTCGTGCCGGTGGCGTCGACGAACTTCTTCACCTCCTCGACCACCGGGTTGTTGATGTTGAACGAAGCCGAGAAGTTGGTGCTCTGGCCGTTGTCCCAGCCGCGGGCGTAGGTGGCGACCACGTCCAGGCCGGTGACGCTGGCGTCGAAGGCGTTCTGGAAGAAGTTCACCTGGCCGATGGTGTCGGCCCCCGGAATGCCCGCGGCGACCATCGCGGCGGTGATGGTCGGCGTCACCGTGATCGGGGTGATCGCGTAGAACATGTCGTCGACCTTGATGTGGTAGGCGTCGAGCGTGATGTTCAGACCGTCGAACAGCTCGAGCGTCAGGCCGATCGAATAGTTGTCCGACTTTTCCGGTCCCAGCGGCTCGGCGCCCAGATACTGCGCCACCGGGTTGGTCGCCGGAAACAGGCCCTGGGCCACCGGCACCCCGTTGTTGACCACGGTCGAGGTGTAGGTGGTGAAGGTCTGGCCTGTGGTCGGGGCCCGGAAGCCGGTGCCGACCGAACCGCGGATGGCGATGCCGTCCACGATCTCGAAGCGGCCGGCGACCTTGTAGTCGACAGTCGAGCCGAAGTCGGAGAAGTCCTCGGCGCGCAGCGAGCCTTGCAGGAACAGGCGGTCGGTGACGTCGAGGCTGGCCTCGGTATAGACCGCGTAGGAATCACGGGTCAGGCGGCCCGAATAGAGGGGCGGGAAGCCGGGGGCGCCGTTCGAACCGACGCCGAGCACCGCATAGACCGGGTTGGTGATGGTCCGCCCGTTCAGCACGATGGTCGGGGTGTTGCAGACGATGCCCGCATTCTGCGGCGCGGTCGGTCGCAGGGTGCGCTGGGCGATCGCCGTCTCATTGGTGCAGAAGTCGTACGGGTCCTGCGCCGAATAGGGCCCGGCGGTGTAGGACGGCACGTCGCCGGTCAGGATTTCGTAGCCTTCCTTGCGGTATTCGGCGCCGAAGGCGATGGCCAGCGGGTTCTCGGTGAAGCCGGTGGCGACCTCGTAGGTGAAGTCGGCGTTCAGCGACCACTCGTCGGAGACCAGCGAGCCGACATGGAATTCGGTGGGCGAGGCCTCGCCCAGCGAGAAATTCACCGTCTCGGTCAGGTCGTAGGCCAGTTCGTTGCGGCCGTAGCGGGCCGACAGGTCATAGCCCAGGCCGTTCAGCACCTCGCCCCGGAAGCCGCCCGCTACGCTGACGTCGTAGACGTCGCCGAAGAACTGGGGCGTGAAGCCGCGCGGGAAGATCTGGTTGGCGCGGAACAGGGCGCCGCTGCGGGTATAGACGTAGTCGTCGGCCTGGTTTGTGGTGGCGCCGACATCGATCGGCGGGCGGTAGTTGAAGTCTTCCTTGGCGTGGCTCTGGCCGTAGTTGCCGAAGATGTAGAAATCCAGGTTCTCGGAGACCTCGTAGCCGGCGTTGACGAACACGCGCAGGGCCTCGGACTCCGGCTGGCCCCACTTCTGCCAAACGTCGGGAATGCGGCCGGGCATATAGCCGACCGATTGGGCGTATGCGGCGCTATAGGCCGAGCCGGGCGCCGTGGTCTCGGTCGGGAACAGGGCCGAGCAGAAGCCGGCCGACTGGTTGGGAATATTGCGGTTGCAGTACTGCTTGCCGCGGCTGGTCGGCTGGTCGGTCGTCCACTCGAAGGAGACGCTGACGAAGCCGGAGTCGCCGATGGAAAAGCCCTTGTTGCCGCCGATGACGATGCCTTCGCCATCCTTCTCGTAGTACTGGCCGGCCTGGACGGTCAGCATGCCGCCCTCGGAATTGTCCTTCAGGATGAAGTTGATGACGCCGGCGATGGCGTCGGAGCCGTACTGCGCCCCGGCGCCGTCGCGCAGGACCTCCACCGACTTGAGCGCCGCCGACGGAATCTGGGCGGCGTCCGCCGACTGGCTGCCGTCACCGCCCGTGGTGACCAGCGCCGCGCGGTGGCGGCGCTTGGAGTTCACCAGCAGCAGGGTCTTGTCCGACGACAGGCCGCGCAGGGCCGCCGGGCGGATGAAGGTGGCGCCGTCGGAGATCGGCTGGCGGGTGATGGTGTAGGACGGCACCAGGGTCTTCAGCAGGTCCTGAGTGTCGGAATGCGAGATCGCCTCGATGTCCGCGGCGCTGAACGAATCGACCGGCACCGGCGACTCCATCACCGTGCGCGGCAAGGCGCGCGAGCCGGTGACGACCACCTCGTCGATGGTCGATGACTGGGCGGCCGCCATCCCGGCCGAAAACAGGGTCGCGAGAGAGACGCCCGCGAGCAGTCCGATACGCACGTTGGTTCTCATGATTATTGCCCCCACAGCACAGACGGCCGACATCGACCGTCATTGGTCACAGCCCCCCGCAGCCGCTTTGCAGCGGTCAGACGGCCGGATCGTTTTGGAAAAGAGTCGCGGTGAGCGATGCGATGAGCATCGGCGCGTCTGGACTTGGTACAGGCATAGGCTGGCGCATCTCAGACACTCTCCACGCAGGTGAGAGCCCGGGTCCTGTTTGTTTCCTCGAACGCGCTCTTGCTTCTTGTCTTGCGGTTACTGGCGTCGGGGCGGGCACATGAACCGCCGCGACGTCCGAAGGCTCCGCGCGGCAGGTTTCCACTGTCAATCAGCGCCCCGCCGCAAAGCACCCGATGGGCCGACTTCTGCCCGACATTCGGACATGGGCGACCCCGCTTTTAATCAATACCTGTCGGATGGGCATTGCTCGGGATTCGGACAGTGTTCCGGATGCGGAATATTCGAGCCGCCGGCGCCGCACGTTTGATCACGCCGTTCGCCGAAGCGCCCGTGGGCCCGCCCCGCGCTTGAACAGCTGCGCGAGCAGGCGGGTCATGAACGCCTTGGTGGTTGATCTGGGGAACTCGAAAGATGGGGATCAGTCGGCGTTTATTTCTTCACCGTCTGGGCGCGACCGGCGGCTACGGCGCGACCTATTCGGCGATGCGGACCTTGGGCCTGATGGGCGCAGTGGCCTCGGCGGCGACGCCGGCGATGGCCGCGGACGCGGGCCGCGGCAAGCGGGTGGTCATCCTGGGCGGCGGCGTGGCCGGCCTGGTGTCGGCCTATGAGCTGGAGCGGGCCGGCTATGACGTGACGCTACTGGAGGCGCGCGGGCGCCTGGGCGGGCGCAACTGGACGCTGCGAGGCGGCGACAAGGTCGAGATGGTCGGCGAAGAGACGCAGACTGTGCGCTTCTCCGACGGCCTCTACATGAACGCCGGGCCGGCGCGGATCCCGAGCCATCACCAGGGGCTGCTGTCATACTGCAGCAAGCTGGGCGTGCCGCTGGAGGTCGAGATCAATTCCAGCCGCAGCGCCTATCTGTGGGCCGACGGCGGCAAGAAGCTGCAGATGCGCCAGGGGGTCAACGACACCCGCGGCTACATCTCCGAGCTGCTGGCCAAGGCGGTCAACAAGGGCGCCCTCGACCAGGATCTCAGCGTCGAGGACAAGGAAAAGCTGCTGCCGTTCCTGAAGACCTACGGCGACCTCGGCGAGGACATGGCGTTCAAGGGCACCGAGCGATCGGGCCTGTTGCAGGCGCCCGGCGCGGCGGACCAGTTCGCCAAGGCGCGCGATCCGGCCGCGTTCCGCGACCTGATCGGCCACCCGCAGATCGGCGCCACCCTGTTCGAAGACAACATCAACATGCAGGCGACGATGTTCCAGCCGGTCGGCGGCATGGACCAGATCATCGCCGGCTTCGAGCGCGCCATCCGCAGCCCGGTGATCAGGAACGCCGAGGTCACCCAGATCCGGGCCGACGGCAAGGGCGTCAAGATCACCTATCGCGACACCGTCAGCGGCAAGACCCAGGCGGTCGAGGGCGACTACACGATCATCACCCTGCCGCTGGCCCTGCTGGCCAAGATCGACAACAACTTCGGCAAGGACGTGAAGGCGGCGATCGCCTCGGTGCCCAACGACTTCTCCAACAAGATCGGCTTCGATGCGCCGCGGTTCTGGGAGAAGGAGCAGATCTACGGCGGCATTTCGTTCGTCGGCGGCGAGACCAGCCTGGTCTGGTATCCGTCCAACGGCCTGCACACCGAGCGCGGCATGCTGCTGGCCTGCTACGGCTCGGGCTCGCGCGCCGAGGGCTTCGCCAAGCGCCCGCTGGCCGAGCAGATCGCCATGGCCCGCAGCGTGGTCGGCAAGCTGCACCCCGGACGCGACGCGGAGCTGACCAATCCGGTCGTCGTGAACTGGAGCAAGATTCCCTACAACATGGGGCCCTGGCCGCGCTGGGGCGAGCGCGGCGGCGTGCAGGAGGGGCACTTCGATTCGGCGGAGTACCGGCTGCTGAACCAGCCGCACGGGCGTGTGCATTTTTCGGGCGCACACCTCAGCCAGACGCCCGGCTGGCAGGAAGGCGCCGTCTATTCGGCGCAACGCACGATCGCGGCGCTCAACGAACAGGTTAAGCAGCGGGCATTGGTGGAACCCCGCGCGGCGGCTTGATCGTCATCGCAATCGCCTGCCCAATAGCCAAGCTCAGTCATAGGAAACCGAAGTTCATGCGAAAGTTCATCCTGCCGGCCGCCCTGCTGGCGCTGGTCGCCGCCACGCCCGCCGCCGCCCAGGTCAAGCGGATAGGAGCGGCGACCTCGCCGATCCTGCAGGCGGCCGTGGTGCCGGCCGGCACGGACATCATGTACGTCAGCGGCATCACCCCGCCGGCGCTGAACGCCGGCGCCCCGGCCGGGACGCCGCCCCAGTTCGGCGACACCAAGACCCAGACCATCGGCGTCCTCAAGCGCATCGAGGACATTCTGAAGGCCGAGGGCCTGACCCACGGCGACGTGTTCATGATGCGGGTGCTGCTGGTCGGCGACCCGGCCAAGGGCGGGGCGATGGACTTCGCCGGCATGATGGAGGGCTACAAGCAGTTCTACGGAACCGAGACCCAGCCCAACAAGACCGCCCGCATCACCAGCCAGGTCGCCGCACTGGTGGCGCCGGGCATGATGGTCGAGATCGAGGTCCAGGCGGCCAAGCCGAAGAAGTAGGCGCCTTGGTCGGCCGGGCGACGGGCCCGGTCGACCGACGCTTGCCGCTGGCGCGCGCGGGGAACTTGTCGGAAGCTCCACCTTTCAGACAAGAGCCTCCATGCGCGCCCTGATCCTCGCCGTCCTTCTGCTGGCCGCCGGTTCGGCCGGCGCCCAGGAATATCCGATCCGGCTTCCCAGCCCCGGCGGCGAGGTGATCCTGCCGAACGCCGGCGCCAAGAAGGCGCATGACGAGTGGCGCTACGCCGCCGCCCGGCGGGCCGGCGACACGCTCTATGTCTCGGGCGTGGTGGTGTTCCGCGCCCCCGGCGAAGCCAATGACGCCGAGGCCTTCAAGGCCCAGGCCCGGCGCAGTTTCGAACAGCTGAAGAAGACCCTGACCGCATCGGGCGCGACCTTCGCCGACGTGGCGATGATCAACTCGTTCCATGTCTGGGACGGGCCCAACTTCGCCGGGACCAAGGACCAGCAGTTCGCCGCCTTCGAGGAGGTGGTCGGCGAATACTTCCGGCCGCCCTATCCAGCCTGGACCGCGGTTGGTACGACCGGGGTCCTCGGTGAGACCGGAATCGTAGAAATCCAGCTCATCGTCCATTCGCCGGCGAGGAAACCGTGACCGACACCCTAGGCCCCCTGCTCTCGTTCCAGCCTCCCGTGACGCCGGCCCTGGTCGTGCGCCGAGCGGCGCTGGAGGCGAACCTGGCGACCATGCAGGCTGCTTGCAGCGCCGCCGGGGTCAGCCTGCGGGCCCACGGCAAGATGCACAAGTGCACGACGCTGGGCCGCCGCCAGGTCGAGCTGGGCGCGGTCGGGCTGTGCTGCCAGACGGTGGGCGAGGCGCAGGCCTATGCCGCCGCGGGCGTGCGCGACCTGCTGATCACCTCGCCGCCGGCGCCCTGGGGCGCGGAGAAGATCGCCGCCATCGCCGCCTCGAGCGTCAGCATCGCGGTGGTCGCCGACGACGCGGGCCAGATCGCGCGGCTGGGCGCGGCGGCGCAAGCTGCGGGAACCACCATCGGCCTGGTCGTCGACATCGACCTCGGCACCCATCGCACCGGCGTGCCGCCGGAACAGGTCGCCGCCCTCGCCCGCTTGGCCGCCCAGACGCCGGGCCTGCGCTATCGCGGGATCCAGGCCTATCTCGGCCACCTGCAGCACCTGGCCGACCTGGAGGCGCGGCGCGGCGCCTGCCAGGCAGCCCGCCAGCGGCTGGGCGCGCTGGTCGGCGAGCTGGCCGAGGCCGGCCTGAAGCCGGAACTCGTCACCGGCGGCGGCACCGGCACCTATGTCGAGGACCTGGCCAGCGGCGTCTTCAACGAGATCCAGGCCGGCTCCTACGTGTTCATGGACGTTGAGTACGAGGACTGCGGCGCCATCGACGGCCAGGCCTGGCCGTTCAAGCAGGCGCTGTTCATCGCCACCAGCGTGGTCTCGGCCCGCCACAAGACCCACGTGGTCTGCGACAGCGGCCTCAAGGCGCACTCGGTCGACGGCCCGCCCGCCCGGGTGATCGCCGGCGCGCCGCAGGGCGCGCGCTGGCGGCCGATGGGCGACGAGCACGCGGCGATCTTCCACCCGGCGATGATGGGCGTGATCAAGGCCGCCGGGGCCGACTTCGCCGGCGGGATCACCGCCGCCGACGAGGACGCCGCCATCGCCTGGCCGGCCGACGCGCCCAAGGTCGGCGACCTGGTCTGGCTGCAGCCGGGGCACATCGACCCCACCATCAACCTCTATGACGCGCTGATCGTCGTGGACGAGGACGGGGCGTCGGAAACCTGGCCGGTGGACGCGCGGCGCAGTTCACGCTGATCGTGGCTTTCCCTCCGGGAAGACGCATCGTAGTGGGGGCGACACCCGCCAACCGCCATCCATGAGGACGCCATGAAGACCCGCGCCGCCGTCGCCTTCGAAGCCAAGAAGCCGCTGGAAATCGTCGAGGTCGACCTGGAAGGTCCCAAGGCGTTCGAGGTGCTGGTCGAGATCAAGGCCACCGGCATCTGCCACACCGACGCCTATACGTTGGACGGCCTGGACTCTGAGGGCATCTTCCCCTCGATCCTGGGCCACGAGGGCGCGGGCGTGGTGGTCGAGGTCGGCCCCGGCGTCACCAGCGTCAAGCCCGGCGACCACGTGATCCCGCTCTACACGCCCGAATGCCGCCAGTGCAAAAGCTGCCTGTCGCGCAAGACCAACCTCTGCACCGCGATCCGCGGCACGCAAGGCAAAGGCCAGATGCCCGACGGCACCAGCCGGTTCAGCTACAAGGGCCAGGCCATCGCCCACTACATGGGCTGCTCGACCTTCTCGAACTACACCGTGCTGCCCGAGATCGCGGTCGCCAAGATCCGGCCCGACGCGCCGTTCGACAAGGCCTGCTACATCGGCTGCGGCGTCACCACCGGGGTCGGGGCGGTGGTCAACACCGCCGGCGTCGAGCCGGGTTCTAACTGCATCGTCTTCGGCCTGGGCGGCATCGGCCTCAACGTCATCCAGGGCCTGAAGATGGTGGGCGCCGACATGATCGTCGGCGTCGACATCAACCCGGACCGCGAGGAATGG
This sequence comes from Phenylobacterium sp. 58.2.17, assembly GCF_026411515.1. NCBI lineage: Bacteria > Pseudomonadati > Pseudomonadota > Alphaproteobacteria > Caulobacterales > Caulobacteraceae > Phenylobacterium > Phenylobacterium sp. 58.2.17. The sequence goes on along the minus strand of NZ_JAPMTQ010000065.1, from coordinate 815 downwards.
GGCCGCAAGTTCGGCATGACCCACTTCGTCAATCCCAACGACATCGGCGGCGCCGACATCGTCGCGCACCTGGTCGCCCTGACCGACGGCGGCGCGGACTACACCTTCGACTGCACCGGCAACACCAACGTCATGCGCCAGGCGCTGGAAGCCTGCCATCGCGGCTGGGGCGAGAGCGTGATCATCGGCGTGGCCGAGGCCGGCAAGGAAATCTCCACCCGCCCGTTCCAGCTGGTCACCGGCCGCGTCTGGAAGGGCTCGGCCTTCGGCGGCGCGCGCGGGCGCACCGACGTGCCGAAGATCGTCGACTGGTACATGGACGGGAAGATCCAGATCGACCCGATGATCACCCACGTCATGCCGCTGGAAGACATCAACAAGGCGTTCGACCTGATGCACGCCGGCGAGAGCATCCGCTCGGTCGTGGTGTTCTAGCGACAAGGTGCGGCGGGCATGATCGCACTCCTGCTCACCGCGCAACTGGCCGTCGCGCCGCCCCCGCCGCTGAAAGTGGCGACCTACGCCTATCCGAAATACGACCGCGCTGCGGCGCTGAAGCCGATGGCCGATCAGCTGGGCGCGGCGCTGGGCCGGGAGACCCAGGTGGTGCTGCTGGAGACCCCCGACGCTTTGGCCGAGGCCCTGCGCGCCGGCGAGGTCGACGTCGCCATGACAAACCTCGCCGCCTATCTGGCGGCGCGCTCCGACCCGAAGGTGCAGGCGGTGGCGGCGCTGGACGTGCCGGCCGCGACCGCCGGGCGCTATCGCGGCGTGCTGCTCGCCCGGCGGCAGGCCGGGGTGGCGGCGATGGCCGA
>NZ_JAPMTQ010000064.1:0-15046 GCF_026411515.1 Phenylobacterium sp. 58.2.17 | reverse complement strand
GCCCGCTAAACTCGCGAGGATCGCGAGAGCGACGATGGCGGCCGCCGCCGCCGCCGCGGCCGCCGCGGCGGCCGCCGGATGCGCGACGACGGCCGTCCGGCCGACATGTTCGCCTGGACCCGTCCCTGGGTGCCCTACGGCGACGACCCCTTCGTGTGGCACGATCCGTCGGAAGACTTCCCGGCGGCCCGCGCGCCGGCCCCGGCGCTGGCTCCGGCCAACGACGTCGCCCCGGCCGCGGTTGAAGCCGTCGCCCCGGCGCCGAGCGTGAGCGACGACCAGCCGCACGTCGAACTGGACGTCTGGGTCGAACTGCCGGCCGTCGAGGACAAGCCGAAGAAGACCCGCTCGCGCCGCAGCCGCGGCCGCGGCAAGGCCGAAGCGGCTGAGGCCGAGGCCGAAGCGCCCGACGCCGTCGAAGTGGCCGAGGTGGTCGAGGCCGTCGCCGAACCGGAGCCGGCTCCCGAGCCGGCTGCGGCCGAGCCGGAAGCCAAGCCCGCCAAGAAACCGCGCGCCCGCCGCACCAAGGCGGCCGCTGCCGCCGAGGCCGCGGCCGCCGAGCCGGCGATCGAGGCCGCTCCGGTCGAGCCGGTCGCCGAATCGGCCCCGGAACCGGCGCCGGAACCGGAACCGGCCCCCGTGGCGGCTCCGGTCGCGCGTGAGCCCGATCCGAACGAGATTAGCGCTCCGCCGTCGGTCCCGAAGAAGGGCTGGTGGCGCCGGGGCTAACCCTGGGCTGTGACAACGGAAACCGGCTCGCGCCATGCGAGCCGGTTTCCAGTCCGTCTGAAGCGCGTTAGGCTTCCATATCTGGGGCTTTGCGGGGGGCGCTTGGAGTTGGTCGGCATGGCGTTCCCTGCCCGTTCGGTCTCGAGAATCGCTCTGGCCGCGGTGACGGCCCTAAGCCTGACATTGCAGGCCGCGCCGGTTCGCGCCGAAGAAGGCATGTCGCTCATCCGCGACACCGAGATCGAAGAAATCCTGCGAAAGGATTCCGAGCCGATCTTCAAGGCGGCCGGCGTCGACTCCAAGTCCATCGAGATCCTGCTGATCGGCTCAAAGGACCTCAACGCCTTCGCCGGCCCCGGCACCATGGGTGTCTTCACCGGCCTGATCCTCGAATCGGAAAACCCCAACCAGCTTCAGGGCGTCATCGCCCACGAAGTCGGCCACTTGGCGGCCGGCCACTCTGCCCGCTCGGGCGAGATGACCTCCGCCGGCATGACGCCGTTCCTGCTGACCATGGGATTGGGCGTTCTGGCCGCACTCGCCGGCTCGGGCGAAGGCGCCGCCGGCCTGATCGGCAGCGCCAGCTACTTCGGCACCCTCGGGGCCATGGGGTATAGCCGCGAACAGGAAAGCCGCGCCGACCAGGCCGGGGCCGCGATCCTTGAGCGCGCCGGCCTGTCGGGTAAGGGCCTTGTCGAGTTCTTCGACAACTTCCGCTACCAGGAAGTCTTTCAGGAAGCGCGCCGCTTCGCCTACTTCCGCTCCCACCCGTTGTCGTCCTCGCGGATCGAGGCGCTGCGCCACAGGGTCGAGCAGAACGCCCACTACGACACCCCCGACACGCCGGAAGCGGTCGCCGAGCACGAGATCATGAAGGCGAAGTTGGACGGGTTCATCAACCCGACCGTCGCCATCACCAAGTACGATGAGAAGGACACGTCCTATCCGGCGCGCTACGCCCGGGCCATCGCCTACTACCAGATGAAGCAGCCCGATCAGTCGCTGAAGATGATCGACGCCCTGCTCGCCGAACAGCCGAACAACCCCTACCTTTGGGAACTCAAGGGCCAGGTGCTGTTCGAGTTCGGCCGCGCCCAGGAAGCCGAGGCCCCCCAGCGCAAGTCGGTCGAGCTGAAGCCGGATGCGCCGCTGCTGCGCATCAACCTTGGCCAGACCCTGATCGCGCTGGACGACAAGGCCAAGGTCGAGGAAGGCGTCGGCGAACTGCGCAAGGCGCTCACCCAGGAGCACGACAACGCCACTGCCTGGCGCATCCTGGCGCAGGCCTACGACAAGCAGGGCAAGGAGGGCCTCGCCCGCCTGGCCACCGGCGAATACTTCTTCGCGACGGGCGATGCGACCCAGGCCCGGGTCTTCGCCATGCGCGCCCGGGAAAAACTCGACAAGGACACCCCCGAATGGCGTCGCGCCACCGACATCGTCCTGACCTCCAACCCCAGCAAGGACGATCTCAAGGATCTCGCGTCCGAGGGCTCGATCAACCGCCGATCTTCCCGCTAAACGGGCCGAAAGGCCTTCGCAAAGCCACGCTTCTCACCTAATTGGCCTGACATGACCAAGATCTCCCGCGGCGTCCTCGTCGCCTGCGCCGCCCTCGCCCTGCCGCTCGCCGCCTGCCAGAAGCAGGAGGACGACTTCGGCCAGAAGGTCCGCGCCTACCTGCTCGCCCACCCCGAGGTGATCGAGGAGGCGGTCGTGAAGCTGCAGCAGAACAAGGAGGCGGCCGCCCACGAGGCCGCCAAGGCCTCGCTCGCCAAGTACCGCGATCAGCTCGAGCGCGATCCGCGCGACTTCGTCGCCAACCCGAACGGCTCGATCACCGTGGTGGAGTTCTTCGACTACCGTTGCGGCTACTGCAAGGTCAGCGCGCCCGAGGTGGTGAAGCTGATCAAGGAAAACCCGGACGTCCGCTTCGTGTTCAAGGAATTCCCGATCTTCGGGGCCGAGAGCAACCTCGCCGCCGAGGTCGCCCTGTCGCCGGCCGGCAAGCCCAAGAACATCGAGCTGTTCGAGCGATTCATGGCCGAGAAGGCGCTGAACGAGGCGGCGATCGACCGTCACCTGCGCGCGGTCGGAGTCGATCCGGCCGCCGCCCGCGCCGGCGGCGCGAGCGCCGAGGTCAAGAAGCACATCGCCGACACCCGCGTGCTCGCCCAGGCGCTGGCTATCGAGGGCACGCCGGCCTTCATCGTCGGCGACCGCATCATCCCCGGCGCCGACATGCCGGCGCTGCGCGCGGCCATCGCCGAAGCCAAGACCGGCAAGCTCAAGACCGTCCCCTCGCCACAGATCGACAAGGGCTAAAACCCCTCGCCAATCTCGGGCTTTGCGCCGCTCAGCGACGCAGATAGGCTCCTCTCGAGTGCCTTGAGAGTCTGTCCGTCCGACTACGGCGAGCCGAATGCACGAGCGAGTGCTGATCATCGGAGCTGGTATCGGCGGCCTGTGTACGGCGCTGGCCCTGGCGCCGACCGGCCGCGATATCGTCATTCTCGAACGTGACCCGGCGCCGCCGCGCGGCGACGCCGATCACGCCTTTGTAGACTGGACCCGCCGCGGCGTCGGCCACCTGCGCCACAGCCACGCCTTCCTGGCCCGGCTGCGCACCATCATTCGCAACGAACACCCCGAACTGCATGCCGATCTGCTGGCCGCTGGCTGCCGCGAGCTGGGCTTCGAGCGGATGCTCACCGACCTGCACCGCCAGGACTATAGACCCCAGGCCGCCGACCGCGACTTCGTGGTGCTGACCAGCCGGCGCACGACCCTGGAACTGGTGATCCGCCGCTATGTCGAGCGCTACCCGAACGTGCGGATCGATTCGGAGACCTTCGTCCGCAAGCTGCTGACCCAGCGCGATCCCCAGGGCTTGCGAGTGGTCGGGGTGTCGGTCGCCGACGCGGCCGGAGCCCGCGACATCATCGGTGACCTCGTGATCGACGCCGGCGGCCGCACCTCGTCCTGTATCGAGCAACTCGTCGAGGAAGGCGCGAGCATTCCCGAAGAGAGCGAAAGCGCCGGCATCCTCTACTTTACCCGCCACTACCGCCTGCTGCCCGGGACGCAGGAGCCCCAGCGCACCAAGGCCGGAGGTACCGGCGATCTCGGCTTTCTCAAGTTCGGGCTGTTCCCCGCCGACAACGGCTGCTTTTCCATCACCCTCTGCACGCCCGAGCCCGAGCTGGAGCTGCGCAAGGCCATCGTACGCCCCGAGGTGTTCGACGCCATCTGTGCGCGCCTGCCCGGCTTGGCGCCCTGGGTCGATCCGGCGATCGCCGAGGGGGTCAGCCGCGTGTTCGGCATGGGCGAGCTGCAAAGCCGCTGGCGGCAGGTGGCCGGCGAAGGCGTCGCGCCGCTGCTCGGCTATTTCCCGGTCGGCGACGCCCTGGTGCGCACCAATCCGCTCTATGGGCGCGGCTGCTCGTTCGCGGCGGTCGCGGCCTATGTGCTGCGCGACGTGCTGGTGTCGGGCGGCGATCCGGCGGACCGGGTCCAGGCGTACCAGGCCAGGATCAACGCCGAACTGCGCCCCTACTATCTCAACATGCGCGACCAGGACCGCGCCGCGATCCGCCGCGCCCGCCAGCAGCTGACGCCGGGCCACCGCCCCAGCCTGAGGAGCAGGTTAGTCAGGAGCTTCCTCGAGGACGGCGTGAACATCGCCATCCGCTCAGACGCCGACCTCCTGCGCGAGGCGCTGCGCGGCTTCCACATGCTGGAACACCCGTCCGCCTGGCTGAAGCGCCCCGATAACCTCGCCAAGGTGCTGCGCTACTGGTTCACCCGCAGGGAGCTGAAAGCCGACGCCTATCCGCCCAGGCCGGGTCCCGGCCGGGCCGAGATGTTCCAATCGCTCGGGCTGGCGGCGGACGCCGACATGATCCGGGCCTAGCTATTCTCTGGCGGCGTTGAACAGGCCGCCCTGAGCCATCTGGTCGCGCACCGCCTCCGGCGTCAGGGTCGCGGCCTTGTCCAGCTCGACCAGCTCCGGCGGCACGTACCAATGCAGCCTGTCGGCGTGGTAGGCCTCCCACACCGTCTTGGCGACCTCGACCGGCGGGATGGCGCGGAACATGCCCTCCTTCGGCGCGGCCTCCGCCACGCCCGGCGGCAGGATCGGCGTGTCGATCACCCCAGGCAGTACGTCGGCCACCCGCACGCCATAGGCCTTGAACTCGACCGACAGCGCCTCCGACAGTCCCTTCACCGCGTGCTTGGTGGCCGAATAGACCGCGATGTTGGCCATGCCGAAGGTTGCGGACGACGACGAGGTCGTGAAGCATAGCGAGTTCGGTGTCGCCTTGAGCAGCTCGATGGCCTCATGGATGCCGATCAGCACCCCCATCAGGTTGACCTGCACGACGGCGATCACGTCCTCGAACGGCTGCTCGGCGAAGGGTCCGCCACGGCCGATGCCGGCGTTGTTGTAGAGCAGGTCCATCTTGCCGCCGGTGGCCTCGCCGAAGGCCGAGATGGCGGCGCGGTAGTCGTCGCGGTCGGTGACGTCCAGCCGGCGAACCAGGCAGTTGTCGGCGCCCAGCTCGGCCTGGAGATCGCTCAGCCCGGTCTCATTGACGTCGAAGCCGCCGACGAACCAGCCCTGCCCCGCAAACAGCCTGGCGGTCTCGCGGCCCATGCCGGAAGCCGCTCCGGTGATGAAGATCGACTGGCGTCCGCTGGACTTGCCCATGCGCCCCTCCCTGTTTGCGAGGAGCCTAGAGCGCCTTCCGTGACGGAACGCCGCTGAATTCTTCAGGCACGCTTGCGCAGGCCCCGCTGCTTCAGACGCCACACCAGAACGTCGAAGCGATCCTGGCCGAAGAAGGGCTCGCCTTCGAAGACCATGGTCGGCACGCCCCAATGGCCGCTCTCGCGGTGCGCGTCCTGGTTGGCCTCGATCTCAGCGGCGATCTCATCCTTCTTGCCGGCCGCTTCGGCCTGCAGCTGCGCCATGTCCAGCCCTGCCCGCGCGATGGCCCGGGCCAGCTTGTCGCCCTCGTTCCAGGGCATGTCCTGGCCGTTCCAGATCAGCCGGGCGACCTCGTCATAAAAGGCCAGCGCCTGGGGCTTGTGGGCGGCGATCACGCCCAGCGGCATCAGCAGGTCCAGGTGCGGCTGCTCGGCCGCGCCGTTGAGGTTCTGGCCGATGACCACGGGATCGGGGTTCGGCCAGGCCAGCGGCAAGCCGAGAAAGTCGCCCAGCCGCCGCACGTCGCGCACCAGATACGGCACGAACAGCGGGTCCTGCTTGGTGAAGAACCCCTCCGAGCGCACAGCCAGCGGATAGACCGGCCGCATCCGGACGTCGACGTCGTAGGTCTCAGCCAATTCCCGCAAGCGCGGGGTCACCAGGTAGGAATAGGGACTGCGGAAGGACCAGTAGACGTCGACGCCGAGGCTCATCAGATCAGACCGGATAGTGGGGATGATGGGTCAGCATACATACGTTTTGGCATGCGTCCTGCCAAAAATGCTTCCCGCCCCGCGATCACGGCATGCTTCATGGCCACCGCCATGCGGATGGGGTCCTGCGCCCCGGCGATGGCGGTGTTCATCAGCACCGCGTCACAGCCGGTCTCCATGGCCAGCGTAGCGTCGGACGCCGTGCCCACGCCGGCATCGACCAGCACCGGCACCTTGGACTGCTCGATGATCAGCCCCAGGTTCAGGAAGTTCTGGATGCCGCGGCCCGATCCGATCGGCGCGGCCGCCGGCATGATCGCCGCGGCGCCCGCATCCTCAAGCTTCTTGGCGTAGACCGGGTCGTCGCTGCAGTAGACCATCACCTGGAAGCCGTCGGCGACCAGCAGCTTCAGCGCCCGCAGGGTCTCCTCCATGTCCGGCAGCAGGTGCTTGGTGTCCGACAGCACCTCCAGCTTCACCAGGTCCCAGCCGCCGGCCTCGCGCGCCAGGCGCAGGGTGCGGATGGCGTCCTCGCCGGTGAAGCAACCGGCCGTGTTGGGCAGAAAGGTGAAGCGGTCGGGTTTCACGTAGTCGACCAGCATCGGCTGGTTCGGGTCCGACAGGTTCACCCGCCGCACCGCCACGGTGACGATCTCCGCGCCGGCCGCCTCGGCCGCCGCCGCGTTTTCCGCGTAGTCCTTGTACTTCCCCGTCCCGACGATCAGCCGCGAGGCGAAGGTCCGGCCCGCCACGCTCCAGGTGTCTTCCTTGTGGGTCGACCCGTCCATGTCAGCCGCCTCCGATAAAATGCACGATCTCGATGCGGTCGCCGTCGGCGAGCGCGGTCTGTCCATAGGCCGATCGCGGTACGATCTCCAGATTGCGTTCCACCGCCACCTTGCGCGCGTCCAGACCCAGTTCCGCCACCAGGGCGGCCACGCTCGACACCCCGCCGAAGGCCCTTTGTTCCCCGTTGATGGTCAGCGTCATGACGCCCTCGTGAAGCTTGGAGTTTCCGAATGCTTGTGACCCCCGCCGCCGCCCGTTACAAGACGGCGGAATCGACGGCGGAGCCGAATGTCGAAACCGATCTATGTGCTTAGCGGGCCCAACCTCAACCTCTTGGGGGTCCGGGAGCCGGAGATTTACGGAAAGGAGACGCTGGAGGACGTCCGCATTCGTTGCGAACGCCGCGCCGGCGCCCTCGGTCATGCCGTGGTCTTCCGCCAATCCAACCACGAAGGCCAACTCATCGACTGGGTGCAGGAAGCCCGGACGGAAGCCTGCGCCGTCGTGATCAATCCCGCGGGCTATGGTCACACTTCCGTGGCCCTGCTGGACGCACTGAAGACACTCGATATTCCTGTGGTCGAATGTCACCTGTCCAACCCGGCGGCGCGCGAAGCGTTCCGCCGCGAAACCTATGTGTCCCTCGTCGCCACCGGGGTCGTCTCCGGCTTCGGCGGGGCGAGCTACGAACTGGCCGTCGAGGCCGCCGCGGGCCTGGCCCGTCAAAGCCAAAACTAAGGATTATCAAATGGCTAGCAGTCCCAAGGCCCCCGCCGACCCGATCGACGCGCGGCTGGTGCGCAAACTGGCCGACATTCTCACCGAGACCGGCCTGACCGAGATCGAAGTCGAGCACAACGACCTGAAGATCCGCGTCGCCAAGACCGCCGCTCCGGCGGCCGTCCAGTACGCCCCCGCTCCGGCGGCCTACGCCGCCGCCGCCCCGGCTCCGGCCGCCGCTCCGGCTGGCGAAGCCGCGCCCGCCGCCGTCGAGCGCAAGGGCGACGTCGTGAAGTCGCCGATGGTCGGCACGGTCTACTTGCAGCCGCAGCCCGACGCCCCGCCGTTCGTGAAGGTCGGCGACACTGTCGCCGCCGGTCAGACCCTGCTGATCGTCGAAGCCATGAAGACCATGAACCCGATCCCCGCCCCGCGCGGCGGCAAGATCGTCGAGATCATCGTCCAAGACGCCCAGCCGGTCGAATTCGGCGAACCGCTGATCGTCATCGAGTAGGTCGATGTTCGACAAGATCCTCATCGCCAATCGCGGCGAGATCGCCCTGCGGGTCCACCGGGCCTGCAAGGAAATGGGCATCTCGACCGTGGCGGTCCATTCCGAGGCCGACACCGGCGCCATGTGGGTGCGGCTGGCCGACGAAAGCGTCTGCATCGGTCCGGCCCCGGCCGCCAAGAGCTACCTGAACATCCCCTCGATCATCGCCGCGGCGGAGATCACGGGCGCCCAGGCGATCCACCCGGGCTACGGCTTCCTGTCGGAGAACGCGCGCTTCGCCGAGATCGTGGCCGCGCACGGCTTCACCTTCATCGGCCCGACCGCCGACCACATCAAGATGATGGGCGACAAGATCACCGCCAAGCAGGCGGTGAAGGACGCCGGCATCCCCGTGGTGCCCGGCTCCGACGGCGCGGTGACCACTGAGGAAGAAGCCTTCGAGGCGGCCAAGAAGATCGGCTTCCCCGTGCTCATCAAGGCCGCCGCCGGCGGCGGCGGGCGGGGCATGAAGGTCGCCCAGACCGAGGAAGACCTCTACGAGGCGGTCTCCACCGCGCGCGCCGAGGCCAAGGCCGCCTTCGGCGACGATGCGGTCTACATGGAGCGCTACCTCCAGACACCGCGTCACATCGAGATCCAGGTCATCGCCGACAAGTTCGGGAATGTCTGCCATCTCGGCGAACGCGACTGCTCGCTGCAGCGCCGCCATCAGAAGGTGCTGGAAGAAGCCCCCTCGCCGGTCATCGACGCCGCCGCCCGCGCCAAGATCGGCAAGGTCGTGGTCGATGCGATCAAGGCCATCGGCTATCTCGGCGTCGGCACCATCGAGTTCCTGTACGAGAACGGCGAGTTCTTCTTCATCGAGATGAACACCCGCCTGCAGGTCGAGCACCCGGTCACCGAGGCCATCACCGGCATCGACCTGGTGCGCGAGCAGATCCGCATCGCGGCGGGCCTTCCGCTGTCGTTCAAGCAGGAAGACGTCGTGTTCGAGGGCCACGCCATCGAATGCCGGATCAATGCCGAGAACCCGAAGACCTTTACGCCTTCGCCCGGCCTGGTCAGCGACTTCCACGCTCCCGGCGGCCTGGGCGTGCGCCTCGATAGCGCGCTCTACGCCGGCTACTCGATCCCGCCCTACTACGACAGCCTGGTCGGCAAGCTGATCGTCCACGGCCGCGACCGCGAGGAGTGCATCGCCCGCGTCAACCGTTGCCTGGGCGAAATGGTCGTCGGCGGCATCGAGACCTCGATCCCGCTGTTCCAGGAACTGCTGCAACAGCCCGACTTCCTCACCGGCGACTACAACATCCACTGGCTCGAACGCTGGATGAAGTCGCAGCAGGAAGAGGTTTGATCCGGACATCCTCCCCTGCCTGCGCGGGGGAGGAAATCTCGGGCCAAATCCATTAGTCTCTCGCCATGAAACGCTTCGGCCCCCGCGAGCTCCTTGAGTGCTACGGCCGCGGCGTGTTCCCGATGGCCGACGCCCGCGAAGACGACCGCGTCTTCCTGATCGATCCCGAGAAACGCGGCGTCATTCCGCTCGACGCCTTCCACGTCTCGCGGCGCCTTGCCCGCACCGTGCGCGGCGATCCCTTCGACATCCGCATCGACACCGCCTTCTCGCGCGTGGTTCTGGAATGCGCTGCGCCCAAGCCCGGTCGCACCGAGACCTGGATCAACGGGGTCATCGAGGACCTCTACGCCCAGCTGTTCGAGATGGGCCACGCCCACAGCGTCGAGTGCTGGGAAGGCGACGAACTGGTCGGCGGCCTCTACGGCGTCTCGCTCGGCGCGGCCTTCTTCGGCGAGAGCATGTTCAGCCGCCGCACCGACGCCTCCAAGGTGGCGCTGGTCCACCTGGTCGCGCGCCTGCTCGCCGACGGCTACCGGCTGCTCGATGCGCAGTTCATCACCGATCACCTATCGACCTTTGGCGCGGTGGAGATCCCGCGGGCGGAGTATCACCGCCGCCTGGCCCGCGCGCTGCAGGCCCAGGCTTCGCTTCAGCGCGCCGCGGTCGGGACCGGCGCGGCCGCCCTGCACGTGATCAGCCAGGCGTCGTAGATCGGATGCTCCAGCGGGTTCAGGCCTGGCGAGGACGCATACATCCATCCCCGGAACGCCTGGCGCGGCGGCGGGGTCGGCTTGCCCGGCGCGGCGCGCGGCTGGGATTCCACGGTGACGTGCGCGATCGAGTCCTCTAGCGCCTCGTCGGCTGCGGATCGCTCGCAGGCCTTCACCGTGAAGACGAGGTTCTTGTAGCGCACCGGCCGGCCCACGGCCGCTTCGAAGCGCATGGATTCGGCCGAGACCTTGTCCAGCGCCTGGATTACGGCGACGTCGTAGCGCATCCGCTTGGCCGCCTCGGCCGGCTTAACGGCGACCTGGGCCTTGGGCGGCGGGGCCGCCTCGACCTCCTCGGCGGCGATCGGCGGGGCGGCGACCGGCGGCGGCGGAGCAACCTGGGCCGGCGGAGCCTCTTCACGCGCCGGCGGCGGCTGCGTGGCGGGCGGCGCCGTTCCCCCGTTGGGCGGGGTCGTCGGCTGGACCGGCGCCGGCGGCTGCAGCAGCGGCGGTTGCCCGGTCTGCTGCCCCTGTTGCGGTGGTGTCGGTTGCGCGCTCACCATGCCGGCGCCCGCCAGGGCGCCCAGCATCGCCAGTCCGGCCAGGGTGCGGCGGCGCGACATGCCTATTCGGGCCGCCAAGCCTCGTAGTCGCCCGACGCCTTCTGACGCTCGCCGCCACGCGCGATCGAGCCCTGCGGCTTCCAGGCGTGCACGGTGCCGGTCAGGTTCGGCAGATGGTCCTTTTCCCAGGGCTGGCGCTTCAGCGGCGCCTTAGTCGGCGGCTCGTCGAAGGTGTAGTGCAGCCAGCCGTGCCAGTCGGCCGGAACCTTCGAGGCCTCGGCATAGCCGTTGTAGATGACCCAGCGGCGCTTGCGGCCCTTGTCGTAGGAAGTCCGGTCGTCCTTGGCTTCGTAGTAGCTGTTGCCCAGCTCGTCCTTGCCGATGAACACGCCGCCGCGAACCGTGTTGCGGATGCCGATGGTCGCGCCGTTCCACCAGGTGAAGATATTCTTGAGCACGTTTGGGAATTCCAGACAGACAGGAAGCGGGCGGACTATAGGCGCCCGGCCGCCCACCGTCCAGCGGCGCGAAATCCGCAATATGTTGGGGATGGAAGCATCCCGAACCGCAACATCTATTGCCCGCGTTAACGACGCTGCTAGACTCGCCCGACGGGAGAGCCGGATATGGGTGCAGAAGCGGCAAGGATCGAACGGCGGACGCTTGAGCGCGCGTCCAGCGTGGCCGAGGTTCTGGCCCCCGCGTCATGGACCGACGCGCGGGTCGAGGCATGGCTCGACTGGCTGGGCGAGGACACCGACCTGCCCGCCGCCGTGTTCCGCTTCGCCGAAGACCTCGTGCAGCGCGCCGATTCGGCCGCGCTGTTCGAGACCGCCCGCGCGCGCGCCGCGTTCCGCCGCGACCTGGGCGCGGCCATCCTCGCCGGCCAGATCGCTCTGAGCTGGCCCCGTTCCGACGCCGCGACACCACTCGTCCGGACCGGCGCGGCCGACTGCGCCGCCGCCCTCTCTACCCTGCGCGCCCAGCATCGCGGCCGCGCGATGGCCAAGGCCGCCGCCCGTGAGATGGGCGCGCGCCTTCAGGCGGTGATGGACTCTATCCTGCGCTGCGAGGGCGACCCAGCCGCCTGCGCCGACCTGCGCGCCAACGCCAGCTTGGCCCGCAGCGCCGAGGCCGCCCGCACCGCCGGCGCCACCGACGCCATGATCCTCGACGCCATCGCCCTGGCCAAGGCCGGCGAGCTCGAATGGGCCGGCGCCGCGCCCGACTTCGACACCTTCGAGGACCTGGAGCTTGTCTGCGTCGGCGGGCCAGAGGCGACGCTCGGCGCTGCGGCCTGGGAGACCGGCGCCCTGGCCGTCGCCCTCACCCCCGAGATCGCCCAGGGCGTCGCCCGCGCCTGGGGCGGCGCGCGCGGGGCCGTCAATCTGTTGAGCTTCGGAACCGGACAGGACTTCGACGCCGCCGGCTTCGCCTCGGCCGTCGCCCTGCTGGCGACCGCCCTGGCCGCAGTGGCCGGCGAACGGCCGGCGTCGCTCGGCCTGGCCGGCGTCGCCGACTGGCTGGTCGCCCAGGGCCTGACCTACGACTCCGAGGTCGGCCGCACCGCCATCCGCGACCTCTACCGGCACGCGGCGTCCGCGTGCGTCGCTTCCGGCGCCAAGCTGAGCGGCGGCCTGGCGGTGTTCGACGATGCGGAACTGGCCCTGCGCCTTGGCGGCGCGAGCGCTTCGGCCGCTCCCTGGCTCGGCCCCATCACCGTCGCCGAGACCGAGGACGGGGTCCTGACGCGAGTGATGTCCGAAGCGGCGCTGCAAGGCCTGACGGCGGTCGGCGCCGACGTGTCGCAGGCGCGCGCCTGGCTACTGGGCGGCGCGGACCTTTCGGAGACGCCCGGCGTCGATCACGCGGCCCTGGCCGCCCGCGGCTTCACCGACCACGAGATCGCCCAGGCCGAGGCCGCCCTGCCCTTCGCCGCCACCCTGGCCGAGGCTTTCGCCGCCATCGACGCCGGCTTCCTCTGCGACGTGCTCGGCGCCACCGACGCCGATCTCGCCGACCCGAACCTCAACGTGCTCAGGCTGGCCGGCTTCAGCGACGAGGAGATCGACCAGGCCCAGTCCTACGCCATGGGCTCGGGCGCGCTATCTGCGGCCGACTTCCTCACCCCCGCCCAGCAGGCCGTGTTCGAAACCGCCGACGACCTCGGCCCCGAGCCGTATTTCGCGGTGCTGGCGGTGATCGCCCACGCCCTGGCGGTGCCCGCCCTCGCCGACCTTGAGCTGGAATGGGACACCACCCCGGCCGACGCCGCCGGCGTGATCGCCATGGCCGCCCGCGCCAAGGCCCCTGCCCTGCGGATGCGTCGCGCCGCCCCGCCCGCCGATCTGGTTCTCGACCTGCCCAAGGCCACCGAGCCGCCGCCGCGCGCCGCGCGCGAACCCGAGGCAGAAGCCCGCGCCCCGCAGCCCGAACGGATTGTCGAGCGCATCGTCGAGCGCGAGCGCACCCGGCGCAAACTGCCCGACCGCCGCAAGGGCTACATCCAGAAGGCCAGCGTCGGCGGCCACAAGGTCTATCTGCATACCGGCGAGTACGAGGACGGCGAACTCGGCGAGATCTTCATCGACATGCACAAGGAAGGCGCCGCTTTCCGCTCGCTGATGAACAACTTCGCCATCGCGATCTCCATCGGCCTGCAATACGGCGTGCCGCTCGATGAGTTCGTCGACGCCTTCGTCTTCACCCGCTTCGAGCCGGCTGGTCCGGTCACCGGCAACGACTCCGTGCGCTCGGCGACCTCGATCCTCGACTACCTGTTCCGCGAGCTGGGCGTCTCCTATCTGGGGCGCAACGACCTGGCCAACGCCGACCCCGACGAACTCAACGCCGACGGCCTGGGCCACGGCAAGAACGAGGACGAGGACGGCCCCCAGCCGGCCAGCCACTTCATCTCGCGCGGCTTCGCCCGCGGCGCGGCGCCCGACAACCTGGTGTTCCTGCCCAGCGCCGCGGCTCGGCCGCCGGCGGCCGAAGCCGACGTCTGCGCGGCCTGCGGCGACATCGCCGTCGTCCGCAAAGGCGCCAGCCTGATCTGCGAGACATGCGGGACCCGCGCCGCGCCGCAGGGCGGCGACATGACCGGCTGAGCGGGGGCGAATTTCACCGGCGCCGCGCGCCACAAGGGCGTTATTTCCGGGACCGGGCGCTATGACGCACGCGCCTTGTCCCAAACCCGGTGATCCAGAACGGCGGCGAGATCTCGAGGCGACCCGCTGGCGGCCCACGCATCTCCAGCTTCTAGCTAAGCTGCTGACAATTACGGCGAATTAAGTAGCGTCCACAGAGTGTCGAGAGCACATGCTCACAGCATGGACCAACAACGCCAAGCTTCGATGCCTCGCCTGACGCGTCCCTTCCCCGTCCTCGCAGCCCTGCTCGCCGCGGCGCTCGCCGCCGTCCCCGGCATGGCCAGCGCCAATATGGGCGACAAGGACGTGGCGCGGATGGTCTCCTTCGGCGGGGCCTGCGCCAAGTGCGAGCTGTCGGGCCGCAAGCTGGCCGGCGCGCAGTTTGTCGGCGCCAACTTCGCCCAGGCCGCCCTGGTCGGCTCGGACCTGCGCGACGCGCGCTTCCTCGGAGCCAACTTCAGCGGGGCGGACCTGTCGCGGGCCGACCTTACCGACGCCCAGATGGTCGGCGCCAACTTCACCACCGCGGTGCTGACCGACGCGCGCCTGCGCGATGTCGAGGCGCGCGGGGTCAACTTCGGCGCCGCCAACCTCGCCCGCGCCGACCTGCAGGACGCCGCGGCGGCTGGCTCGAACTTCAGCAAGGCCAATCTCTCCAACGCCTCGCTGCGGGGCGCCGAACTGCGGGCGACCAACTTCTCCAAGGCCAACGCCCGCGCCGCCGATTTCCGCGACGCTGCGCTCACCGGAGCTAATCTCGGCTCGGGCGCCTTCGATCACGCCTCGTTCCGCGACGCTGATCTCTCAGCCGCCAGCCTCACCGGCGCAACTTTCGTCAACGCCGACTTCCGCGGCGCGACCATGAATGGCGCCAACATCGCCGGGGTCGACCTCTCCCGCACCAAGGGGCTGGAGCAGGACCAGCTGGACGACGCGTGCGCCGACGGCGCCACCCGCACCCCGCCCGGCCTGGTCGCCAAGGCCTGCCATCGCGGGTCCCGCGTCCGGGTCGTCGCTCGCCCCGCGCCGCCGGCCCCGACGCGACCTCGGCGCTGATGACCGCAATCGGCATGGGGCAGGGCGAC
>NZ_JAPMTQ010000063.1:0-15215 GCF_026411515.1 Phenylobacterium sp. 58.2.17 | reverse complement strand
TTTCCACCCACAACCCGAAAACCCACATCATGAGGCTAGTCTGGTGGGCTCGGATATTTTTATAAGAGACAGGATCCGCCGGACGTGCTGCTGGCCGGCGAGGCCGAGCCCGGCGCCCCGACCTGGGCCGACCGCGTCCTCACCCATCCGGCCCTGTCGCGGGTCGCGACCCGCATGCACCGCGCGACCTTCCCCCAGCAGCTGACCTTCTGCGGCGGCCCGGTCCTCATCGAGACCGCCCGCATGCTGGCCCAGGCCCGCGAGGCCGCCC
Source organism: Phenylobacterium sp. 58.2.17 (assembly GCF_026411515.1). Taxonomy (NCBI): domain Bacteria; kingdom Pseudomonadati; phylum Pseudomonadota; class Alphaproteobacteria; order Caulobacterales; family Caulobacteraceae; genus Phenylobacterium; species Phenylobacterium sp. 58.2.17. The sequence continues at coordinate 14,944 of NZ_JAPMTQ010000063.1, read as the reverse complement.
TCGCCAAGCGTGGAGCGCGTGCATGAGCAAGAGACGCACGACTCTCATCGTCCTCGGCGTCCTGCTGGTGCTGCTGTCCATGGTCAGCATGGCCGCCGGCCGCGTCTGGGTGCCGCTGGCCGACTGGATGAACCCCGCCGATCCGCGCTGGTCGATCATCTTCGAGCTGCGGCTGCCGCGCACCATCCTGGCCGTCGCGGTCGGCGCGGCGCTGGGCATGGCCGGCGCCGCCATGCAGGGCTACACCCGCAATCCGCTGGCCGATCCCGGCGCCCTGGGCGTCTCCTCGATGGGCGCGCTGGGCGCGGTGCTGACCCTCTATCTCGGGGCCGGCGCGGCCGAGCCCTGGGTGATCACTTCATTCGCCATGCTCGGGGCCCTGACCGCGGTGTTCCTGTTGCTGGCCCTCTCGGGCCGCGCCTCCAGCATCGTCACCTTCATCCTGGCCGGGGTGATCCTGCAGACCATGGCCGGCGCCGGCGTCGCCCTGGCGCTGAGCCTGGCCCCCAATCCCTGGGCGGTGAACGAGATCGTCAACTGGTTGATGGGCTCGCTCGCCGACCGCAGCCTGCCCGAGGTGCAGACCGCCTTGCCGCTGATCCTGCTCGGCTGTCTCCTGCTGCTGGCCACCGGCCGCAGCCTCGACGCCCTGACCCTGGGCGAGACCGGCGCCCGCTCGCTCGGCGTCAATATGAGCCGGGTGCGCTGGATGCTGGCCCTCGGCGTCGCCTTCACCGCCGGGGCCAGCGTCGCGGTCACCGGGGTCATCGGCTTTGTCGGCCTGATCGTACCGCACCTGCTGCGCCCGCTGGTCGGCGCACGGCCCGGCGGCCTGCTATGGCCCAGCGCGCTCGGCGGCGCGGTGCTGGTGCTCGCCGCCGACATTGCGGTGCGGCTGACCCCCGCCGCCGGCGAGGTGAAGCTCGGCGTCGCCATGGCCGTGCTGGGCGGGCCGTTCTTCTTCGCCCTGCTGCTCTCCCTGCGCCGGAGGATCGCATGAGCCGCCTGCAAGCCCGCGACCTCCAGGTCCGCCTCGGCGGCAAGGCCGTGGTCGACGGCGTCACCGCCGCCTTCGACAGCGGGACGGTCACCGCCATCCTCGGCCCCAACGGCGCGGGCAAGTCGACCCTGCTCAGCTGCCTGGCCGGTCTGCGCAGGCCGCAGGCGGGCCAGGTCGTCCTCGATCATGACGACGTCATCGCCATGGCCCCTCGGGCCCGCGCCCGCCGCATCGGCGTGCTGCCCCAGACCCAGGAGGTCGCCTGGGCGGTCGAGGCGCGGATCCTGGTGGGCCTCGGCCGCACGCCGTTCATCGGCTCCAGCGGTCTGTCGATCGAGGACGCCGCAGCCATCGACCGGGCCATGGCCGCCGCCGGCGTGGTCGAGCTGGCCGACCGCGACGTCACCACCCTGTCGGGCGGCGAGCGCGGCCGCGTGCTGATCGCCCGCGCCCTGGCCGGCGAACCCGATTGGCTGCTGGCCGACGAACCGCTGACCGGCCTCGATCCCGGTCACCAGCTCGACGCCGGTGAACTGTTCCGCAGCCTCGCGCACGACCAGGGCAAGGGCGTCATCGTCACCCTGCACGACCTGTCGCTGGCCGCGCGCATCGCCGACCGCGTCATCGTCATGGCGGCCGGCCAGGTGCTGGCCGACGGCCCGCCGGGCGAGGCGCTGTCGCCACAGGTCATGGCCCGCGCCTACGGCGTCCGCGCCCGGGTGGTCGAGGGGCAGGGCGGCCCGCTGATCGAGATCGTCGGGCGTGGCGGCTGATCCCTGGATCGTGCTGGCCGCTGCGGCGGTCGAAGGCGTCTTCGGCTATCCGCGGCGCGTGCCCCATCCGGTGGTCTGGATCGGCGCGGCCCTTCGCCGGCTGGAGGCCGCCCTCAACCGCGGCGGCGATGTCCGTCGCCGCGCGGGCGGGGTCCTGACCCTGCTGATCGTCGCCGGCCTGGCCGGGGGCGCCGGCTGGTGGATCGACAGGTTCCTGCACGGCTGGGCGCTGATCCTGACGATAGCGCTGGGCTCCACGGGCCTCGCCGCCCGCAGCCTCTACGACCACGTGGGGGCGGTCAGCAAGGCGCTGGACCCTGACACGAACCTACCCGCCGCCCGCGCCGCCGTGGCGATGATCGTCGGCCGCGACACCGCCGCCCTGGACGAAGCCGGCGTCGCCGCCGCGGCCCTGGAGAGCCTGGCCGAAAGCTTCAACGACGGCGTCGTGGCGCCGCTGTTCTGGTTCCTGATCTTCGGTCTCGCTGGTCTCTTCGCCTACAAGGCGGTCAACACCGCCGACAGCATGATCGGCCACCGCGAGGAACCCTATCGCTGCTTCGGCTGGGCCGCGGCGCGCACCGACGACCTGATGAACCTGATCCCGGCCCGCATCGCCGGCGGCTTGATCGCCCTCGTCGCCGGCCGCGGCTGGAAGGTCATGCTGCGCGACGCCGCCAACCACGCCTCGCCCAATTCCGGCTGGCCCGAGGCGGCGATGGCCGGCGCGCTGGGCGTGCGGCTCGGCGGCCCGGCCAGCTATGACGGCGTTCCCCACGACCGCCCGAGCTTCGGCGACGGGCCGCGGCCGTCGGCTCTGGACCTGAAGCGGGGGCTTGGGCTCTATCTGCGCGCCTGCGCGGTCCTCGCCGCCGCGCTCGCCGTCGGAGGACTGCTGTGGCCGCGTTGATGATCCAGGGATGCGGCTCGGACGTCGGCAAGTCGGTGCTGGTAGCCGGCCTCTGCCGGGTGTTCGCCAACCAGGGCCTGCGCGTGCGCCCGTTCAAGCCGCAGAACATGTCGAACAACGCCGCGGTCACCATCGACGGCGGCGAGATCGGCCGCGCCCAGGCCTTGCAGGCCATCGCCTGCCGCACCCTGGCCACCGTCGACATGAACCCGGTCCTGCTCAAGCCGCAGAGCGACGTCGGCGCCCAGCTCGTCGTCCGCGGCCAGATGGCCGGGACCTGGCAGGCTCGCGGCTACCAGGCGCGCAAGGCCGCCCTGCTCGATGTGGTGCTGCAAAGCTTCCGCACCCTGCAGGACGAGAGCGACTTGGTGGTCGTCGAAGGGGCCGGCAGCCCCGCCGAGACCAACCTGCGCGCCGGCGACATCGCCAATATGGGCTTCGCCCGCGCCGCCCAGGTTCCGGTGGTGCTGGTCGGCGACATCGATCGCGGCCACGTGATCGCCGCCCTGGTCGGCGCCCATACGGTGCTGGAGCCGGAGGACCGCGAGATGATCGCCGGCTTCCTGATCAACAAGTTCCGCGGCGACCCCAGCCTGTTCGACGACGGCCGCGCCGAGATCGCCCGCCGCACCGGCTGGGCCGATCTTGGCATGGCGCCCTGGCTGGCCGCGGCTCGCCGCCTGCCGGCCGAAGACGCCGTGGTGCTGGAACGGCGCGGCGCCGGGCCGGCCCGCAAGGTCAAGATCGTCGCGCCCATGCTTTCGCGGATTGCCAACTTCGACGATTTCGACCCGCTGCGGGCCGAGCCCGAGGTCGAGTTCGGCTTCGTGCCGCCCGGGTCGCCGCTGCCCGGCGACGCGGACCTGGTGATCCTGCCGGGAACCAAGGCCACCATCGCCGACCTGGCCTTCCTGCGCGCCCAGGGCTGGGACATCGACCTTGCTGCCCACGTGCGCCGCGGCGGTCGGGTGCTGGGCATCTGCGGCGGCTTCCAGATGCTGGGACGCTCCATCGCCGATCCCGACGGCGTCGAGGGGGCGCCCGGCGCGGCCGAGGGCCTTGGTCTGCTCGACGTTGCGACCGTGCTGACCGGCGACAAGGTGCTGCGCCCCGCCGCTGGCCGGCTCGTCTCGGGCGCGCCGTTCGTCGGCTACGAGATCCACGTCGGCCGCACCACCGGGCCCGGTCTGCGGCGCCCGCTGCTGGTCCGCGAAGACGGGGCGGGCGAGGGCGCGGTCTCGGCCGACGGCAGGATCGCCGGGGCCTATGTCCATGGCCTGTTCGACGGCGCCCAGGCGCGCGCGTCGCTGCTGGCCGAGCTTGGCGCGGCGTCCGACGGCCTCGACCAGATCGCGCGGGTGGACGCGGCGCTGGACGAGATCGCCGCCGTCCTGCAGTCCTCCTTCGATATCCCCCGCCTGGCGGCCATCGCCGGCCTGGAGCCCCGCGCATGACCCCGATCGTTCCGCTCGACCGCAGCCAGGAGGCGGCGTTCCGCGCCGTGGTCGACGGCAAGGCCAAGCCGCCGGGGGCCCTGGGCAAGGTCGAGGACCTCGCTGTCCGCCTGGCGCTGATCGCCGGCCGGCCCGACCCTACCTTCGACAAGGCGCTGCTGCTGGTGTTCGCCGGCGACCACGGCCTCAACGAGTCCGGCGTCTCGGCCTATCCTTCGGCCGTCACCACGGCGATGGTCGCCACCCTGCTGGCCGGCAAAGCCAGCGCCAACGCCTTCGCCGGCGCGGTCGGCGCACGTGTGATGGTCGTCGACGCCGGCGTCGACGCCGACCTGCCGCCGCATCCGGCGTTGATCGACGCCAAGGTCCGCAAGGGCACGCGCAACGCAGAGCGTGGCCCGGCCCTGACGCCCGCCGAGGTGGAGAGCGCCCTGGCCCGCGGCGGCGCCATCGCCCGCAACGCCGTCGAGGCCGACGGCGTGCAGGTGCTGGCGGTCGGCGAGATGGGCATCGGCAACAGCGCCAGCGCCGCCCTGGTCCTGCACCGCCTGGCCCCCGCGCCGCTGGCCGACTGCATCGGCCTGGGCGCCGGCCACGACCCGCAGGGCCTGGCCCGCAAGCACGCGGTGCTGGCCGCCGCGGCGGCCCGCAGCGATGCGACCGACCCGCGCGAGGTGCTGGCGCAGTTCGGCGGGCTGGAGATCATCGCCATGGCCGGGGCGATCCTTGGCGCGGCGGCGGCGCGGACGCCGGTGCTGATCGACGGCTTCATCGCCTCGACCGCCGCGCTGGCGGCGATCCGGCTCGACCCGGCCTGCGCCGATTTCTGCATCTTCACCCATCGCTCGGCCGAGAAGGGGCACGCCGTCGTGCTGGCGGCGGCCGGGGCCGATCCGCTACTGGACCTTTCGATGCGGCTGGGCGAGGGGACCGGCGCGCTGCTGGCCCTGCCGATGGTCCGCGCCGCCGCGGCCCTGTTGCGCGAGGTCGCAAGCCTCGACGACGTGCTGGCCGGCCGCCTGTGAGCTTCGCCGCCCGCCAGCTGCGGCTGTTTCTCTGCGCGGTCCAGTTCCTCACTCGCCTGCCGACGCCGACGCTCTCCGGCTTTGAGCCGGACTGGATCTCGCGCAGCGCCCGCTATTTCCCGCTGGTCGGCCTGCTGGTCGGCGGCGTCTGCGCTGCGGTGTTCTGGGCCGCCTCCCAGCTCTGGAGCGGGGCGCTGCCGGCCCTGCTGGCGATCGGGGCGGGCGTTCTGCTCACCGGCGCCTTCCACGAGGACGGCCTGGCCGACACCGCCGACGGCCTCGGCGGCGGCGGCACGCCCGAGCGCCGCCTGGAAATCATGAAGGACAGCCGCATTGGGACCTACGGCGCGCTCGCCCTGGGCCTGGTGCTGGCGACCAAGGTCTCGGCCCTGGCCACCCTGCCGGCGGGCCTCGGCGCCTGGACTCTGGTCGCCGCCCATGCCGGCGGCCGCGGGGCCTCGGTGCTGACCATGCGCGCCCTGGCCTATGTGCGCGACGTCGACGGCGGCAAGTGGAAGCCGGCGCCCTCCGACCTCGGCTTCTGGGAGGTGCTGGCCGCCCTGACCTTTGCGGCTCTGCCGCTGGCTCTGTCCCCGGCCGGGGTGGTGTTCCAGGGTCTGTTGGCCGGCGCCCTGCTGGCGCTGGTCCTGGTCCTCGTCGCCCGCCGGCTGCTGGGCGGCTACACCGGCGACGTGCTGGGGGCGATCGAGCAGGTTTTCGAGCTTGGCTTTACGCTGGGCGTCGCCGCCGCCCTGGCTTGGCCGGTTTCCGAACGCTGAGAATCGCGATCAGATTGCTCCACCTGAGCGCGAACTATTCAGCTTTCGCGGCGCCTGGGCGCCGCATACTGTAGTTCATGCTGTGTGAGTCCTTAAGACAACTGTCGCTAAGCGCCGAAACGGCGTGCTCGGATGCGACAATACTCATCTTAGGGTGCGAGGACGTGGGGCGTCGAGCGAGACCATGACGGACGATGGCCAGGACGACGTCCGGGCGGCGGAGATGCGCCACCGCGCCGCCAACACCTTCCAGCTCATTTCCGCCCTGGCCCGCATGCGTGGCCAGCGCACGGCCGAACCTGAGGCCCGCCGCCAGCTGGTCTGGATGGCCGACGCGATCGGTGCGCTCGGCGCGCTGGAGCGCCATCGCCGCGAAGGCGGCGTCGACTTCCAGGCCTACCTGCTGGAGATGGCTCCCGTCTGGCGTCGCCGCCACACCGCCGCGCCGATCGAGGTGGCTGTGGCGATGGAGCCGGTCGTCGTCCCCGACCAGGCCGCCTCCACCCTGGCGCTGATCGTGCACGAGCTGGTCTCCAACGCCCTGGCCCACGCTTATCCGGAGGGCGAGCCCGGCCAGGTCGAGGTCAGCCTGTCGAGGGCCGAGGACGGCGAGCGCTACCAACTGGTGGTTCGTGATCATGGCAGGGGCTTCGATCCGTCCTCGCCGAGCGGGCGCGAGCGGTTCGGCCTGTGGTTCGTCCGCAGCCTGGCGGCCCAGGTCCGCGGCGAGCTGAAGTTGGACACCCGCGACGGGGTCTGCGCCCAGCTGCTGTTTTCCCTCTAGGCGCGGCCCGCCTCGGCCCGCGGCGGGGGCGGCGCCAGCCGTTCGTACTGGCGGCGGACCGCCTCGTAGCACTCGCAGGTCGCCGACTGCAGGCCGTCGCGGTCGACGATATCGACGATGCCCCGGCGATAGCGGATCCAGCCCTTGTCCTGCAGGCTGCGGGCGACGGCGGTCACCGTCGTGCGCTGCACCCCCAGCATGTCGGCCAGGAACTCCTGAGTCAGCGCCACGGTGTCGGTCGAAATCCGGTCATGGCAGGTCAACAGCCAGCGGCAGAACCGGGCCTCGACCGAATGCAGTGCGTTGCAGGCCGCGGACTGGGTGGTGTGCGCCAGCAGCGCCTCGCCGTGGCGGTCGACCATCTCGCGAATGCGCGGGCTTTTGGCCCAGGCCTCGTGCAGCTGGCTCGAGCCGATGCGCGAACAGCGGCAGGGGGTCTGCACGATCGCCCGCGAAAGCGAATGGCGCGGGGCCGCCGCCGCCGACAACCCGACCGCGCCTTCCCAGCCGATAGTGGCGCTCTCGATCGCCGCGCCGTTCTCCATCAAGGTCATCATCGAGATGACGCCGTCGTGAGGGAAGTAGACGACGTCGATCCGGTCGCCCGGATCGTACAACAGGCGCGCACGCTCCAGGTCCATGTGGGTGAGGTGCGGCGCCAGCAGGCCGTAGTCCTCCGGAGGCAGTGCGGCGAGTAAGCGGTTTTGCACTGAACTCGGAGACCTTCGCAGCGGAGAATCAAGGGTCGCCTTGCGGCTTGTCGTTAACCTAGTCCGTGCGCAGCTTTGTGACTGTCGTGAACTCGACACAACTTTACGGTCGTACGGCGGCCGGATGAAAACAGATGTCGAGAACTGGTGAATATAGACCGCCGTTCTTGGAAACTTCAGATTGGACTGAAGTATAACCGTATCGTCCTGGCCGGGGCGGCCATGGCGCCTCAATGGAAGTGCAGGTTCGCCCGTCCGCCCAGGTGCGGCTCGTGCTTTCGAGCGTTGGCCATGGCGATCTCCCAGGCGAAGGTCACCGGTCCGGCCTGCGAGCACCACACCGCGGCGTCGCGCGCGTCCAGGCAGATCAGCGTCAGGCGCGGGTCGCTCTTGCCGTGCGGATGCCAGGCCGCGACCACCGCGTTCCAGTACTTGGCGATCCGCGCCTCGTCGCGTTTCACGCTCAGGTGGCCGGTAATCGTCGCCTGCAGGTCACGTTGCTGGAACACGAACATGCCCTCGCGGCCCTGGCCGATGCGGCGGGCCAGTTCAGTGTCGCTGCGGGCGAAGAACCATAGCCGTTCTCCTTCGCGTTCCACGAAGGCGGTCATCGGCTGAAGGGCGGTCTCTTCGGCCAGGCCCAACATTCCGGTCTGGTGGCGCTCGATGTCGTCCCACAGCCTATGTTCAACGGCGGCGCGGTCGTTCATGTCGATGCTCATGACGGCTCCTGCGACGGTTCAAACGGGCGTCGATCGTCCAATCGGACTCGGCGCGCCCTAGCTTGAACCCGAAATCACAGCCGCGGTTCCGACTCCTTTCCCTTGCGTCACGCTTCCCAGGACGCGGCCGCCTGGGCCATGATGTTCGAATTCTTTCGACTGCCGATTCAAAGTTGAGATCATTTCGATGAGCGAGATCGTCGTTCCCCGCCAATTTCGGGGACCTCCCTTCACGGCCAATGGCGGCTACATCTGCGGCTTGCTCGCCGGCGCGGTCGGTGGGCGCGGCGTGGCGATGCTGCGCGCGGGCGTGCCGCTCGACACCGCGGTCAGCCTGACCCCCGGCGACGGTGAAGGCGTGCTGCTGGTCAACGCCGAGGGCGCCGTCCTTGGCTCGGCCCGTCCGGCCGATGACAGCCAGATTCCCAATCCGCCGCCGGCGCCGCCTACCCTCGAAGAGGCCCGCGCCTTTGGCGCGGCCTCGCCGTTCGCGAGCCGCTCGCTGCACCGCGGCTGCTTCTCTTGCTGCGTCGAGCGCGAGGCCGGCGAGGGCCTGGGCGTGTTCGTCGGCCAGATCGACGGCGCACCGGCCGGCCACTGCGCCGGGGTCTGGACCCCGCACGCCAACTTCGCCGACGCTGACGGAAGCATTCCCGACGAGGTGACCTGGGGCGCGCTCGACTGCTCGGGCTCGATGGCCTGGTGGATCAAGTCCGGCTCGCCGGTCGGGCTGCTCGGCACCATGGCCGGCGAAGTCCTGCGCAAGCCGAAGGCGGGCGAGTCCTACGTCGTCGTCGCCTGGGCCCGCGAGGTCGAGGGCCGCAAGCACTTCGCGGGGGTCGCGCTGTTCGACGGCGCGGGCGAGGTCATGGCCCGCTCGGGCCAGATATGGATCGGCCGCCCGCCCGGCGCCCCGATGCCGCTGCCGCTTGGGGCGAAGCAGCAGGCCTAAGGCGCCGCGCGCGTCGAGCATGTTCAACTGTCGGCGCGCCGTGAATTCGGCGCGCTGCAAGGGGCTCGGCCGGCGGCCGGGCCCTTTCCACATGTGTCGCGCGAGCCACGCCAAGGATGTTCAGCGAACAAAGTTCGCGGAACTGCCATATATTTAACGTCTCGCTAACCATGCGGGCGCAAGCTTCCCCGTGCGTCACGACTAGAAAGGTCGTCCGATGTTCAAGGTGGAGTTTCACTTCCTGGGAGAGGGGCTCTGGGCCCGCGCCGCGCCGATGACCCAGTTGGCGGCCACGCATCTGGCCAAGACCCTCCAGGACCTTGGGTTCGCCGACGAGGCCCGGGTCGTGCCCAGCCGCCCGCTTGAGAGCCGCGAAGAAGGCCGAACCTTCGACGTCCGCATCTGACCGCTCCACCCGCTGGCGGGCGGCTGCATGCATCGTTGCAATTGTTGATTGCGCCTTGAAGAGGACCGCGGGCGATCCTACGACGCGGAGTCTGGGGGATTAACCGTGTCGCGTGACCGTACCTATCGCAGCCTCGAGTATCTGAGGAAAAGCGCCGCGACTTCTCGCGTGCTCAATCTCTGGCAGATCGCCCAGCGTGAGGGCGCCAAGCCCGAGCACCAGGAGAACCCGTTCTTCCGCAACGCGCTGCTGAACCGCGCGATGATCCTCAAGCACCGGGTGCGTGGCAGCGAGGCCGACCTGTTCGACTATCCGGTGCAGACGGCGACCAAGATCCTGCTTCCGATCGCTGAACGCGAACTGCGCTATGGCGCGCGCTTCCTGTTCGTCGGCCAGCGCGACTTCGAGGACGTGGCCGCCGCCTCGTTCGCCGAAGACCTGCGGCGCGGCTCCCGCGACCGGCTGGTGCTCGACATCATCTCCAGCCTGCCCTCGCTCGATCCGTTCCTGATGCGCGAGAGCCTGAAGACCAACGGCTTCAGTCCGGCCGCCTGCTACTTCAACCTCTCCGATGGCGACGTCGAGCGGATGTCGGCCTCCGCGCGGCTGGAGCTGGAGCCCCTGGTGCGCATGTCGTTCGGCGATGGCCACGCGTTTGCGGCCAAGTCGGCGACCCTGCTCTCGAAGCTGCTGTCGGACGCCGGCAGCGCCGAGCTCGAACCGCTACGTCGGGTGATGAACATGGACGCCCAGCAGTTCCGCGAGGGCGTGTTCTGTTGGAAGGCCTTCCTCTACTACAAATGGCAGCTGCGCGACCTGCTGCCGCGGATCCGCAAGGTGGTCGACGAGATCTCGGTCATCCGTCCGGTCGGGGCGATGGAGCCCGACGACCGGGTCTACATCACCCGCATCAAGAAGGACCTGCGCGGCTGGATCTTCGCGGCGAGCGGGGCGGTGACCGAGTCCCTGGCCGCCTACGACACCGCCTATGCGGCCTTGACCCAGCGCAGCGAGCCGATGGCGTTTCGCGATTTCCTGCTGCGCGCGCCGGCGATGTTCTCCAGTCTGGGCGAGCGGCTGTCGGCCATCGAGCACGTCGCCAGCTTCTGGCGGTTCCGCTTCCCGGCCGGCCAGTTGCCGCGGATCGCCGTCGACGAACTGATCGACATCTTCATGGACTTCGAGGCCAGCCTGAACACGGTCGCCGTCGAGCCGCTGCACCACGCATGAAAAAAGCGCCCCCGGCCGAAGCCGGGAGCGCTCTTGCGTCCGATCTGGAGCGTCGGGCTTAGAACGCGCCGGTGGCGGCGATCACGCTCTGGCCCAGGGCGCCGCCGAACAGGTTCGTGGTCGAACCCAGCGACGCGCCGGCCTGGTCGCGGTCGCGCAGGCTGCCGCCGAAGGTGTAGCGCAGACCGACCTTGAAGATGTCGGCCTTCAGGTCCGCGTCGTCCATTTCGCCGTGCTCGTAGGCGCCGGTCACGCTCCACGGGGTGCCCGCGAACTGGTACTCGGCGTCGGCGCCGACGTTCCAGATGTCGAGGTCGCCGCCCTTGGCGTCAGCCTTGGTGTAGCCGGCCGAGCCCTGGAGCTTGAAGTTGTCGGTCACGAAGTAGCGCAGCTCGGCGCGGCCGGCCCAGAAGTCCACGTCGTCGAGGTCGTCCGACTGGCCGTAGCCGACTTGGCCGTACAGGGTGGTCTTCGGCGAGACGTTGAACTGCGCTTCGGCGCCGACGCCCCACAGGGTCACGTCGTCGCTCTTGTTGACGCCGACGAAGCCGCCGGCCAGGCCGCCTTCGAAGGTCTTGTTCAGGTGGCCGGTCACGGCCCAGGTGGTGGCGTCGCCGCCGTCGGCGTCAAAGTTCGTCACCGAACCATCGACGGCGCCGCGCAGCGACGAACCGACGTCGAACGCCACCGCGCCTTCGCCTTGGAACACGTCGGCGTCGGTGTCGCCGAGCGCGCCGGCGTCGATTTCGGCGCGGCTATAGTTGGCGCCGACATGGCCGACGGTCTGGGCTTGGGCGGCGCCGGTCAGCGCGAAAAAGGCGGCCGCAGCGGCCGTCGCGATCAGTTGGGTCTTCACGTTCTTGTCCCCTTTTGGGCTTGAAACACTGGACCCCAGCTATGCCTGTCATGCCGCCGTCACAATGGTTGAACCCCTTGCATTTCACCGGTCTGCGAGTGGTGTGACCGGTCAGTCACAGTCCGCGCCGGGCCCCTTGAAATGCAATTTCGCCGACCTATGGCCGGCGCCCAAACGGCAAGTTTCGGCCTCGAAAGCCGCCGGTTCGACGCGCCCGCGCCGGCCGTTGCGCAAGTCCGCGCCGGCCTCGGCTGCGAAAAACCGTACGGATCGGTCGTTTGATGTCGAATGAAACCGGACGCTTGCGGCGGGGCGCTCGCCGCCGCCGCGCCCCAGGACAATTCCGGACTATCGAAGCTGCGCCCCGCGCCCTATCTGGCGGTCATGCATACGCAAGTGACGCCCGAGAACCTGCGCGAGCTGGTCGGCCGCTTCTACGGCCGCGCGCGTGAGGACGCGTTGATCGGTCCGGTGTTCAACGCCGCCATCGACGACTGGGACCATCACCTGGACCACATCGCTCAGTTCTGGGCCGCGGGCCTGCTCGGGGTCGGGCGCTTCACCGGCCGGCCGATGGCCAAGCACATGCGCCAGCCGATCACCCCGCCGATGTTCGACCGTTGGCTGGCGTTGTGGAAGGAGGCGACCGACGAGACCTATGTCCCGCCGATCGCCCAGGCGCTGCAGGCGAGAGCCGGCCGCATCGCCGAGAGCTTCAAGCTCGGCATGTTCTATCGGCCGGCCGAGGATCGGGCGTCAGTCGCCCCGTAAGCGGTTCAGTAGACCGCCGCGTAGTTCCCCAGCGCGTTGCCGCTGGCGTCGCCGACGCCGCTGCCGCCGTCGACCGGAATGATCGCGCCGTTCACATAGGCCGCCTTATCGGTCGACAGGAAGATGGCCATGTCGGCGATCTCGTCCTTCTGGCCATAGCGGCGCATCGGATTGCGGCCGGTGACGCGGGCCTCGGCCTCCGGCGTCGGCGCCAGGCGGGCCATGCCCTCGGTGTCGGCGATCGGCCCGGGGGAGATGGCGTTGACCCGCACCCCGGCCGGGCCCCACTCCAGCGCCAGGCACTTGGTCAGCATGTTGATCCCGGCCTTCGCCGCGCAGACGTGAGCCTGGTACATCGAGGCGCGCTCGGCCTGGCCGGCGGTGATCGAGATCAGCGAGGCGCCCGGCCGGTTGAGGAATTCGAACGAGGCGCGCAGCACGTTGAAGGTGCCGATCAGGTCGATGTCGACCACCGTCTTGAAGCCGTTGGCGCTCATGCCCAGGGCCGGGGCCACGAAGTTGCCGGCCGCCCCCGACAGCACAATGTCGATCGGTCCCAGTTCGTCGTGGGTGCGTTTCAGCGCCGCCTCGACCGCCGAATAGTCGCGCACGTCGGCGGCCATGCCGATGCAGGGGCCGAAGGCGGCGACTTCCTTGGCGGCCGCTTCGATCTTCTCCGGGCTGCGGCTGATGATCGCGACCTTGGCGCCGGCCGCGGCGAACCGCTTGGCGATCCCCAGGTTGATCCCGCTCGATCCGCCCGCCACGAACGCCGTCTTGCCCGCCAGTTCCTGGGTCATGCTGCTCTTCCTTGTTCCGTCCCTTGGTTGGCGACGAGCTTAGCGCCGCCGGCGGCGACGGCGAAAGCCTGACCCCACGGAGCCTCAACTTCGAAAAATCGGTTTGTCCTGCGTCACGCAGCCGCTTGACGCGAAGTCCGCAGCTTGTTCATTATCATCGATAAGTTAGAAGCCGCCACGAGCGGTCTCACCCAGGGCAAGGAAACAGATGACCGCCACCGACATGATCGCCGAGCGTCCGGCCGCCGCCGCCGTCCAGCATTTCGACGTCCTCATCGTCGGGGCCGGGATCTCCGGCGTCGGCGCGGCCTATCATCTGCAGACCCAGCGGCCGGGAACCAGCTTCGTGGTTCTGGAAAGCAAGGACACCTTCGGCGGCACCTGGGTGACGCACAAGTATCCGGGCATCCGTTCGGACAGCGACCTCTACACCTTCGGCTATCGCTTCAAGCCCTGGACCGGCGCGCCGATCGCCACCGCCGCCGAGATCCTCAGCTACATGAACGAGGTCATCGACGAGAACCACCTCGCCCAGCACATCCGCTACGGCCACAAGATCACCAATGCCAGCTGGTCGGGCGAAGACAACCTCTGGACCGTCGACGTCACCCGCACCGACGGGACCACGACCCAGTTCACCACCAACTTCCTTTTCATGTGCCAGGGCTACTACAAGCACGACCAGGGCTACACGCCGCAATGGGAAGGCATGGCCGACTTCAAGGGCCGCATCGTTCACCCGCAGACCTGGCCCGACGACATCGACCTGAAGGGCAAGAACGTCATCGTCATCGGCTCGGGCGCCACCGCCGCGACCCTGGTGCCGAACATCGCCGATCAGACCGCGCACGTGACCCTGCTGCAGCGCTCGCCGACCTGGTTCATTCCCGGCCGCAACGTCGATGAACTGGCGGACACTCTGCGCCAGCTCGAAGTCGACGAGACCTGGGTCCACGAGATCGTCCGCCGCAAGCGCCTGTTCGACGGGGCCGCCTTCACCAAGCGGGCGATCGAGGAGACCGAGGCCGTCAAGGCCGAGCTGCTCGGCGGCGTGCGGATGTTCCTGGGCGACCAGTTCGACATCGACAAGCACTTCACCCCCAGCTACCGCCCCTGGCGCCAGCGCATCGCCTTCATTCCGGACGGCGACCTGTTCCGCGGCATCGCCTCGGGCAAGGCCTCGGTGGTCACCGACGAGATCGAGCGTTTCACCGAGAACGGCATCCTGCTGAAGTCCGGCGAGGAGCTGAAGGCCGACATCGTCATCAGCGCCACCGGCTTCGACCTTTCCGTCATGGGCGACATCCCGTTCCAGGTGAACGGCAAGCCGGTCGACTGGTCGCAGAGCGTCACCTATCGCGGCATGATGTTCACCGGCGTGCCCAACTTGGCCTGGGTGTTCGGCTACTTCCGCGCTTCCTGGACCCTGCGCGCCGACCTGATGGGCGACTTCGTGGCCCGGCTGCTCGGCCACATGCAGGACAAGGGCTACAAGTCGGTGGTCCCCGCCCTGCGGCCCGAGGATCAGTCCGACGAGCTGCAGCCCTGGATCGATCCGGACAACTTCAACCCCGGCTACCTGATGCGCGGCATGCACCTGCTGCCCAAGAGCCTCCCCAAGCCGGAGTGGCGCCACACCCAGGACTACTGGAGCGAAAAGGACGAACTGCCGAAGGTGGACCTCGACGAACCAGCCCTCGTCTACGGTTGATCCGGCCGCGGGGGGGGGGGGGGGGGGGGGGGGGGGGGGGGGGGGGGGGGGGGGGGGGGGG
>NZ_JAPMTQ010000062.1:0-15533 GCF_026411515.1 Phenylobacterium sp. 58.2.17 | reverse complement strand
GGCCAGCCATGGCTCAAACAGCCCGCAACCTGAACATGGTTGCTCAGTCAGCCATGCGGCTGACAGCTCCCCCACGGGGGAGCAACTGTCCCGCCTAAGCCGCCGCCAGTTCCCCGGCCAGCGCCTGCTCGATCAGCGCGATGGTCCGCTCCAGGCCGAAGATCGCCGCGAACGAGCCGAAGCGCGGACCCTGGCTCTGGCCCAGCAGCACTTCGTAGAGCGCCTGGAACCAGGCCCGCAGCGGTTCGAACCCGGCGGTCTTGCCGACCTCGAACACCTCGTTCTGGATCGTCTCGGCGTCGGCGTCGGCCGGCAGCGCCTTGAAGCGGGCCAACAGGTCCTCCATCGCCGCCCGCTCCTTGTCGTCGGGGGCGCGGAACTTCTTCGAGGGCTTCACGAAGTCCTCGTAGTAGTTGATCGCATAGCCGATCAGCCGGTCGAGCATCGGCTCGGTCTGCGCGTCCGCGCCCGGCATGTAGCGGGACACGAAGCCCCAGAGGATGTCCTTGGTCGAGGCGTCGGCCGCCGACACCAGGTTCAGCAGCAGCGAGAACGACAGCGGCGAGCCCTTCTCCGGCGGCGCCCCGCGATGGACGTGCCAGGCCGGGTTGTCGATCGCCGTCGCGTTGCTGGTCGCGCGCGCCTTGTTGAACGCCTCCAGCTGCTGCAGGTACTCGTCCGTCGCCTTCGGGATGACGTCGAAATAGAGCCGCTTGGCCGACTTCGGCGACTGGTACATGTAGTAGGCGAGGCTCTCGGGCGCGCCGTAGCGCAGCCACTCCTCCATGGTCAGGCCGTTGCCCTTGGACTTGGAGATCTTCTGGTTGTTCTCGTCCATGAACAGCTCGAAGTGGAAGGCCTCCGGCGGCGTCCCGCCCAGCACCTTCACCAGCTTGTTCGAGACCCGCACGGAATCGACCAGATCCTTGCCCGAGGCTTCGAAGTCGACGCCCAGCGCGTACCAGCGCGCGGCCCAGTCGGGACGCCACTGCAGCTTCACGTGACCGCCGGTCACCGGGACCTCGGTCAGGGTTCCGTCCTCGTCGGGGAAGGTGATGGTGCCCTTCTCGACGTCGCGGCCGACGGTCGGGGCCTGCAGCACCCGGCCCGACTTCGGGCTGACCGGCAGGAACGGCGAATAGGTGGCGCGGCGCTCCTCGCCGAGAGTCGGCAGCATGACGCCCTGCACCGCGTCGAAGCGGGCCAGGATCTTCAGCAGCACCTCGTCGAACCGGCCCGACTTGTAGGTCTGCGTGGACGACATGAACTCGTAGTCGAAGCCGAAGCCGTCGAGGAAGGCGCGCAGGCGGGCGTTGTTGTGGGCCGCAAAGCTCTCGTACTCGCCGAACGGGTCGCGCACGGCCGAGACCGGCTTGTCGCGGTCTTCTTCCAGCATCTCGCGATTGGGCACGTTGTCCGGGATCTTCCGCAGCCCGTCCATGTCGTCGGAGAACACGATCAGCTTGGTCGGGATGGCGTCCTCGGTCAGGGCGCGGAACGCCGTGCGCACCATGGTCGGGCGCGCGGCCTCGCCGAACGTGCCCATGTGCGGCAGGCCCGAAGCCCCGAACCCGCACTGGAACACCACCGGCTGGGCCAGCACCGGGAAGGTGCTCACCGCCTCGTCGGCCTTGCCCTGTGCGATCAGGCTGGCGGCCAGGTCGCGCTCGCCGTCGCTGAGCCGAAGTTTGAGCGTCCGATCCAGCAGGATGCGGGCCTGTTCGAAGGGCCAGCTTTTCGCTTCGCGCGCCTGGGCAGAGAGGCCGCGCAGGGAGGGGTTCTGGATCGAGGTGTCGGACATCTGCGCGGCCTAACGCCAGTAGCCGCTCGCCTCAAGCAGACTTTTGCGCTCATCATCGTCGCGGAGCTGTCACGCAACCGGCGCAAAAGCCCGGCCAGTCGCTCTTTCGGGGGAAGTTCTGATGATCACGCGCCGTCTCGCGCTCGCCCTGGCCGCCGCGCTGACGCTGGCCGGCTGCAGCCCGAAGGAGGCCGCCAAGCCCGCGGCCCCGGCCGTCGTCAACTTCTCGATCATGTCGACCGAGGGCCGCCAGACCCAGATGGACGACTGGGGCCCGTTCCTGGCCGACATGGAAAAATCCATCGGCGTCCCGGTGAAGCCGTTCTTCGGCACCAACTACACCTCGCTGATCGAAGCCATGCGGTTCAAGCAGACCGACGTGGGCTGGTTCACCAACCAGTCGGGGCTGGAGGCCGTGCGCCGCGCGAACGGCGAGGTCTTCGCCCGCACGGTCAAGCCGAACGGCCCGGACGGCTACCAGGCGGTGATCGTGGTCAAGAAGGGCTCGGGGATCACCCTCGACAAATTGCTCACCTGCGACCGCACGCTGAACTTCGGCATGGGCGACGCCAAGTCGACCTCCGGGACCCTGGCGCCGATGACCTATCTGTTCGCCCCGCGCGGGGTCGATCCCAACACCTGCTTCAAGACCGTCCGTTCGGCCAACCACGAGGCCAATCTGTTCTCGGTCGCCCAGGGCCTGCTGGATGCGGCCACCAACAACACCGCCTCGATGGATCGCATGGCGATGATGGGCACCGAGATGTCGAAGAAGACCCTGGCCAGCCTCGATGTGATCTGGACCTCGCCGACCATCCCCGAGGACCCGATGGTCCGCCGCAAGGATCTCGACCCGGCGATCAAGGCCAAGATCGACGCCTTCCTGTTCAGCTACGGGACCGGCGAGGGCCCTGAGGCCGAGCGCCAGCGCAAGGTGCTCGAGCGCATCCAGACCAAGCCCTTCAAGCGGGCCGACAATTCGCACCTGCTGCCGGTCCGCGAGATGGAGGCCTCGGGCCAACTGATCGTCGCCCGGCGCAAGGGCGACGCCGCCGCCGAAAAGGCCGCCCAGGCCGAACTCGACGAGATCGCCGCCGAGAAGAAGGCCCTGCCGCCCGGCCAATAGCGGAACCCAAGCGCGGCTAAGACGTCCTCCCTTGCTTGAGGCTTGGAGGGAAACGCCGATGAACCTGCTGCTCGCGAAGAGGGCCCTGGGCCTGCTGTCCCTCGCGGTCGGGGTGACCGCCGTCGCCGCGCCGCGCCGGGTGACCCGGTTCCTGGGGCTTACCTTCGACGACCAGGCGATGAGCGCCTTCGGCGCCCGCGAGATCGCCTCGGGCGCCGGCCTGCTCTCGCCGGTCCCGCCGGGGCCGTGGTTCTGGATGCGGGCCGGCGGCGACCTCATGGATCTGGCCGTCCTCGGCCGCGCCATCGGCCGCGACAATCCTCGCCGCAAGATCGCCTACGCCGCCTTCGGCGCGGTGGCCGCCATCGCCGTGGTCGACCTGGCCATCGCCATCCAAGCCGCCCGCAACCGCCGCGAGGAGCGCGCCGCGGCGGCATGAACCGGGTGTCGTCCTACGACGTCCGCAGGCAGATCACCTGCGCCACCCGCAGGTCGCGACGCAGGGTGTCGGCCACCCGGCCGTAGTTGTCGGTGGTGATCGGCTCGCCGACCGCGAACTTGTCGGCCCGCTGGTGGGTGGCGGCCAGGGCCTCCAGCACCGTCTCAGGCGAGGTCGTGTAGATCCGGCCGCGACGCGGGCTCTCGGCCACCGTCACCCCGATCACCCGGCCCGCGCGGTCCAGCACCGGCGAGCCCGACAGTCCGGCCAAGGTGCCCTCCAGCCCGTCGGTGCGGCCGGTCTCGGCCCAGACCAGCACCGGCTCGGTGCGCGCGCCGCGGCCGCGCACCTCCAGGTTCTCGCGGCCGAGCAGGCGCGAGGTCGCCTCCCCCGGCTCGCCCTGCGGATAGCCCGGATGGAACGCGCGGTCGCCGCGGCGCAGCTGTTGCTGCAGGCCCAGCGGCAGCGGCGGGGCGCCGCCCTCGGTGGTCAGGATCGCAGCCTCGCCGCGCGGGTCGATGTGGACCTGCGCCTCCACCCCGCGGCCCTCGGCCACGACGATGGCGGTCTGGGTGCAGCCGTCGACCACGTGGCGGGCGGTGATCCACACCCCGGCGTCGGAGACCGAGAACGCCGTGCCGACCCCCGGCTCGGCCTTGCCCGGGACGTCGACCACCACCTGCGGGTCGAACGGCGAGGCCGGACCCAGCGGCAGGCCCTCGCCGCCGGCCACCGGCGGCGGCGGCGGCGGGGCGTCGGCGCGCTCCTGGCGGCCGACCGCCGCGATCAGCAGCGCCAGCACCACCGCCAGATAGACCAGCCAGTCCGGAAGCCTGGGAAAGTGCATGACGCGTCGACGGTCAGCCGGCCATCGCCGAGGCGATGATCAGGGCCGTGGCCAGCTTGGCCCCGACCAGCAGGGCGGCGGCGGCGACTTCGCCTTCGGCGATGCGCTGGGGCAGGCCGTGCAGCGCCAGATCGACCAGCCGGAAGATCAGCAGCTGCAGCGCCACGCAGGCCGCGCCCCACATGCCGATCTCCAGCGCCGAGGTCGAGCCGGCCAGCGAGGCCGACAGCGGGATCGCCAGCCCGACCAGCACCCCGCCCAGCGACAGGGCCGCGGCGGAGTTGCCCTCCCGGATCAGCGCGATCTCGCGATGCGGGGTCATCAGAACGTAGACCGTCACGCCGACGAACAGGATCGCCACCGTCACGGCGATGTGCATCAGGGCGATGGGAAAGCCGTTGGCGAAGGCCTGGATCTCAGGCGATTGCAGTTGCGGCATGGGACCCCGTGGGCTGGACGCTAGAACTCGGCGGCATCGATAGCACGGACCGATCAGACCTAGGCAATGGCCTCGGCGTCGCCGGCCGCCAGCTTGCGCCGGGCGCTGGCCCGCAGCTTCTCGCTCTCGCTCTTCAGCTGGCCGCAGGCGGCCAGGATGTCGCGGCCGCGCGGCGTGCGGATCGGCGAGGCGTAGCCGGCCCGGTTGAGGATCGCCGCGAAGCTCTCGATCGCGCCCCAGTCCGAGCAGCCGTAGTTGGTGCCCGGCCACGGGTTGAACGGGATCAGGTTGATCTTGGCCGGAATGCCCTTGAGCAGCTTGACCAGGGCCTTGGCCTCGGCCGGGCTGTCGTTGACGTCCTTCAGCATCACGTACTCGAAGGTCACGCGGCGGGTGTTGGACAGGCCCGGATAGCCGCGGATGCCCTCCATCAGCGTGGCGATGTCGTACTTCTTGTTCAGCGGCACCAGCACGTCGCGCAGGTCGTCGTTGGTGGCGTGCAGCGAAATCGCCAGCATCGCCTGGGTGCGCTCGCCCAGCGCCTTCAGCTCCGGCACGACGCCCGAGGTCGAGACCGTGATCCGTCGGCGCGAAATGGCGATGCCCTCGCCATCGGCGATGATGTCGATGGCGTCGGCGACGTTGTCCAGATTGTACAGCGGCTCGCCCATGCCCATGAACACGATGTTCGAGAGCCGGCGGTCCTCCTTGGGCGAGGGCCACTCCGAAAGGTCGTCGCGGGCCACCTGCACCTGGGCGACGATCTCGGCCGCGGTCAGGTTGCGGACCAGCGCCTGGGTGCCGGTGTGGCAGAAGGTGCAGTTCAGCGTGCAGCCGACCTGACTGGAGACGCACAGAGCCCCCGAGCGGCCGACGTCGGGAATGTAGACGGTCTCCACCTCGATGCCCGGGGCCATGCGGATCAGCCACTTGCGGGTGCCGTCCTTGGACACCTGCCGCTCGACCACTTCCGGACGCGCCAGGGTGAAGGCGCCGTCCAGCGCCGCGCGGGTCTCCTTGGCGACGTCGGTCATCGCCGAAAAGTCGGTGGCCCCATAGTGGTGGATCCAGCGCCACAGCTGGCTGGCGCGCATCTTGGCCTTGTCCGGGCGCACGACCTCGGCGTCGATCAGCGCCTGGGCCAGCGCCTTGCGGGTCAGGCCCGAAAGGTTCGGTTTGACGGCGGGCGCGACGGGTGCGCGCGAAAGATCAAGGGTGACGCCCAAGGGATGCTCACGGTCTGGAAGACCGCGGAATATAGGGCGCCGCCGCCCTTACGCCAAATGAACGCCCCTGCGGCCGATTGGAAAGACGGTCGGACCCTTCTCCCCTTGCGGGAGAAGGATCACCCTCAAAACACCCAAACCCCCAGCGCGAACGCGGCCCCGGCCACCGCCGCGCCGATCGCGAACCAGGCCATGCGCGAGGGGCGCGCTTCGATCACCGCCACCGCCGTCGCGGCCTGCGGCGGGGCCTCGATCAGCCGGTGCAGGGCGCGCAGCGCCTCGATCCCCTCGTCGACGAAGCGCTTGACCCGCGCCTGCGGGCCCAGCTCGCGCAGCATCCAGCGGCGCACCACCGGATCGGCCGCCTTCCAGATGTCGTGGTCAGGGTCGAGCCGGCGGGCCACGCCCTCGACCGTCATCATGGTCTTCTGCAGCAGCACCAGCTGCGGCTGCAGGCGCATGTCGAACAGGGCGGTGATCTCGAACAGCTGGGTCAGCACCCGGCCCATCGAGACGTCGCTGGCGGTGCGCCCGAACAGCGGCTCGCCGACCGCGCGCAGGGCCTGGGCGAAGGCGTGGACCGAGTGGGTCCGCGGCACATAGCCGGCCTCGAAATGGGTCCGGGCGATCTGCTCGTAGTCGCGCTGCAGGAAACCCCAGAGGATCTCGGCCAGGTAGCGCCGCTCGGCCGGGGCCAGCCGCCCGACGATGCCGAAATCGACCGCGGTGATCTCCGCCGGCGCGGCGACGAACAGGTTGCCCTCGTGCAGGTCGGCGTGGAACACCCCATGGTCCAGCGCCTGGGACAGGAACGCGCGCAGCAGCTTGTCGGCCAGGGCCGGGCGGTCGAGGCCCTCCAGCTCCAGGCTCGCGGGATCCGACAGCGGCGCGCCCTTGGCCCATTCCTGGGTCAGCACGGTCTTGCCGACCCCGTCCCAGACCACCTTCGGCGCGGCCATGTAGCCGTCCTTGGCCATCACCTCGCCCAGCTCGTCGCCGCCGGCCGCCTCCAGCCGCAGGTCGAGCTCCAGCTCGGTGGCGCGGATCACGGTGCTGGCCAGGGCCCGCGGCTCCAGCCGGCGGGCGTCGGGCGACAGCTTCTCCATCAGCCGCGCCGCCAGCGCCAACACTTCGGCGTCCTGGGCGACGCGATGGGCGATGCCCGGCCGCAGCACCTTCACCGCCACGCGCCGGCCGTCCAGCAGGGTCGCGTCATGCGCCTGGGCCAGCGAGGCGGCGGCCACCGGCTCGCCGAAACTGGAATAAAGACTGTCGATCGGGCGGCCCAGGCACGCCTCGACCTCGCGCCGGGCGACGTCCGTCGGGAACGGGTCGAGCTTGTCCTTCAGCCGCGACAGGTCGTCCGCGAACTCGGCCCCGAAGATGTCGGCGCGGGTCGAGAGCAGCTGGCCGAGCTTGATCGCCACCGGCCCCAGGCCCTCCAGCGAACGGGCCAGGCGCTCGCCCGGACGCCCCTCGCGCGCCTGACGCCCGGCCAGGCCTCGGATCGAGCGGGACAGGGTCGCAATCCGCGGCGGATAGAGCCCGTCAAGCTCGCGCGGCAGCAGGGCGTCGTTGCGCGCCAGCGACCAGCCCGCCGCCGCCAGCCGCCCGAAGGCCGCGAGACTTCCCATGAACTAGAACGCCCAGCCGTGATGCAGGGCCGCGACGCCGCCGGTGAAGTTGGTGTAGCCGGCGCGGCTGAACCCGGCCTTCTCGATCATCGAGACGAAGGTCCGCTGGTCGGGGAACCGGCGGATGCTCTCGACCAGGTACTGGTAGCTGTCGCGATCCTTGGTCACCAGCTTGCCGATTTCCGGGATCACCTTGAACGAATAGGCGTCATAGGCCTTGCGCAGCATCTCGGTGGCCGGCTGCGAGAACTCCAGGCACAGGAACCGCCCGCCCGGCTTCAGCACCCGGCGCGCCTCGACCAGCGCGGCCTGCACGTCGGTGACGTTGCGGATGCCGAACGAGATCACGTAGGCGTCGGCGCAGGCGTCGGGCAGCGGCAGGCGCTGGGCGTCGCCGACGTTCCAGGTGATCTCCGGCTCGCCGCCCTTGGTGCGGCCGGCGGCGATCATCTCGGCGTTGTAGTCCATGATCATGATCTGGGCGTCGGGGCCGCCGCGGCGCAGCTGGGCGGCGCGGGCCAGCTTGGCGAAGCGCCGGGCCATGTCGCCGGTGCCGCCGGCGCAGTCGATGATCACCTCGCCCGGCTGCGGGTTCAGCCGCGCGGCCGTGGCGTCCTTCCAGAGCCGGTGCACGCCGGCGCTCATCAGGTCGTTCATCAGGTCGTAGCGGCTGGCGACGCTGTCGAAGACGCCGCGCACGAGGCCGGCCTTCTCGGAGGCGTCGACGTCGCGGAAGCCGAAGGTGGCGGAGGGTCCGGTCATGAGGACGGGTCTTAGCTCGGCCAGGCCGGCCGCGCCAGTCGGGCGAGGCGGGACGAGCCTGGAGAAGGAAGCAAGGCGCCCCGCCGCGGCAAAGGTTGTCCCGCCCGCCCCGAAATGCCACTTCAAGGTCATGCCTGAATTACCCGAGGTCGAAACCGTCCGGCGCGGCCTGCAGCCGGTGCTCGAGGGCCGCCGCCTGTCGCGGGTCGAGGCGCGCCGCGCCGACCTGCGCTTTCCGTTCCCCGACGGCTTCGTCCAGCGCCTGACCGGCGCCACCATCCAGCGCCTGGAGCGGCGAGCGAAATACCTGATGGCGGTGCTCGACCGCGGCGAGACCCTGGTCATGCACTTGGGCATGAGCGGCCGCTTCGAGATCGCCCAGCCCGAGGGCTACCAGCGGCCCGGCGAGTTCCACTACGCCCCCGACCCCGATCCCAAGCACGCCCACGTGGTGTTCGAGGCCGACGACGGCGGCCGCGTCACCTATTATGACCCGCGCCGCTTCGGCTACATGGACCTCATCGAGACCGCAGCCATGGACCAGCACCCCTGGTTCGCCGGCCTGGGTCCCGAGCCGCTGTCGGACGCCTTCGACGCCCAGCGCCTGGTCACCGCCTTCGCCGGCCGCAAGCAGGGCCCCAAGACCCTGCTGCTCGACCAGCGCGTCGTCGCCGGCCTCGGCAACATCTATGTCTGCGAGGCGCTGAACCGCGCGAAGATCTCGCCGCTGAAGCCGGCCGGGTCGATCAAGCCGGCCAAGCTTGGCCCGCTGGTCGAGATCATCCGCGAGGTGCTGGAGGAGGCCATTGAGGCCGGCGGCTCGACGCTCAAGGACTACGCCGCCGCCGACGGCGCGCTCGGCTACTTCCAGCACCGCTTCCGCGCCTATGACCGCGAGGGCGAGCCCTGCGCCAATCCCGGCTGCAAGGGGACCATCGCCCGCGAGGTCCAGGCCGGCCGCTCCACCTTCTATTGCCGCACCTGCCAGAAGTGAGCCCGCCCATGACCCGACGTCTGCTCGGCGCCCTCGCCGGCCTGCTGCTCGCCGGCTGCGGCGCGGTGGAGGCGCAGGCCCGCCCGCCGGTCTGGACGGTGCGCGACGCCGACTCCGAGCTGGTGATCTTCGGCTCGGTCCACGTCCTGCCGCCGGGCCTGGACTGGCGGCCCGCCGAACTGGACGCGGCGCTGGCCAAGGCCGACGACCTCTGGTTCGAGCTGCCGATCGACCCGGCCTCGGAGGCCAAGGTCGGCCAGCTGGCCGCCGCCCACGGCCTGCTGCCGCAGGGCCAGTCGCTCTCGGCCCTGCTCTCGCCCGAGGGCCGCGAGCGGCTGAAGACCGCGACCGCCGATCTCGGCGTCTCGATGGCCGCGCTCGACCGGCTCGAGCCCTGGTTCGCCGAGGTGGTGCTGGCCGGCGCCCAGTTCCAGAAGGCCGGCGCCGACGCCAGTTCCGGCGTCGAGAAGATGATCTCCGGCTCGGCCCCGGCCTCGGCCCGGCGCCGCGCCTTCGAAAGCCCCGAAGAGCAGATCGCCATCTTCGACGCCGCGCCGCTGGCCCAGCAGGTCGCCTCGCTGGAACAGAGCCTGATCGAGCTGAACGAGAACCCGCGGGCCTATGACGAGCTGATCGCCCACTGGATGGCCGGCGACCTGCGCGCCCTGGACGAGGACGTGCTCGGCCCGCTCCGCACGGCCGCGCCTGGCCTCTACGCCCGCCTGGTCACCGAGCGCAACGAGCGCTGGCTCGCCACGCTCAAGGCCCGGCTCGACGGCTCGGGCCGCACGGTGGTCGTGGTCGGGGTCGGCCACCTGGTCGGCCAGGACGGCCTGCCCGCCCGCCTGCGCGCCCTTGGCTACAGCGTCGAAGGGCCTTAAGCCCGGCGGACCGACATCGCCAGCGAGGGCTGCCATGAGCTACGAGACCCTGATCGTCGAGACAACCGAAGGCGTGACCCTGATCCGCCTCAACCGGCCCGAGGCGCTCAACGCCCTGAACAGCCAATTGCTCGGCGAGCTTTCCGCCGCCCTCGACGCCGCCGAGGCCGACGAGGCCGTGCGCTGCGTGGTGCTGACCGGCTCGGACCGCGCCTTCGCCGCCGGCGCCGACATCAAGGAGATGTCGACCAAGACCTACGCCGAGATGTTCAAGCAGGACTTCTTCGGCGCCAGCGCCCGCCGCATCGAGCAGTTCCGCAAGCCGATCATCGCCGCGGTCGCCGGCTACGCCCTCGGCGGCGGCTGCGAGCTGGCCATGCTCTGCGACTTCATCATCGCCGCCGAGAGCGCCAAGTTCGGCCAGCCCGAAATCAATCTCGGCGTCGCCCCCGGCATCGGCGGCACCCAGCGCCTGACCCGCTTCGTCGGCAAGTCCAAGGCCATGGAGATGATCCTCACCGGCCGGATGATGGACGCCGCCGAGGCCGAGCGTTCGGGCCTGGTCTCCCGCGTCGTGCCGTCCGACCAGCTGATCGGCGAGGCCATGGCCGCGGCGACGAAGATCGCCGGCCAGTCGCCGCTGGCGGTGATGATGAACAAGGAACTGGTCGAGACCGCCTACGAGACCACGCTCTCGACCGGGGTCGCCGTCGAGCGGCGCCTGTTCCACTCGCTGTTCGCCTTCGACGACCAGAAGGAGGGCATGGCCGCCTTCGTCGAGAAGCGCAAACCCGACTTCAAGGGCTCCTGATGAGCGTGACAGCTTCACGTCGGAGCCGGCGACCGTCACGCTCCGGGGAAAGAAGCCAATGAGGCTGATCGCGTTCGGCGACTCCATGGTCGCCGGCGCCGGCGATCCCGACCACCTCGGCTGGATCGGCCGGGCCCTGCTCGGCCGCCGATCGATCACGCTCTACAATCTCGGCGTCCGCCGCGAGACCTCGGCCGACATCGCCGCCCGCTGGCGGGCCGAGGCGACGCCGCGCTTCACCGACGAGGAGCCGATGCGGATCGTCTTCTCGTTCGGGGCCAACGACTGCTATCCGGTCGACGGCAAGCCGCGCGTGGCCCAGGCCGACAGCCTCAAGAACGCCCAGGCGATGCTGACCGGCGCCGACGCCCACTGCCCGGTGCTGCTGGTCGGCCCGCCGCCGATGGCCGATCCCGGCGTCTCGGCGCGGCTCGAGGTGCTCAACGAGAACCTCAAGGTCCTGGCCGCCCGGCTGAAGGTCCCGTTTATCGACGTCTTCCAGCCGCTGGAGGCCGACGGCCTGTGGCGCGAGGAGGCGATCGCCTGGGACGGCGCCCACCCCGGCGCGGGGGGTTATCAGCGCATGGCCGACCTGATCTCGGCCCATCCCGCCTGGCGCGCTTTCACCCTTGTGGATTAAACCCGTCGGAGTCGCATTGACCCGCGCGGCGCTGTCCCGTATATCCGCGCCTCCAATTTGCCCGCCCGGGTTTTGGCTCGGGCGCGATCCGTATTGAGAGCTGACACATGGCCAACACGCCCGGCGCCAAGAAGGCGGTCCGTAAGATCGCCCGCCGTACCGAAGTCAACAAGGCTCGCCGCTCGCGCGTGCGCACCTACCTGCGCAAGTTCGAAGAGGCCGTCGCCTCGGGCGACGCCGGCGCCGCCAAGACCGCGTTCGTCGAAGCTCAATCCGAGCTGATGCGCGCCGTCACCAAGGGCGTCGTCCACAAGAACACCGGCTCGCGGAAAGTGTCGCGCCTGGCCGCCCAGCTGAAGAAGATGGCCGCGGCCTGAGGTTGAAGGGTCGAGCTTGAAGCTTGGCCGCAACCTCCCTTGAAAATACGGAAATTCGAGACACCCGCGGGTTGCAGGACCCGCGGGCGTTTTATTTTGCGGCGCACCACAACTGCACGCATCTGCGGCGATACTTCTCAGCTAACGGAACGTTGAAATCCGGATTCCCTTGCCGAGCGAGGGGTGGATTTGAGTCAACGAAAATATCCGTCGACGCGGCGAAGAATCACCGTTGACCCCCTAGTCGCCCCGACTAGGGTGACAAACCTCAAGACGTCCTTCCATCTGATCTCGGATGAAAAAAGGCGGCGGCGGGGGCATTGCGCTCGCCGGGTAAGGCTTTGTGTTCGTTGAACAAAGTTGTTCCGCTGCGGGGGCGCTGACGGATGACGATGAAAGAGGTTGGAATGATGGCCACTGGGGGCGTTGCGAGTTCTGTTGTCGAGACGCAAGCGGCGGCCGTGTGGTCGACGACCTGCGCCGCGCTGAAGCGGGAACTCGGTGAGGCCACCTTCGGCTCCTGGCTGGGACAGGCCGCCCTGCGCGAGCGCGGGGACGAACTGTGCCTGGTCGCCGCGACCGGCGTCGCCCGCGACTGGATCCGTCGCCACGCCTGGCGCCGCATCGGCGAGCTCTGGGCTCAGAACGACCCGATGGGCCGCAATCTCGAACTGAAGTCGCGCATGGAGTTCGAGGCCGAGGCCCCGAGCGCCCCGGCCGCGCCGGTGGTGCTCAAGGCCGAGCCGATGAGCGCGCCCCTGGCCGAAGGCAACGTCATCGAGATCGAGGTGCCGCTGCAAGCCGCCGCCCCGGTCGCCGCCCGCGCCGGCCGCCAGCAGGGCCTGCAGGACCGCTTCTCGTTCGAGACCTTCGTCTCGGGCCCCGCCAACGAATTCGCCTTCGCCGTGGCCCGCCGCGTGGCGGCCTGGTCGGACGGCCACTTCAACCCGGTGATCTTCCATGGCCCCTACGGCTTCGGAAAGACCCACCTGCTGAACGCGCTCGCCTGGGAGGCCATGCAGTCGGCCCCGGAAAAGCGCGTCGTCTACATCACCGCCGAGCGCTTCACCTCGACCTTCGTCAAGGCCGTGCAGGACCGCTCGACCGCCGCCTTCAAGGACGAGCTGCGCAACGCCGACCTGCTGCTGATCGACGACGTGCAGTTCGTCGCCGGCAAGTCCTCCACCCAGGAGGAGCTGTTCCACACCCTGCTGGCCCTGGTCGAGGACGGCCGCCGCGTGGTGATGACCGCCGACCGCTCGCCGGCTGAACTCCAGGAGATGGAGCCGCGCCTGCGCAGCCACCTGCAGGCCGGCCTGGTCTGCGGCATCGAGCCGGCCGACCGCACCCTTCGCCTCGGCATCCTTGAGCGCAAGCTCGCCACCCTGGCGGCCCAGGGCAAGTTCATGCCCTCGGCCCGCGCCGAGGTGCTGCAGTTCCTCGCCGACCGCTTCACCGACAGCGTCCGTGAACTGGAAGGCGCGCTCAACACCTTGGTCGCCCGCGTCGGCGGCGAGATCTCGCGCATGACTCTCGACGAGGCGCAGGCGATCCTGCGCCCCAACTTGGCCTGCACCGAGCGCCGGGTGACCGTCGACCAGATCCAGAAGACCGTCGCCGAGCACTACCAGCTCAAGCAGGCCGACCTGATCTCCGAGCGCCGCGCCCGCGTCGTCGCGCGCCCGCGCCAGGTCGCCATGTGGCTGGCCAAGCAGATCACCACCCGCTCGCTGCCGGACATCGGCCGCCGCTTCGGGGGCCGCGATCACACCACCGTCCTGCACGCCGTGCGCCGCATCGAAGCCCTGAAGGGCGAAGACCCGATGATCGCCCGCGACCTCGACGTCCTGCTGCGCAAACTGCGCGGCTAGCGCCATCCCTCCCCCTCGCGGGGAGGGTGGATCGCCGCCCCAGACTCACATGTCATCCCGGAAGCCGCGCAGCGGCTGTCCGGGACCCATTGACGCCGCATCCGGCATCCTGCCGCCCGCGGCTCCATGCCCGTGAACCATCTGGTGTTCATGGGTCCCGGTCTTGCTGCGCAAACCGGGATGACGCTCAGGTCGCCCCCGCGCTCACCACCACCGCCTGCCCCCAGCCGACGATCTCGCCGCCGCCGAACGCTTCGCTCAGGGCCGCGGTCGCGGCCTCGGTCGCCGCGTCCAGCCCCTCGGGGTCGCGCGCCTCGATCTCGCCGCGCAGCGGCGTGCCGGTGCAGAGCCCGACAGCCGCGTCCGCCGCCGACGGCGAGCGCATCTGCAACCGCACCACGTCGAACTGCGGCGCGGCGAACCCCGCCGCCGCCACGGCCGCGGCGATCGTCGCGCGGTCGTGATAGCCGAACGGCGTCCGCTCCAGGAACCGCGGCGGGTCCTTGGGGAACAGTCCGGCCACCGCCTCGCCGACGATCTGCGAGATCTCGTTGGCGGCGATGTCGTCCCAGACGTTGAATACGAACCGCCCGCCCGGCCGCAGCACCCGCCGCGCCTGCGAAAACCCGGCCGCCTTGTCGGGAAAGAACATCACCCCGAACTGGCAGACCACCGCATCGAAACTGGCGTCGGCGAACGGCAAGGCCTGGGCGTCGGCCGCCCGCCATTCGACATTGGCCGCCGCCGTCAGGCCCGCAGCGGTGTCGAGCATCGGCTGGTTGAGGTCGGTGGCCAGGATCCTCGCCCGCGGCGCGGCCCTGGCCAGGGCCCGGGTCACGCGGCCGGTGCCGGCCGCGGTCTCCAGCAGGTCCCCTTCGAACCCTTCGAACCGGCGCGCGAGATCGCGGGCGTAGGGCTCGAACAGCATCGGCCCCAGATAGCGCTCATAGAGGTCGGGGATCGAACCGACGAAGGCGGCGTCCGACATGGCGTCCTCCCAGCAGAACCGCCGGGAAGATAACACGGGTTCGCGAAATGGGCGCGGCCCGCCGGCCGCGGGGCATCGACGCCCCAGTCCTCGCCGCGATAGAACGCCGGCCCCATGTCCAGACGGAGCCAACCATGACGGACGGATACCAGCTCGTCGTCGCGACGCCTTCGGCCGACGACTACCGCCGGCTGCGGGTGGCGGCGGGCCTCAGCCCGAAAAGCGCCGAGGCCGCGGCGGCCGGGCTGCCCAACACCCTGTTCGCCGTGCAGATCCGCAAGGAGGGCGAGGTCGTCGGGATGGGCCGCGTGGTCGGCGACGGGGGCCTGTTCTACCAGGTGGTCGACATCGCCGTGGAGCCGGCCCACCAGGGCCAGGGCCTGGGCAAGGCGATCGTCGAGCGCATCGTCGACCACCTGCGCCAGACCGCGCCGGTCGGGGCCTATGTCAGCCTGATCGCCGACGGCGAGGCCTGGCGTCTCTACGCCCAGTACGGCTTCAAGCCGACCGCCCCGGCCTCGATCGGCATGGCCTTCTCGATCAGCTAAGGGCGGGCCTACCGCTTCTTCATGCTGCCCAGGATGCCGCGCATCAGTTCGCGGGCGATGGTGCTGCCGGCCTGGCGCAGCAGCGACTTGGTGAAGGCCTCGCCCATCGACTGGCGGTTCGAGGCCCGCGGTCGCGGCGGGGCCGGCGC
>NZ_JAPMTQ010000061.1:0-16221 GCF_026411515.1 Phenylobacterium sp. 58.2.17 | reverse complement strand
GCGTGGGGGCCAGGGTCGCCGAGGCGGCCGCGCCGCCGCCGGCCACGCGGCGGGCCAGGCTGCGGAACTCCATCTCCTCAAGGAAGGCGGCCAGCTCCTCGGGGTTGGGATCGTCGACCGCCAGGGCGTCGATCGGTTCGGGCAGCGGGGTCTCGCAGTCCAGCCGCACCAGTTCGCGCGAGAGGCGGATCTGGTCGGCGAACTCGATCAGGGTGTCGCGGCGCTTGGGCTGCTTGATCTCGCCGGCGCGGGCCAGCAGCGTGTCGAGGTCGCCATATTCGTTGATCAGCAGGGCGGCGGTCTTGATCCCGATGCCCGGCGCGCCCGGGACGTTGTCGACGCTGTCGCCGCAGAGCGCCTGGACGTCGACGACCTTTTCCGGCGGCACCCCGAACTTCTCGATCACCTGCTCGCGGCCGATCTTCACGTTCTTCATGGTGTCGAGCATCGACACCTTGTCGCCGACCAGCTGCATCAGATCCTTGTCGGACGAGATGATCGTCACCTCGCCGCCGGCGTCGCGCGCCTTGCAGGCATAGGCGGCGATCAGGTCGTCGGCCTCGTAGCCGGGCAGCTCCAGGCTGGGGATGCCGAAGGCGCGGGTGGCGCGGCGCATCAGCGGGAACTGGGGGACCAGGTCCTCGGGCGGCGGCGGGCGGTGGGCCTTGTACTGGTCGTAGAGCTTGTTGCGGAAGGTCTTCTCGGAGTGGTCGAAGATCACCGCCAGGTGGGTCGGCCCCTCGGGCTGGGCCTTCATGTCGACCAGCAGCTTCCAGAGCATGTTGCAGAAGCCGCTGATCGCCCCGATCGGCAGGCCGTCGCTCTTGCGGGTCAGCGGCGGCAGCGCGTGATAGGCGCGGAAGATGTAGCCGGAGCCGTCGACCAGATAGAGGCGCACGGCCGGCCCGTCCTGGGTCGGCTGGCGGGGGATGTCGGCGAGGGTCGGGGCGTCGAGGGGCGCGTCGGTCATGGCGGGAACATAGGGTGCACGCGGGCGAAGGTCATCCGCTGCGTGGCGTGGCGGCGCAGGTTCGTCGTCGGCGGCCGCGGTGATGCATTCTACGTAAAATGCGTAAAGTACAGATCAAGTAATCTGCGGTCCATCTCTCGATGATCTGAGTGTAACGCCGAATCAATACAATCATGAGACGTTCATTCGACCGTTCTTTGGGGCGTGGGGTGTCTCGTGGAAATTCTCGGGCTCTGCTTCAGCAGTCGTGTCGAAGGGGTCGCGACAGACCACGACGGCGCCTTGGTGGTGATCTCCTATCTGGTGGCGGCGGTGGCCTCGTTCACCGCCCTGGACATGGCCGAGCGGCTGAACTCGGCCCAGGGCCCGGCCCGGCGGTTCTGGCATCTCGGCGCGGCCGCGGTGCTGGGCGGCGGGGTCTGGTCGATGCACTTCATCGCCATGCTGGCCTACCGCACGCCGTTCAAGGTCGAGTACGACCCGGGGCTGACCATCCTGTCGGGCGCGATCGCCATGATCGCCACGGCCGGCGGGCTGAAGGCGATCACCGACAGCGGCGGCTGGCGGGGGATTCTGACCGGCGGGACCCTGGTCGGGCTAGGCGTGGCGGTCATGCACTATATGGGCATGGAGGCGATGCGGCTGCCGGGGGAGGTCTACTACCGGCCCGGCTTCTTCGCGCTGTCGGTGCTGATCGCGGTGGCCGCGGCGAGCGTGGCCCTGTGGCTGGTGGTCAACCTGCGCACGGCGCGCCAGCGCGGCGCGGCGGCGGTGGTGATGGCCGCGGCGATCTGCGGCATGCACTTCACCGCCATGGCCGGCACGGTGATCGTCGCCGGTCCGGGGCAGGCGGCGGACGGCGAGCTGGTCTCCGGCGCGCTGCTGTCGGCGACCATCGTGGCCTGCACGGCGCTGATCCTGACCGTCGGACTGATGTGCGCCTATATCGACCGGCGGCTGGAGGCGCGCTCGCTGGCCGAGGCCGAGCGGCTGCGGGCGCTCAACGGCCAGCTGGAGTCGGCGGTGCAGCTGCGGACCGCCGACCTGACCACCGCCCTGGCCGCGCTCGACGAGCAGCGCCGGCGGGCCGAGGACGCCAACCGCGCCAAGTCCGACTTCCTGGCCAATATGAGCCACGAGCTGCGCACCCCGCTGAACGCGGTGATCGGGTTCGCCGACATCCTGCGGATGCGCGGCAGCGAGCCGCTGACCGAGCGCCAGACCGAAGCGGTCGAGCAGATCCACACCGCCGGGCGCCATCTGCTGGCGCTGATCGAGGAGGTGCTGGACTTCGCCAAGATCGAGAGCGGCAAGGTCTCGGTGTCGATCGAGGCCGTCGATCCGCAGGAGGTCGCCGAGGCCTTGGCCGGAACCTTCCGGCCGATGGCCGACCGCGCCGGGATCAGCGTGACCATCGCCGCGCCCGAGGCCGAGCTGGCGGTGCGCGCCGACCACCTGCGGCTCAAGCAGGTGCTGGCCAACCTGATCTCCAACGCCATCAAGTACAACCGCCCGCGCGGGTCGG
Organism: Phenylobacterium sp. 58.2.17; assembly: GCF_026411515.1. Taxonomy (NCBI): domain Bacteria; kingdom Pseudomonadati; phylum Pseudomonadota; class Alphaproteobacteria; order Caulobacterales; family Caulobacteraceae; genus Phenylobacterium; species Phenylobacterium sp. 58.2.17. The sequence continues at coordinate 13,726 of NZ_JAPMTQ010000061.1, read as the reverse complement.
TGGAGGTGACCGTCCAGGCGCAGGGCGAGCGGGTGCTGATCTGCGTGCGCGACACCGGGCTGGGCATTCCGACCGGGCGGATGGCCGACCTGTTCGAGCCCTTTGAGCGGCTGGGCCGCGAGGGGTCGGGTGTCGAGGGCGCGGGGCTCGGCCTGGCCCTGACCCGCCGGCTGGTGGAGGCGATGAACGGCAGGCTCGACGTCCAGAGCCTGGAGGGCGTCGGCTCGACCTTCATCGTCGACCTGCCCGCGGCGGAGCCGGCCCAGGTCGCCGCCCGCGAGGAGGACCGCCGCAGCGCGGTCGTCGGCAAGGCCCCCGACGCGGTGGTGCTCTACATCGAGGACAACGCCTCGAACATCCGGCTGATGCGCCACATCGCCGAGGCGCTGGGCAGCCTGGACCTGCACGTCGCCGAGCTGCCGATGGAGGGGTTGGAGCTGGCCGCGGCCTTGCGTCCCGACGTCATCCTGCTGGACATCAACCTGCCCGGCATGGACGGCTTCCAGGTCAAGACGCGGCTGGAGGCCGACCCCGTCACCCGGGACATCCCGGTGATCGCCATCTCGGCCAACGTGCTGTCCGAGACCGTGACCCGCGGCAAGACCTCGGGCTTTCATGGCTACCTGACCAAGCCGATCAACATCGAGGCCCTGGTCGCGGCGATCTCCGCGGCCGTCGAGCCCACGCCGCCGACCGCGATCAGCGCCTAGCCGAAGCGCTTGTTGAGGTCGGTGAGTCCCTGGCCGGCCTGGGCCAGGGCGTCGGCGTCGCCGCTTTCCAGAAACGCGCTCATCGCGCGGCCGAGCGCGGCGTAGGCGGCGCGGAACGGGGCGGTGGCCGAGGACAGCCGCCGTACGCCCAGCGTCTGCAGCCGCGCGGCGCTCGGCGCGCCGCCGCGGCCCATGACGTTGAGCGGCAGGGCGATCTCGCGCGCCAGGGTCCCGAGCAGGGCCTCGTCGACCGGGCCGGGCACGAAGATCCCGTCGGCGCCGGCCGCGCGGTAGAGCTCGGCGCGGCGCAGGGTCTCGGCCAGCGCCGCCTCGCCTTGCGCGAGGCCGCGCAGATAGACGTCGGTGCGAGCGTTGACGAACAGGCCGGCGCCGGCCTGGTCGGCGGCCTTGCGGACGGCCTCGATCTTGCGGGCCTGCAGGGCGGGGTCGCGGACGCCGTCCTCGAGGTTGATCCCGACCGCGCCGGCGTCGATCACGCCCCTGACCGTCTCGCTCAGGGCTTCAAGGTCGTCGGAATAGCCGCCTTCGATGTCGGCGGTCAGCGGGACCTTCAGCACGCGGGCGATCTCGCCGATGGCGGCGAGCAGGGTCGGGACCGGCAGGAGGTCGCCGTCGGCGTAGCCGTGGGCCCAGGCGACTGCGGCCGAGGAGGTGGCCACGGCCTGGGCGCCGGCGTCCTCCATCAGCGCCGCGCTGGCGGCGTCCCAGGCGTTGGGCAGCACGAGGATCTGCGGACCCGCGTGGAGCTGCTTGAAAGTCGTTGCTTGGCTCATGATCGCCTCCTCCTGTGGCTCAGGCGAAGGACGATATAGGCGCCACCGATGTGACATTCCGGCGGGATTCGGCTGTGGTCAGGCCGCGGCGCCGACGATCACCGAAACGGCGAGGATGCTGCAGGCGATCGCGAAGACGCGATGGGCGAATTGTCGATCGGTCGCGGCGCGGGACTTTTTCATGGGATTCCAGCGAGGTTTGACGCCAAGCCGGAACGATAGCGCCGCCCCGCGTCAAACCTCGATATGGAACATCCTGTCGCGCATAAGGCCGGAATAAAGCCCCGGAGCGCGATCGACCGACGCGAGGCGTCCCGTCAGTGGCCGTGCGGGCCTTCGTAGACGCCGGGGGCCAGGCGCTCGTCCTCGGGACCTTCCGAGCCGTCCGGCAACACGAAGCGGCGGTCGCAGTACGGGCACTCGACAAAGGTCGCCTCGCCCATCTCCAGCCAGACGCGCGGGTGGCCGAGCGCGCCGCCGACGCCGTCGCAGGCGACCCGGCCCGAACGCACCACCACCACTTCCGACGGCGGCAGGTCCGGCGTATGGGCGCCCTTGGCGGGCATGGGCTCCAGCTGCGAGGAGCGGCCTTGGTCGGGGACGGGGGCTTTACGGGCCATTCTTGAACTCTCCGGCGGCGGAAGCTTGGCGGATGCGCCGCACGCGCCTAGGTATCGGACCACGGCTTCGCCCGTCAATGCACGCCCCGGACACAAAGAGACGCATGGACCTACCTGAGTTCGCCATCGAGGCCGAAGGCGTCGTGAAGATCTACCCGGCGACCAAGACCGCGCCGCAGATGCACGCCCTGCGGGGTCTGGACCTGAAGATCCCGCGCGGATCGATCTTCGGACTGCTGGGCCCCAACGGCGCCGGCAAGTCGACCTTCATCAACACCCTGGCCGGGCTGACCAAGAAGACCTCCGGCACGGTGCGGATCTGGGGCCGCGACATCGACCAGCGCCCGCGCGACGCGCGGGCCGCGATCGGGGTGGTGCCGCAGGAGATCGCCGCCGACCCGTTCTTCACCCCGCGCGAGTCGCTGGAGGTGCAGGCCGGCATGTACGGGGTGCCGGCGGCCGAGCGCCGGACCATGGAGCTGCTGAACGCGCTCGGTCTCGGCGACAAGGCCGGGGCCTATGTGCGCCAGCTGTCGGGCGGCATGAAGCGCCGCCTGATGGTCGCCAAGGCCATGGTGCACAATCCGCCGGTGCTGATCCTCGACGAGCCGACCGCCGGGGTCGACGTCGAGCTCCGCCGCCAGCTGTGGAACTATGTGGTCGAGCTGAACCGCAAGGGCGTGACCATCGTCCTGACCACGCACTACCTGGAGGAAGCCCAGGAACTCTGCGACCAGATCGCCATCGTCAACCGCGGCGAGGTCGTGGCCTGCGAGCCGACCTCCAGCCTGCTGCGCCGGCTCGACACGCGCAACGTGGTGGTGACGCCCGAGGAGCCGCTGATGGTCGCGCCCGAGCTGCCGGGCTTCGAGACCAAGCCGCGGGCGGGCGGGGCCTTCCAGGTCACCTACCGGACCGGCCAGTCGAGCGTCGAGCAGGTGCTGGCCGCGGTGCGCGCCACCGGCCTGCACATCAAGGACATCGCCACCGAGGATCCGGACCTGGAGGATGTCTTCGTCTCGCTGACCACGGCCGGCGCCTGAACGCTTCCGTTTCGCGCAGCTTTCGGCTAGACAGCGCAACTCGCTCAGACGCACCCGTAGCTCAGCTGGATAGAGCGTTGCCCTCCGAAGGCAAAGGTCACACGTTCGAATCGTGTCGGGTGCGCCATTTTCCCTCGCCTTGAACCGCCAGCGGCGAGGCGACTATTCCCCTTAGATCGACAAAATGACCTGAGCCGGCCGTGACGGCGGGGCTCGCCGAGCCGTCAACGTCGATGGCGCCGTTTCGTCCCTGTCTTCGAAGGTCAGGCGATTGAGCGCGGATGTGAGGCTCATGGTCCGCATCTGTTGGCGCGGGACTCCGAGGTCCGCCGTGCGATTCTGACTTCGCCGTCCCGCTTCAACTTGGGCGCCCCTCCCGACCCAGATCGCAGCTTGGCCGGGCCTGAAAGTCTTGAGATCATCGTGCTTGCCTAAAGCATGACCGCCTGCCGCGCGTAGCGGCCAGGCGGCTGGCCGACGTGACGGCTGAAGGCGGTGCTGAAGGTGCTGGCCGAGCCGTAGCCGACGCGTTCGGCGACCTGGGCGATGTCGAGGCGCTGGCGACGCAACAGGTCCTTGGCCAGGGCCATGCGCCAGGACAGCAGATACTCCATCGGCGGCGCGCCGACCTGTCGGTTGAAGCGGTCGAAGAACGCCGAGCGCGACAGCGCCGCCTCGCGAGCCAACTGTCTCATGGTCCAGGGTCGGGCCGGCTCGGCGTGCATCCGCCGCAGCGCCTGCGCCAGCCGTGCATCGGAGAGGCCGCGGAGCAGACCGGCGGGCGCGTCTGAGGCCGGCGACAGGCGCAGCGCCTCGACCAGCAGCACCTCGACGAGGCGGCCCAGCACCAGCTCCCGGCCGGGCCGCTCCTGGGCCGCCTCGTCGATCAGCAGTTCGACCAGGGCCGACAGCCGCGGCGCGCCGCGGACGTGCACCAGGGCCGGCAGCAGCGAGGCCAGCAGGCCGGCGTCCTCGCCGTCGAAGACGAAGTAGCCGCCGAGGATGCGGAGGTCGGGCGGGCCGCTCTGGCGGCCGTGGCGAATCTCGCCCGGACCGGCCGCGGCGGCGGCATGGGGATCGATCGGCTGAGGAGCGACCGGCTCGAACCCCGTCATGGTGAAGCCGGGCGTGGTCGGCAGCAGAACGAAGTCACCGGCCCGCAGCCGCAACTCGGATTCGCCGTCGAGCGTGAGGCGGCAGGCCCCGTCGATCACGACGGCGAAGCTGGGATGACCGAAGTCGGCATAGCGCACGCCCCAGGCCCCTGCGCCGCTGATCGCCTTGGTCAGCACCGTGCGCGGGCGCAGCAGCCCAATCACCTCGGAGAGCGGATCAATCATGTCGGACTTTCGCCAACAAAATGCGGACCGTTGATCGTAGTTCGTCCGGCTCCCAGCGCCTAGCCTCGGATCATCACATCACGGACGAGGCAAGAACCATGAACACTGTACTGATCACCGGCTGCTCGTCGGGCTACGGGCTCGCGACGGCGCGGCGCTTTCTGGACAAGGGCTGGAATGTCGTCGCCACCATGCGCACGCCGCGCGAGAGCGTGCTGCCGATGTCGAGAGCTCTGCGTATCCTGCCGCTCGACGTGACCGACGCCGGCAGCATCGCCGCGGCCATCGATGCGGCCGGGCCGATCGACGTGCTGGTCAACAACGCCGGCATCGGGGTGGTCGGCGCCTTCGAGGCCACGCCGATGAGCCACGTCCGCCGGGTGTTCGAGACCAACACCTTCGGCGTCATGGCCATGACCCAGGCGGTGATTCCGCAGATGCGGGCGCGGCGATCCGGGACGATCGTGAACGTCACGTCCAGCGTCGCCCTGGCGCCCATGCCGCTGGCGGCGGCCTATACGGCGAGCAAGCAGGCGATCGAGGGTTTCACCGGGTCGCTGGCTCACGAGCTCGCCTATTTCGGCGTTCGCGCGCGGTTGGTCGAGCCAGGCTTTGCACCCACCACGCGCTTTTCACAGAACACCTCGGTCAAGGTCGAGGAGCTCATTCCCCCGGCCTACGCCGACTTCGCCGCCCCGATCTTCGAGGCGTTCGCGCGGCCGGCCATGACCACGCGGGAAGTCGACGTGGCCGAGGCGGTCTGGGCCGCCGTCCACGACGCCGGCGAGACGTTGCGGTTCCCGGCCGGTCCGGACGCGGTGGCCCTGTACGAAGCGGCAGGCGCCTAGGACGCGGCCGTCGCCGGCGCGCCGTCGCCGACCTGCAGGGTGTGCAGGTTCTTCTGGCGGATGACCTCGCCTAGCTCACAACCTCGAGGCGCGGCGGCCGCGCCAGTTCGAGATGGATCAGGCCTCGCTCCGGACGGGTGATCCGCACCGGCGCCTCCTTCTCGTCGAGGCGCCGGCGGAGAAGGATGAGCCGGGCCTCCAGATTGTCCTTCAGTTCCGGCAGGCGAAGGGCGCCGTCCAGGCGAAGCTCGCGGTTGCTGAAGTCGGTTCGCCCGGACTCGGCATGGAGCTTCAGGAGATGGAACAGCAGCCGACCGGGCACGCCCTTGATCAGGTAGACGTCGTCGATGAACAGGCTGTCGTCGAAGCCGTGGTAGCGGACGTGGAACGGCCGGCCGCCCGGGGCCGCCGACTGTCCGCTTCGCTCGGCGCCGGGCGTATCGGCCTCCGACAGGCGCAGGCCGGCGGCCAGCTGCAACGCGACCATGGCCAGGGCGTCTTCGTCCGCATGGGTGAAGCGGAAGCGCCGGGCGTCTTCGGCGAACAGCACGCCCTGGACGCGTCCATTGCTGATCATCGGGGCGGCGAGCTGGCTCTGCGGCTCGGCCAGGCCAGGAAGCGGAATCACGCGCTCGCCGGCCTCGCCGCCGACCGCCGCGGCGTATCGCCGACCCCGGCTCATGTCGCTGATGCGGACAGGACGCGCGCTGGCGGCCGCGACGCCAATCGCCCCTTCCCCAATGCGCGTCTCCGATCCGACGCCGCCGAGGCTGTATCCGCGGCTGCCGATGGTCGTCAGCCGTCCGCGCTGCTCATCGGCGAGCAGGATGATAATGTTCGTGTAGCCCAGCTCCCGCTGAAGACCGTCGAGTATGCCGTCGATCATCGCATCCGGATCACTGGCCTTGGCCAGGCGCATCGCCAGGCGGGCCGCCGCCGAGAGCAGCGCGCCGCAATCCTGCCCCAGCAGTTGGACGGCCGGCGGTTCGGGCTGAGCCGGAATGAGCTGGCAACCGCGCACCCGATAGATGTCGGCGCTGCGCAGCAGCCAAGGCACGCCGGGGCCTTCCCGCGCGCCGGTCGCGCGGATGTGCGCGTCGATTCGCGAGAAGGTGCCGCCGGATTGGACGGCGCGTTCGAACACCAGGTCGAGCTCGTACTGCTGGCCGGTGCGGCCATCGACCACGAGGACGGTCGCTTGTCCGGTCAGCTCTACGTTGCGCGCGGTCTTGGAGAAGAATTGGTTCGAGAGCGCGACGTGCTCGTCGTCGACGTAGTGGACCTGCGACAGGTACGAGACGTTTGGAATGCCCTCGTCGTCCAAGGTGGCGATGATCGAGGGAATGACCCCCTCGAAGCAGCCGCGAAGCATGCGGAGGGGCATGTTCATGCGGGCGTCCCCGCGCCGGCGTGGGCCGTTCCGGCCCCGGGGCCCGGCGTCTGGCGAAAGACCGCCATGGGGATAAGACGCAGCCTGACGAGGTCCCGGGGAAGAAGCCAGCAGGCCACCTGCTGCGCGGTCACGCCAAGCTCCAGCAAGGTCTGGGTCATCCGGCGAACATAGCTGTGAGCCAAGTTCACTTCGTCGGCGTCCGCATCGCCGAATTCGGCCACACGCGCCTTGATCTGGTAGGTCTGGTAATCGGTCGGGTCGCTGAGCGTCACCGCGAACGCCGCGCCGACGCGCAGGTCGCTGATCATCGCCGGCCACTGCGCACGGGAGACCAGCAGGTCGAGGATCGACCGGTCCTCGCCCAGGCGAAGACCGACCCCGCGGCCGATGGCCGGCCGTGAACCGGAACCGCGCGTCGCCGTCGTGATCATCACCGAACGCAGCATGAAGGCCGCCAGATCAGCGTCTATGACCGGTTTCACGTGTCCCCCGCTTCCGCCGGGGGCCGGCGGATAGGATTCTTTTAGGCGACCGAACGCCGTCATAGGAAGCCTTTAGGAAGCCTCCGCTCGCGTGCGGACATAGACGCAGCGCCACGCCGCATTCCGCGGCACGGGGCGATTTCGCGATGACGGCCGACGGGCACGACCAGACACCTGACGTCCATTGGAAACCGGTGACGCACGGTCCGCGCCTCGGACTCGCCTAGCCCCGACTCCTTCCGACCAGATCTGCGCGCAGTTCACCCGACCGTCCAAGGCCGGGGACGCCGAACTGCGCGCCGCAATTGGAGCCTATCCATGCAGTGCAAGACCTTGATCGCGGCCGCCGCCGTGGCGCTCGGCCTCCCAGCGGCTGCGGCCGTCGCGCAGACGAGCCTTCTTCCCGGCTACTATGAGATCGTCACCCGCGTCGCCGGCGACCCCGAGCCTGACGTCCAGCATGAGTGCCTGACCGCCGCCGAGGCCAAGACCCAGACCCTCGAACAGGTGCTGGCCGAGTGGACCGAAGGCCGGTGCGACTACGCTCAGCGCCAGATCAGCGGCGGCAGGTTCGTGCTGGCTGGCGCGTGTACGCTCGACGGCTCCAAGACGACGTTCCACCACACCGGGACCTACACGCCGACCTCCTTCAGCGCCAACCTGAGCTCGCGGACCATGGTCGCCGGGAAGCCGATGGACGTGAAGATCGCCACGACCAGCCGGCGCATCGCCGCCGCCTGCCCGGCCCGTCGCTGATTCTCCAACGGAGATTGCCCATGTCACCGACCCGTCTTGCGGCGGCGAGCCTCGCCGCGTTCCTGATCATCAGCCCAGCCCTCGCCCAGGCGCAGGTCGCTTGCGGCGCGCCGCCCCTGCAGGCCCAACCGCGCAAGCCCAGCGCCCTGGGCGGCCTGCTGGCGGCCGCGCGCGAAGCCGGCCTCGGCGAAGCCATCGCCGGAGGCATGGGCGGCTCGGGGCGCAACTCGACCGCCGCAGCGGTGGTCGGAGCCGCGCTGTCAGGCGACCCGTCCAGCGCCGCCGCCGCCCTGCCGTACGACAGCCGCCACGCGGCCACCGCCCGCGTGGCGGGGGCGCTGACCGGCGCGGCGCTGAATCTGGCCCGCTCGGCCGGTTCGACGAACACAGCCTGCGAAGCCCAGGCCGGCCCGCAGCCGCCGAGCGACGGAGACGTCTGGAAATGAGGCGCGCCCTGCTCTGCGGCGTCGCCGCCCTGACGACCCTGGCCGCGGTGTCCCCGGCTCACGCCTGGAAGCCGAAGACGCACATCTACCTCGCCGAGGAAGCGCTGCGCGACGCGATCGACGACGGCAAAATCACGCTCTACGAGACCGACTACCGCACGGGAAAAATCGTCGGCGAGCTCGGTCAATTCAAGGTTGATCCCGAAGTCCTGGCCGCGCTGAAGTCGGCGCCCCAGCAGTACCGCGCAGGGGTGCTGGGACCGGACGCCTATCCGGACATTCTCACCGGCCAACAGGTGATCCACCCAGAAGAGGCGCACGCCGTCGGCCAGGGAGCCGGAGGCTCGAACGCGTGGCTCGCCCACCTGTGGCGGCGTGGATTTCTGGATAGCTCCAGCCCGCAGATCCGCGCCTTTACGGTCGGCTACCTGACACATGCTGCGGGCGACGTGTTCGCCCACACCTTCGTCAACCACTTCGCCGGCGGCGAGTTCAAACTCACGCCTGACCCTACCAATGCGGCCAAGCACCTTGTGCTCGAGGGCTACATCGGCAAGCGTACGCCGCAGACGACCAGCGCCATCTCCTCCAGCGTTACGACCGGCGGCCCGCTGAGCCCGCGCAAGCGCGAAGACCTCGGCATGGACGAGGAAGACATTCAACGAAAGACCACCACCTATTATGGGACGATCACCCAGAACCAGGTGAGCATCTCCGGGGTGGAGAGCTTCATCTACCGCGAGCTGACCTACGCCACCCCGGGCAGCGTGCTCGAACAGAAGCTGCTGAAGGGCGGCGGCGTCAGCCGCTCGATCCCCTACATCTTTTCGACCTTGCGCAACGGCTTGCAGCGGCAGGTCGAGGACTACGACCGGACCCGCATGTCCAAGAGCGGTCCCGCGCGGCTCGCCTACGCCGCAGCGAACGGCCCCGCGGCCGAATACAAGCGCGCCTGGATCAAGGACATCGACGACGGCCTGGCCGCCTTCCCAGCCGTCAGCCACGAGATCGCCAAGGCGATCGTCTACAATGAAGGCGGCTCGGACATGGCCCGGGCCAAGGCGATCATGGACCAGTATGTGATCGACCACCTGGCCTCGATGGCCGGGACGCCCGACGCGGCCGTCGCCACCGTCGCGTTCATATCGGGCGTGATCGACGCTATCCTGCCCCCGCCGGCGCGCGAAGCGTTCCGGGCCCTGATGCAGGCGCCCATGGACCTGCTGATCAAGGGCGTGAGCGGCCGCACCGCCGACGAATGGGCAGACTACATGAAGAACCCGGAGAATCACTTCGACGAGGTCATGAACCGACGGGGCGGGGCCCACGGGGGCGAGGTCGACCATCCGATCGACCTGGCGACGTTCAACCGCGACTACCTGAAGATCGCCGACACCGGCTACTCGAACGCGTCGCTGAAGTGGCGGATCAACGACCTGCCGCCGGCCTTCAACACATTGCAGCTCACCAAGCTGATGCTGCTGGGCGATCAGGGCCTGAACGAGCTCAACGCCGCCCTGAGCGCCAAAGGCGCGACGATGGGCGGCGCGCCGAGCGAATTCCGCAACCTGATGCTGGGCTGGGTTCGCTCATTGGACGCCGGCAACCAGTGGCAAGGCTTGGGCGGAACGCCCCAGCCCGCCTTCGCCGGCAACGGGGGCGCGGCCTATCGGCGCCTGTTCCTCAATCAGGTCGGCGAGAAGCCCTGGATCGCCGAGGAGGCGACGCAACAGCCGGCCGAAACTCCCGGGCCGGCTGTCCCTGCGCAGGATCTGACGCCCTTCGCGGGGGATTGGGATACGACCTATGGGCGCGTGACTTTGGCGCTCGGCGAGGACGGCGTCCTGCGCGGTCGGATGGTGGCGCGCGCGGGCGACGGCCGTGAAGTCGACGGCGGCCGTCTCGAATTGCGCGACGGCGCCAGCGAGGGGGTGCTTCGGGGCCAATCCCTCTACGCCGCGCACGTCGCCGACGTGGTTCTGACCTTCGACGCCGCCCGGAACAGCTTTAGCGGTACGGCGCAGCAGGCCGGCTCCACCAGCCCTTCGACCTGGAGCGGAAAGCGCCTCGGCGCCACCGAACAATCCCCGTCCGCGCCGCCGGCCCAGCCCGAGTCGCCGACGCCCCCGCCGCCTCCCCAGCCTCCGACGCCGCCGGTCGCGACCGGGCCTGTCGCGCAGGCCGGGATCCTCCATCCGCTGGAAGACTTCGACGTCCGCTTCGAACGCGCCGTCACCGCCCGCAACGGAACCGTCCACGTGTTCCTGACGGTCAAGAATACGACGAACCGCTCCATCTCGATCGGCGCCGGAGTCTTCAAGGCGGTGGCCTACGACGCCGACGGCGTCGGAACCAGCGAGAGCCAGATCTGGCGCACCGGCGCGGAGACCCCCGAATCGTTTCCCTCCACCCCGGTCGTTCCGCCCGGCGGAGAGCTGCGCTTCCGCTTCGTCATGACCCCGCCCTCGACCACGCCATTCAGCGTGGTGAATATTCGCGAGAGCGACGACAAGTCGCTGGCCTTCGCCCTGTCCGGCGTCCAACCGGGCGCGGCGCTGGCTCCGCTGCAGGCGTCCGGCGCTGGCCCGTTCAAGGAGCTGAGCCAGTTCGACGTGCGGATCGACGGCGTAGCCAGGGGGCGCGACGGCCGGACCGAGCTGTTCGTCACCCTGCGCAACCCTGGCCGCAAGGTGCTGACCACCTCGAAGGGCCGGATCAAGTTCAGCGCCGCCGACGCCGACGGGGCGAAGGCGACCACGCGAAGCGCGCTCTATCCGGTGCGCGGACCGCGCAGCGAGGAGCTGCCGCTGCTGGTCTACGTCGCCCCCGGCGGCGAGACCCGCCTGCGGTACGTTTTCGAGGGCCAGGTGTCCGGGCCGATCACCGTCCGCGACGGGACCGCCGAGCAGATCTTCTCGCCCGGCCGATGACCCACCACGCGCGATAACAGGAAGGAGACGACATGGATCTCAAGGAGATCGATTGGCAGACGCTGTATCTGTCGGGGCGCGGCCGCATCGGCCGGGCGGAGTTCTGGATCGGTGCGGCGGGATTGATCTGCATCGGCCTCGTCGCCGGCCTGATCCCGGTGGTCGGCGTTCTGGCCTCGCTGGCGCTGATCTACCCGTGGGCCTGCCTGACGGCCAAGCGACTGCACGATTTCGGTCGCTCGGGCCTGCTGGTTCTGGTCGCGGCGGTTCCGGCGGTCGTCGCCGGGGTCTTCAGTCTGGTCACCGCCCTGGCGGCGAGCAACATCAGTACGATTGGCATGGCGTTGGCCGGCGCCAGCCTGTCGCTTGCGGTCTCCACTGTGGCGCTGCTCGTCTCGCTCGGCTTCGTGCTCTGGGTGGGCCTTACGCCCGGACACGACGCGGCGAACAGCTATGGAGCCCGCATGCAGGGTGGCTAGGCGCCGGCCGCCCGCGCCGGCGCGTCGTCGCCGACATGCAGGGTGTGCAGGTTCTTCTGGCGGATGACCTCGCCGGCTTCGTCGAAGAAGAACGGCAGGAAGGCGTAGCGGCGGCCGCGGGTGACCGGCGTCGCCTCGTGCAGCAGCGAGCAGGAGAACACCACCGCCCCGCCGGTCGGCGGGCGGTAGGTCTTGGGACCGAACTCCGGGAACCGCAGATCGCCGCCCTCGAACTCCTCGGCGTTGAGGTTGATCGAGCAGGCGAACTTGCGGTGCGCGGTGCCGGTGGTGGTGTTGTCGCGGTGCGGACGGAAGTAGCCGCCGTTCTCGTCGTCGGCGTCGTAGCAGGCGACGATGTAGCGTTCGATGCGGGTGGCGTTGAACTGGAAGGCGCGATGGATCTGGCGCAGCAGCCGGGTCTCGATCCGGGCGCGCAGCTCGTCGCGGAACGCGAGGTCTTCGATGGTCGCGTCGCTGCGGCTCTTGAAGTTGTCGATCACCGGGACGGTCTTGTCGCCGACCTGGCGCATGGTGCCTGAGCGCACCCCGCCCTGGCGGTCGTAGAAGGCGATCAGCCGTCGGCACATTTCGGGGTCGAACACCCGCGGCACGACCAGCACCGGGGCGTGCAGCGGCGTGCCGGCGTGGTCGCCGGGCGACGGCAGGGCGCGCAGGGCGGCGAACACCTGTTCAGTCTGGTCCATGCTCCCGGAGATCAGCACCCGCAGGCTGGGGTCGAGCACGCACCAGTGCGGCGTCTCCTCTCCCTGCGGCGACAGCGCCCCATAGGCGCGGCTGACCGCGCCGCTGCGGTCGAGGAACCACATCATGCCGGGACGGTCCTTGGCCTGGGCGATGGCGTTGGGATCGCGCAGCACCCCGAAGGCGACCAGGTTGGCCCCGTCGTAGAGCGCATGATGGGCCTGCATGGCGGCCAGGGCCTGTTGCCGCGCGATCGGCTCGCTCGGCAGGAAGGCGAGCAGCACGAAGCGGCCGCCGAGGCTGGAGAAACTGAAGTTGGGGACGCTGGGCGTCGGGGCCGTGAACCAGGGCGCGGCTTGTCCGGTCTGCATCATCATCGCCGCTTGGTCGCGTGGACGGATTATGCCGGCAAGCATAAGAAGCTTATAAGGGCCGGGCGGGCGCCGAGCGCATAAGCCCGGCATAATTGAACCGGCGAGCGGCTGCGGCCATGGTCCGGCCGTCGACGGCCTCGCTCGTCTCCCAACTATCGAGCCTGGGGTTCCCACGGACAGGCGGACGCCGTCGACGCCCGGCTTTGCAAGGATCCGCATGGCGCGGGATTGGACAATCGGCCCACGGGCGCGCGGCGCGCTGCGCTATCTGGCCGCCTTCGGCATGGTCGCGGTGTCGACCGCCGTGGCCGAGGTGATCTACCGCGTCTTCGACACCGACCGCCTGTCGATGGTGTTCCTGGCGGGGGTTCTGGTCGCCGCCGTCACCCTGGGGCCCGGGCCGGCCTATTTCGCCGCCGCCGTCGCCTTCCTGGTCTATGACATCTACCTGGTCGAGCCGCGCTTCCAGTTCACTATGACCTCGGCCGAGGACTTCCTGGTGCTGCTGGTGTTCCTGGCGGTGGCGGTCCTGACCGGCGGGCTGGCCGGCCGCCTGCGCGAGGCCCAGCGCCGGGCCGAGGCGCGGGCGCGGACCTCCGGAGCGCTGTTCCGCGCGAGCGAGGAATTCTCGGCCTCCGGCCACGAGGACGCCGTGCGCCAGGCGCTGGCGCACCGGATCGCCGAGACCGGCCGCGAGGCGGTGGTGTTCGAGAACGGCCGCTGGTGGAGCGCCCCGGCCGGGGTCGAGCCGCCCGAGCCGCTGGCCGCCGCCGCCGCCGCCTTGGCCCAGGTCGCGACCGGCCAGGTCC
>NZ_JAPMTQ010000060.1:0-17052 GCF_026411515.1 Phenylobacterium sp. 58.2.17 | reverse complement strand
CGCGGCCGAGAAGCACCTGGAATTCTACGACGAGTACCTGTCGGTCCTGGACCTGACCGAGGAATTCTATCTCCAGACCATCGACTACGTGTTCCAGCAGTACCTGCTGCCGAAGGGCGAGCTGGTGCACCATGGACGGCCGATCCAGCCGGGATCGATCCGCGACATCGGCCTGCTGACCGTCGAGGGCGAGAACGACGACATCTCCGGCATCGGCCAGACCCAGGCGGCGCACGCGCTGTGCACCGGGCTCTCGGACGATTTCAAGGAGGACTACGTGCAGCCGCATGTGGGCCACTACGGGGTGTTCAACGGCCGCCGCTTCCGCGAGGAGATCTATCCGCGGGTGCGGGCGTTCATCCGCCGCATGGAAGGCGCTCTCGAAAAGGCCCGGGACGCAGCCTGAGCGGGTTGAGGAAAAGTGCGAAGCGGTTTTCCGCCCGCAACCCGCTCCAAAATTTTGAAGATCGAGCACGATTCAGAGATCAGGCGATTCCGCCTGGTCTCATCGTGCTCTAGGTTGGCGTCATGAGTATCTTCGGCCGTTCGCTTGCGGACGGCGACCGGCTGGATGTCGCCGGCGCCACGGTTCGCCTGAAGGTTCACGCGCGCGCGCGGCGTATTTCCTTGCGGCTCGATCGCACCAAGCGCGAGATCATCGCCACCGCGCCCAGCCAGCGTCGCTTACCCGAGGCGGCCGCCTTCGCACGCGACCGCGCCTCGTGGATCGCCGAGCGTCTGGCCGAACTGCCGCAGAGCCAGGCCATCGCGCCGGGCATGACGATCAGCCTGTTCGGTCAGCCCTGCCGGCTTGAGGCCAGCGACAAGCCGGCCCGGCTGCACCCGGCGCAGGACGAGGCGCCGCTGCGGATCAGCGCCCGCGGCGAGGGCGAGGTCTACGCCAACGCGGTGATCCGGATCATCAAGCGCCAAGCGCTGGCGGTGTTCACCGAGCGCACGGCTTTCCACTGTGCGCGGCTGGGGGCCAAGCTGCCCAGCGTCACCATGATGGACGCGCGCGCCCGCTGGGGCTCGTGCCGGCCGGGTCTGCCTGGCAAGCCGGCGGCGATACGCTATTCCTGGCGGCTGGCTCTCGCCCCCTACGACGTGGCCGACTATGTGGCCGCGCACGAGTGCGCGCACCTGCTGGAGCTGAACCACGGCCCGAAGTTCTGGGCCCATGTCAGCGCCCTGGTCGGCGACGAGCGGCCGCACCGTGCCTGGCTGCGGGCCGAGGGTGCGCGGCTCCACGCGTTCGGGCGGTAGCAAGCAGCGACAGCCGCCCTCTGCTCGCTGTCCCATACGCCCGCAGGCGCTGTCCGTGACGATGGCAGGGCGGTGACGGATTGGGTCGCTGCGGTCCGCCGCGAGCCGTTCCAAGGTCTCAGGTGTTTTCCAGCCGGACGTGCGGGGGCGGGGGGATGGCCCCGCGGGGGCGGCGGCCGAAGCTGGCGGCGATGTCGCACGAGTCGAAACGCCGCTTCCGCCTGGGAAGCCTCGTCAAGCTGCTGCTGCTGGCGGCCGGAGCTGTCGCGCTGCTGGTCGCGGCGGCGATCGCCGTCTATGTCTGGAAGGGCTCGCACCCCTCGTTCCTGGATCAGCAGCCGCGCGTGGCGCACGCAAAGTTCATGGCCTCGGGTCTGACGCTGCACACTCCGCCCGGTCGCGGCCCGTTCCCGACGGTGCTGCTGATCCCCGGCTGCGGGGGCATCCGCGGCGCCCGCGGCCCCAATCCGATCATGGACGAGTATGCGCAGTCGGCGCTGCAGGCCGGCTGGGCGGCGGCGATCCTCGACAGCTACGGTCCTCGCGGCTGGGACCCGGACTGGGCGCGCCGCCGGGTCTGCGCTGGGGCGCGGCTGCAGGGATTGTTCCGCACCGCCGACATCCTGGCCGGCCTGGACCTGCTGGCCAAGGACCCGCGTGTCGACCACGGCCACGTGCGCGTCGCCGGCTGGAGCCATGGCGGCTGGGCGCTCGGCGACCTGGTCACCCTGCATGGCGACGCGGACTTCCAGCGGACCATGGCCGGGGTCGAGGCGATCCGCCTGACCTATCCATTCTGCGCGCCGCCGGCCCGCGGCGGTCGCCGCGACTGGACCTGGAGCGGCGGCGTCGACCTGGTGATGGCCGAGGGCGACGTCGTCCAGCCCCCGGCCGGCTGCACGTCGCTGATTGAGCGCGCCGAGGCTGCAGGGGCCAAGGTCAAGGTCACCATGGTTCCCGGCGTCACGCACGCCTTCGACGAGCGGGTCCAGACCCCGCAATCGGCCTTCCGCTTCGATCCAGCCGCCACCGCCCAGATCCATCGGCAGTTCATCGACTGGCTGCGGACCCCGGCCCCGCCACGCTAGGGCGGGGCGCCGCCTACTGCGCGTAGACCGCCCGCTCGAGCGCCTCGAACGTCGCCAGCATGCCGGGGTCTCCGAAGGGCAGGAACTGGCCGCAAAGCACGCCGGCCACGCCGCTGGCCGGGTCGGCCCAATAGTAGCAGTTGGCCAGGCCGCCCCAGGCGAGGCTGCCGGCGCGGCGCATGCCGGGGACGTCGGCCTCGTTGCGCAGGAAGCCCAGCGTCCAGGTCTTGGGCGTGCCTGGCAGGGGACGGAAGTCGTGGCTGATCGGCGCCCTGGCGGTGTCCAGGTCGCCTGCCGGCATGGCGCTGTCGGCGTCGCGCAGCCAGCGGAGGGTCCTTGGTCCCAGCACGCCGCCGCCGTCCTCGGCGATCACGGCGCGCAGGAACTTCAGGTAGTCGGGCGCCGTGGAGCGCAGGCCGCCGCCGCCGTAGTAGACCGGCGACGCCGGCAGGTGCGGCGCCGGGACGAAGGCGCCGTCAGGGGTTCGGTGGTGCATCCCGACTGCGCGGGCCTCCAACTCGGGCTTAGAGACGAAGGCGGTGTCGGTCATGCCGAGCGGACCGGTGACGTGCGCGGCGACATAGGCGTCGAGACCCTGGCCGGTGGCCTGCTCGACCAGCCAGCCTACCGCGTCGATGCCAATGCCGTACTGCCAGCCCTGGCCCGGGTCGAAAGCCAGCACCGGCGCGCCCGGCGCGCTTTCCATCAGGCTGCCGCCCACCGAGGCGTAGTAGCGGGCGAGGTCGGCGTGGAAGAAATCGTAGGCCAGGCCCGAAGTGTGGGTCAGCAGCCGGCGAAGCGTCAGCGGCTGGCTTGCTGGGCGCAGGCGAGGCGCGCCGTCGGCATCGAAGCCCTCCAGCACCTGCGGCGAGGCCAGGTTCGGCAACCGTTCCCCGACCGGCGCGTCCAGGTCGAGCACTCCGCGCTCGACCAACTGCAGCGCCGCCGCCGAGGTGATCGCCTTGGTGCAGGAAGCGATCCAGAAGGTGTCGTCCGGCCTCGTCGCTGACGGGTCCGCCGCGCCGCGGACGCCTGCGGCATGGAAGCTGTCGGTCCCGTCGGGGTGAGCGATGGCGGCGGTAAGCCCCGGGGCCACGCCATTGGCGACCGCCTCATCGAGCAGCGCCTGTATCGTCTGCGGACCCATGCTTCTCCCCTCATGTGCCGGGCCCCTTCAGAGGCTCTCGTCGCCTGCCAGCGACACCCATCATCGCGAGGCTGTCAACGGCCTAACGGCGCCCTCCGGACAAGCCTGGCCATGACGAACAAGGACGAGATTACCGCGAATTATCTTGGAACCGCCGCAATGGCGCGGGACAAGGCGGCAGCGGCCGCCGATCGTCAGCCGTTCCCCGGAGCTCCTGAACTTTGCTTGCCCTCGCCGTCGCCGCGTCGCTGTCGCTGACCGCGCCCGAACTGCCGCCCCTGCCGCCGATCAAGCGCGAGGCGCAGGTGGTTTATGTCGACCGCGCCGGTGCAGTGCTGGGCGTGCGCGGCGGCCGCTATGGTCCGCCGGTCGACATCGCCAAGCTGCCGGCCCACGTGTCGGCCGCCTTCATCGCCATCGAGGACCGCCGTTTCTACGAACACGCCGGGTTCGATGCGATCGGAATCGCCCGCGCCATCGTCGCCAACGCCGAGCAGGGCCGCGCGGCGCAGGGCGCCTCGACCATCACCCAGCAACTGGCCCGCAACCTGTTCCTGAGCGCCGACCAGACCATGGAGCGCAAGGCCAAGGAGGTGATGTACGCCGTCCAGCTGGAGCGCACCTATTCCAAGAAGCAGATCCTCGGCCTCTATCTGAGCCGGGTCTATTTCGGCTCGGGCGCCTACGGGATCGAGCAGGCCTCGCGGCGCTACTTCGGCAAGAGCGCCGCCAAGCTGAGCGTGCGGGAAGCTGCGACCCTGGCCGGGGTGCTGAAGTCGCCGACCAAGTACAATCCGATCGAGCAGCCGGCCAACGCGGCGGCCCGCGCCGATCTGGTGCTGGCGGCCATGGTCGAGACCGGCGCGATCACGCCGGCCCAGCGCAAGCAGGCCATGGCCCAGCCGCTGAAGCTGGCCGGCGGCGCCTACAGCGCTTCGGCCAACTACTTCATCGATTGGCTGGAAGGTCAGCGCCGCCGCCTGGTCGGCGCGCCCAAGCAGGACGTCATCGTCGAGACCACCCTGGACGCAGGGCTGGAGGCCGCCGCCGCCGCCCAGACTCGCGCCGTGGTCGAGCGCTACAAGGCCCAGGAGGTCAGCCAGGCCGCGCTGGTGGCGCTGGACGGCCAGGGGCGGGTGCGGGCGATGGTCGGCGGCGTCGACTACGCCGCTGCGCCCTACAACCGCGCGGTCACCGCCAAGCGGCAGGCCGGCTCGGCCTGGAAGCCGTTCGTCTACCTCACCGCCCTGGAGGCGGGGCGGACGCCGGACATGGCGGTGATGGACGAGCCGATCACCATCGGGACCTGGTCGCCGCAAAACTACAGCAACACCTATGCCGGGGCCCTGACCCTGGAGCAGGCGGTGGCGCAGTCGACCAACACCGTGGCCGTGCGGCTGGCCGACGAGGTCGGGCGCGGCAATGTCGCGGCGACGGCCAAGCGGCTGGGCGTGGTGTCGGCCGTGAACACCGACCCGGCCATGGCGCTGGGCACCAGCCTGGTCTCGCCGCTGGAGATGGCCCAGGCCTACGGCGCGTTCTCGAACGGTGGCGATCGGGTGCAGGCCTTCGGCATAGAGCGCATCCGCACCGTCGGCGGCCAGGTGCTCTATCAGCGCAAGGCGAGCGCGGCCGCGAACGTGATCGGCAATCCGGCGCTCAGCGACCTCAACCGCATGCTGCGCGGGGTCGTCGCCGCCGGCACCGGGACCCGCGCCAGGATTCCGGGCTACGACCTGGCCGGTAAGACCGGTACGACCAGCGACTACAAGGACGCCTGGTTCGCCGGCTACAGCGGCGGCTTCACGACCGTCGTCTGGATGGGCAACGACAGCGGCGCGCCGATGAGGCGGGTGACCGGCGGCGGCGCCCCGGCCGAGCTGTGGCGCGGGTTCATGGTCACGGCGCTGAAGCGCGGCCCGGCCCAGGCGATCCCCTACGGCCCGCCGGCGGCCGCGCCGCCTCCGCCTCCGCCTCCGGAGACGATCGAAACCCTGCTGGAGGCCGCGCCCGAGCCGGCGCCGGCCACGACCACGGCCGAAGTGATCGACGAGCCGCCGATCTAGAACGCGCCCTAGAAAGGGATGTCGTCGATCGGAACCTTCGGCTGCGGGCCCTGCGGCTGGGGCGCCGGCTGGCCGCCGACCCCGATGGCGTCGGCGATGCCGTCGACCAGGTCGCCGATCGGATCGCTGGGGGCGGGCGGCTCGTAGGTCCCGCCGGGAATGGCCTGGACCTTCAGGCGCGGCAGGGCCTGGCCCATGAACTCGCGCCAGATGACGGCAGGGGCGCCGCCGCCGGTCACCCGCTTCATCGGCTTGTTGTCGTCCTTGCCGACCCAGACCGCGGCGACGAAGCCGCCGGTGTAGCCGACGAACCAGGCGTCGCGGTAGTCGCTGGTGGTGCCAGTCTTGCCGGCCAGGTCGTAGCCCGGGACCTTGGCGCGGGTCCCGGTGCCGCTGGCGACCACCTGGCGCATCATCTGGTTCATGTACTGCAGGGACGGCGTGCCGATGACCTGTGTGCGCTCGGTCTTCTCGACGCTGTGGTCGTAGAGGATCTTGCCGCTGGCGGTGCGTATGCGCTGGATTCCGTAGCCCTTGGCCAGGAACCCGCCGTTGGCGAACGGGGCGTAGGCCTGGGCCATCTCCATCGGACTGACCTCGACCGCGCCGAGCGCCATCGAGGGATCGAGTTGGATGTGCGAATTGATGCCGAGCCGGCGGGCCGCGGAGGCGACGTTGCCGGTGCCGACCTCGTTGGCCAGCCGCGCGGCGACGGTGTTGATCGACTGCGCCAGCGCCGTCTGCAGGGTCATCGGCCCCCGAAAGTCGCCCGTATAGTTGCGCGGCTCCCATTTGCCGATCTTGATCGGCTCGTCGACGACCATGTCGGCCGGGGTCCGTCCAGCATCCATCGCCGCCAGATAGACGAACGGCTTGAACGCGGAGCCCGCCTGGCGGCGGGCGGTGGTGGCGCGGTCGAATTGGCTGTCGTTGTAGTTGGCCCCGCCGACATAAGCCCGGATGCGGCCCTCGCCGTCGATGGCGACCAGCGCTCCCTGGCCGATGCCCTGGCTCTTGCCGGCCTCGACCCCCTTGCGGAGCGCCTGCTCGGCGGCGGTCTGGATCGGCAGGTCCAGGGTCGTTTCGACCACCAGGTCTTCGGTCGGCTCGCCGACCAGGCTGCGGACCTGGTCGTCGACCCAGTCGGTGAAGTACTGCGCCCGCTGGTTGGCGAGCGTCGGGTTGACCCGCACCGGGGTCTTGAAGGCCGCGTCGCGCTCGGCCTCGGTGATGGCGCCGGTGCGGACCATCTCGTCGAGCACGATGGTGGCGCGACGCTCGGCCCGGTCGGTGGCCGAGACCGGTGAATAGCGGCTGGGCCCCTTCATCATGCCGGCCAGCAGGGCGCTTTCGCCAAGGGTCAGCTGCGAGGCCGGCTTGCCGAAATAGCGCTGCGAGGCGGCCTCGATCCCATAGGCGCCGCCGCCGAAGTAGACCCGGTTCAGATAGAGGGAGAGAATCTCCTTCTTGGAGAACTTGGCCTCCAGCCACATGGCCAGGATCAGCTCCTGGGCCTTGCGCCGATAGTTCTGGCTGGGCGTCAGGAACAGGTTGCGCGCCAGCTGCTGGGTGATGGTCGAGCCGCCGCGCAGCGGCCCGCCCTTGTTCTGCATGTTGTAGATCTGCGAGCGCAGGATGCCCCACGGGTTGAAGCCCGGGTGCCAGTAGAACCAGCGGTCCTCGATGGCGATGAACGCCTTCGGCACGTAGGGCGGCAGGGAATCGAGGTCGACCGGCGGGGTGTTCTGGCTGCCGCGCACGGCGACGAGCGCGCCCGACCGGTCGAGATAGGAGACCGACGGGGCGCGCGTGACGTCGTTGAGCTTGGAGGTGTCGGGCAGGTCGACCGCGAACACGGCGAAGAAGGCGACCACGAAGATCAGCCCCCACACGCCCAGGACAGCCGTCCAGTAGAGGAGCGCCTGCAACGGAGTACGCTGGGCCGGCCGGCGAGGGCCCGGTCCTGACTTGGCCATGTGTCGTCCTAAAGAGTTCGCCGAATGCCCGCCCCGGGGCGGCTAGATAGCTGATGCGCACCAAACGCGCGACATGATTGACGAGCGATGAACAAGCTTGGCTGTAGCGCGCGCTTGACCCGGCCCCTGGGGCCGCTCCCCTCAATGCGTCGGTCAGCAGCGCAGCGAGGTGATTCGTGACCGGTCCGTTTCTCAGTCCTTCGGAGGCCGCGCGGCGGCTGGGGGTGTCGGCCAAGGCGTTGCGGCTTTACGAGGCGCGCGGCCTGATCGCGCCGGTGCGGACCGCGGCGGGCTGGCGGGCGTACGGCCCCAAACAGATGGCGCGGGGCGGAGAGATCGCGACCCTGCGGGCGCTGGGACTCAGTCTCGCGCAGGTCGGCCAGGTGCTCGACGGCGACGTGCAGGCGCTGGAGCCGGCCCTGGCTGCGCATCAGGCGGCGCTGGAGGCGCAGGGGCGTCATCTGGAGCAGACCCTCGAACGGGTGCGCGCGATGCGCGCGCAGCTGGCGGCCGGCGCGGCGCCGAGCGTCGCGGACCTGGCGAGCCTGCTGGCCGCGCCGGCGGTCGCCTTCGACCTGCCCTGGCCGTGGGGCGGCGAGCGGTTCGAACTGGGCGAGCTTGCGCCGCTGACCTACCTGGTCGGACCGCTGGGCAGCGGCAAGACGCGGCTGGCCATGCGGCTCGCGCAAGAACTGCCGGGCGGGCGGTTAGTCGGGCTTGAGCGGCTGGAGAGAGAGCCTGAACCGACGCCGGGAGCCGAGGCCGCGGCGGCCTGGCTGGTCGAGGACGGCGCGACCCGCAGTCCGGCGCTGCTGTCGCTGCTGGCCGAACTGGAGGCGGACGCGGCGGCCCCCCTGGTGGTCGACATGGTCGAAGATGGGCTGGACGAAGCGACCCAGGCGGCCCTGATCGCCCGCTTGCGGCGGCGCGGGCCGCAGGCGCGGCCGTTGATCCTGATGACCCGCTCCAACGCGATCCTCGACCTGGCCGCCGCCGGTCCCGGCGAGGCGGCGATCTACTGCCCGGCCAATCACAGCCCGCCGATCCGCGTGGCGCTGCATCCGGGCGCGGCCGGCTACGAGTCGTTGGCCCTGTGCCTCGCCCCGCCGCAGGTGCGCGCCCGCACCCACGGCATGATCGCCTGGCGGCCGCCCGCAGCGCACGAGAGCGTGGTG
Source organism: Phenylobacterium sp. 58.2.17 (assembly GCF_026411515.1). Lineage (NCBI taxonomy): Bacteria > Pseudomonadati > Pseudomonadota > Alphaproteobacteria > Caulobacterales > Caulobacteraceae > Phenylobacterium > Phenylobacterium sp. 58.2.17. Next base: position 8,334 of record NZ_JAPMTQ010000060.1, on the reverse strand, counting down.
AGCTCAGCTCACGGAGCATCCGGCGAAAGCATCGTTTGATCGGGGCGGCGGCGCGTGGCGCAATCGGGGTGAAAGGAGGACGTGCAACGCGACCCCGGCGCCCGCGGAAGGCGAGTGCGCCTACATGGGGACGCCGCTATCGCTTCGCAATCCCAGCATTTTCGCATAACCGCGTTGCGAAAAAAGCGGTTGCCGCTGATCTTAACACCGTTATCTTAGCGATGCTTAGTTCAACTCGCGCAGCTGGTGGGGATACCGGCTGCAAATCCCCGGATTGGCCCGAGCCGTGTCCTGCCGGACTCGCACATTCTCCCCGAACGCTGGAGGGCTTTCGATGAAGCTCCGTACCCTCGCGGCCGCCTGCGCCGCCATGATGTCCGTCTCCTTCGCCGCTGGCGCGGCCCTGGCTGACGATCCGATCACCGCCAAGCTGCAGACCCCGGTCGCGGAAAAGACCAAGTTCATCGCCGGCGGCGCGGTGTTCCAATGCGAAGGCGACACCTGCCTGGCGGCGGCGCCGTCCTCGCGCACCTACGGCGCCTCGACCTGCAAGGAAGTGGCCAAGACCGTTGGCGCGGTCGTCTCGTTCGGCGGCGCGCGCAAGCAGCTGGAAGCAGCCAAGCTGGAGCAGTGCAACACCGCCGCTCTGCCGGCCCAGCAAGTGGCCAACCGCTAAAGGCTGAAGGATCCAGGTTCGCGCATATCTAGGCGCGCCTCCCAGCCGCTAGTCTAGTCGAGCCTGTAACTCGGGCGCCGGGCCCTCCGGCGCCCGCTTTTCTATGTGCGGGGCGGTCCGCCGGCTTGGCCGAGGCGCCGGCGCCGCTTATGAACCCGCCGCGATGAGCCAAGACCTAGTTACCCGACAGACACTATTCCCCACAGGCCCGGCCCCGGCGGCCGGTCTGCTCGAGCCCGCCCTGGCGCAGGTCGCCGGCGAGGGCGCCGAGCCCGTCTCCCTGACCATCGACTATGGAATCGCCGCTGCGCCCGGCGCGCCGGTGAATGTCGAGGCGAGCGTCGAGCGCGCCACCCGAACCCTGGTGTTCGCCTACGGCCGCGTGCTGGCGCAGGACGGCGCGGTGCTGGCCACGGGGGCTGCGGTTTTCCGTAGGGTGAACGCCAGATAATACAAGGTGTCGCGGCCGGTTTGGTTGCGACGCCGAAAATCGCGTGCTATCAGGCGCGCGGCTTCGGGCCAGGGGCTTTTCCAGTCTCGATGGCCAATGTGCTTTTCCAAGCGCTTTCAAGCCTTTAGGGTCGCAGTGGAGATTTCTTCGCCGCGGCCTTTTGCGCGCACCGGGCGGACAAAATAAGTGGCGGACGATTCCAAGGTTTCGAATGTGGGCGGCAGATATGCCCAAGCCCTGTTTGATCTCGCGAACGATGAGAAGAAATTGTCGGCCGTCGAGGCCGACCTCAAGGCGCTGAAAAAGATGAGCGCCGACAGCAAGGATCTGCGGTCCTTGCTGGCTTCGCCGGCGTTCAGCGCCGACGACAAGGGCAAGGCCTTGGCCGCCCTTGGCGCGAAGGCGAAGCTCAATCCCACCACCAGGAAGTTCCTGGGGCTGCTGGCCGCCAACGGCCGGGCCTCGGCGCTTCCGGCGGTGATCACGGCCTTCGAGGCCCTGGCGGCGGACGCGCGCGGCGCGATCTCGGCCCAGGTGACCACGGCCGTGCCGCTGACCCCGACCCAATCGAAGGGTGTCGCCGCCGCGTTGCGAACCGCGCTCGGCAAAGACCCCGAAATCGAGACCCGCGTCGATCCTGCCCTCCTGGGCGGCATCAAGGTGCAGGTCGGTTCCCGTCTGTTCGATGCTTCGCTGCGTTCGAAGCTCGACTCCCTCAAGTTCGCCCTGAAGAGAGCGTAAGCCCATGGACATCCGCGCCGCCGAGATTTCGGCCATCCTCAAGTCGCAGATCGCCAATTTCGGCGAAGAAGCCGACGTCTCGGACGTCGGTTCGGTGCTGTCCGTCGGTGACGGCATCGCCCGCGTGTTCGGCCTCGACAACGTCCAGTCGGGCGAAATGGTCGAGTTCCCCAAGGCCGGCGTGAAGGGCATGGCCCTGAACCTGGAAAAGGACAACGTCGGCGTCGTTATCTTCGGTGAAGACCGCGCCATCTCGGAAGGCGACGAAGTCCGCCGCCTGTCGGAAATCGTGGACGTGCCGGTCGGCAAGGGCCTGCTGGGCCGCGTCGTCAACCCGCTGGGCGAGCCGATCGACGGCAAGGGCCCGATCCAGAACGTGGCCGAGCGCCGCCGCGTGGACGTCAAGGCCCCGGGCATCATCCCGCGGAAGTCGGTGCACGAGCCCGTGCAGACCGGCCTGAAGGCCATCGACTCGCTGATCCCGGTCGGCCGCGGCCAGCGCGAACTGATCATCGGCGACCGTCAGACCGGCAAGACCGCCGTGGCCGTCGACACCATCCTGAACCAGAAGTCGGTCAACGCCGGCGACGACGAGAGCGCCAAGCTCTTCTGCATCTACGTCGCCATCGGCCAGAAGCGTTCGACCGTCGCCCAGATCGTCAAGACGCTCGAAGAGCGCGGCGCCCTGGACTACACCATCGTCGTTTCGGCGACCGCCTCGGAACCGGCCCCGCTGCAGTTCCTGGCTCCGTTCGCCGGCTGCGCCATGGGCGAGTGGTTCCGTGACAACGGCATGCACGCCGTCATCATCTATGACGACCTTTCCAAGCAGGCCGTCGCCTACCGCCAGATGTCGCTGCTGCTGCGCCGTCCGCCGGGCCGCGAAGCCTATCCGGGCGACGTCTTCTATCTGCATAGCCGCCTGCTGGAACGCGCCGCGAAGCTGAACGAAGACAACGGTTCGGGCTCGCTGACCGCCCTGCCGGTCATCGAAACCCAGGCCAACGACGTGTCGGCCTACATCCCGACCAACGTGATCTCGATCACCGACGGCCAGATCTTCCTGGAAACCGACCTGTTCTTCCAGGGCATCCGCCCGGCCGTGAACGTCGGCATCTCCGTCAGCCGCGTGGGCTCCTCGGCCCAGATCAAGGCGATGAAGCAAGCCTCGGGTCCGATTAAGGGCGAACTGGCCCAGTATCGGGAAATGGCCGCCTTCGCGAAGTTCGGTTCGGACCTCGACGTCACCACCCAGCGCCAGCTGGCGCGCGGTGAACGCCTGACCGAGCTGCTGAAGCAGCCGCAGTACTCGCCGCTGAAGGTCGAAGAGCAGGTGGCGGTGATCTACGCCGGCACCCGCGGCTACCTGGACGGCATCGCGACCGCCGACGTCGGCCGCTACGAGGCCGAACTGCTGGCCCGCCTGCACTCCAAGCACCAGGACATCCTGGACACCATCCGCACCAGCAAGGAGCTGAAGGCGGACACCGAGGCCAAGCTGAAGGAAGCTCTCGAAGCCTTCACCAAGAGCTTCGCGTAAGTCAGCGGAGCTTTAGGAGATGGCCAGCCTCAAGGAGATGCGCAATCGGATCGGAAGCGTGAAAGCCACGCAGAAGATCACGAAGGCGATGCAGATGGTGGCGGCGGCGAAACTTCGCCGCTCGCAGGACGCTGCGCAAAACGCCCGGCCCTACGCCCAGCGCATGGCTTCGGTCATCGCCAATCTGGCGGCCGGGGTGTCGGGCGACGGCGCCCCGAAACTGCTGGTCGGCACGGGCCGGAGCGACCGCCACCTGGTGGTCGTGACGTCCTCGGACCGCGGCATGGCCGGCGGCTTCAACACCTCGATCATCCGCGCCGCGCGCGAGAAGATCAACGAGCTGACCGGCCAGGGCAAGGATGTGAAGATCCTCGTCGTCGGCAAGAAGGCTCGCGACCAGCTGAAGCGTCTGTACGGCGACAAGATCGTGGCCTTCTTCGAGGCCGGCAATCCGTCGATGGCGACCGCCCAGCCGGTGGCCGACAAGATCACCGAGCTGTTCGAGGCCGGTGAAATCGACGTCGTCACCCTGGCGTTCAGCCGCTTCAAGTCGGTGGTCTCGCAGGTTCCGACCTTGAGCCAGCTGATCCCGGCCCAGGTCCAGGACGGCGGCGCGACGATCGATCTGAAGGGTGCGGCCTACGAGTACGAGCCGGGCGAAGAGGAAATCCTCGAAACTCTGCTGCCGCGGAACCTGACCGTTCAGGTGCTGTCGGCGATGCTCGAAAATCAGGCCGGGTTCTACGCCGCCCAGATGACGGCGATGGATAACGCCACCCGCAACGCCGGCGACATGATCGCCAGCCTGACCCTGCAATACAACCGTTCACGCCAGGCGCAGATCACCAAGGAGCTGATTGAAATCATCTCCGGCGCCGAAGCGCTCTAACCCGAAAGAGTCCGAACCCATGGCTACGACCCCCAAGGCTCCCGCCAAGAAGCCCGCCGCCCCGAAGGCGGCCGCCGCGCCGAAGGCCGCCGCCGCCAAGGCCGCGCCGAAGGCTGCTGCTCCGAAGGCTCCCGCCGCCGCCAAGAAGACGACCGCTGCTCCGGCCGCCGTCGCCGGCGTCGCCACCGGCCGCATCTCCCAGATCATCGGCGCCGTCGTCGACGTCGAGTTCGAAGGCCACCTGCCGGCGATCATGAACGCGCTGGAAACCACCAACACCGACCAGCGCACCGGCGCTCCGTTCCGCCTGGTGCTGGAAGTCGCCCAGCACCTGGGTGAGAACACCGTCCGCACCATCGCCATGGACACCACCGAGGGTCTGACCCGCGGCCAGCCCGTGAGCGACACCGGCCGCAGCATCACCGTGCCGGTCGGCCCGGCGACCCTGGGCCGCATCATGAACGTCATCGGCGACCCGATCGACGAAGCCGGTCCGATCGTCACCGAGCACTACTCGCCGATCCACCGCGAAGCCCCGAGCTTCGCCGAGCAGTCGACGGCGGCCGAAGTGCTCGTCACCGGCATCAAGGTCATCGACCTGCTCTGCCCCTACACCAAGGGCGGCAAGATCGGCCTGTTCGGCGGCGCCGGCGTCGGCAAGACCGTGACCATGCAGGAGCTGATCAACAACATCGCCAAGGCGTACGGCGGTTACTCCGTGCTGGCCGGCGTTGGTGAGCGCACCCGCGAAGGCAACGACCTCTATCACGAGATGATCGAGTCGAACGTGAACCAGCCCGGCGGCGGCGGCGAGAGCCGTTGCACCCTGGTCTACGGCCAGATGAACGAGCCCCCGGGCGCCCGCGCCCGCGTCGCGCTGACCGGCCTGGCGCAGGCCGAGTACTTCCGCGACCAAGAGGGCAAGGACGTGCTCCTCTTCATCGACAACATCTTCCGCTTCACCCAAGCCGGCTCGGAAGTGTCGGCTCTGCTGGGCCGTATCCCGTCGGCCGTGGGCTATCAGCCCACCCTGGCCACCGAGATGGGCAACCTGCAGGAGCGCATCACCTCGACCTCCAAGGGTTCGATCACCTCGGTCCAGGCCATCTACGTTCCCGCCGACGACCTGACCGACCCGGCTCCGGCCGCTTCGTTCGCCCACTTGGACGCCACCACCGTTCTGTCGCGTGACATCGCCGCCCAGGCCATCTTCCCGGCCGTGGACCCGCTGGACTCGACCTCGCGGATCATGGACCCGCTGGTGATCGGTGACGAACACTACGCCGTCGCCCGCCGCGTCCAGGAAACCCTGCAGGCCTACAAGGCCCTGAAGGACATCATCGCCATCCTGGGCATGGACGAGCTGTCGGAAGAGGACAAGCTGACCGTGGCCCGCGCCCGGAAGATCCAGAAGTTCCTCAGCCAGCCGTTCCACGTGGCCGAGCAGTTCACCAACATGCCGGGCATCTTCGTGAGCCTGGAAGACACCATCCGCTCGTTCAAGGCGGTCGTGGACGGTGAATACGACCACCTGCCGGAAGCGGCCTTCTACAACGTCGGCACCATCGAAGACGCGGTGGCCAAGGCCGAAAAGCTGGCCGCGGAAGCCTAAGGATCATGGCTGGGAAGCTTCACTTCTCGCTGGTCTCGCCCGAGCGCGAACTGTTCTCGGGGGCCGTCGACCAGGTCGACGCCCCGGGCACGGAAGGCGACTTCGGCGTGCTGGCCGACCATGCGCCGTTCATGACCACGCTGAAGGTCGGGCAGGTGAAGGTCTATAGCGGCGGCGCCGTGAAGGTCTTCGAGATCGAAGGCGGATTCGCCGACGTGACCCCTGAAGGCCTGACCATCCTCGCCGAACAGGCGACGGAAGTGGCCGCCTAACCGCCGGCCGCGACCACACGATCAGAGGCCCCGACGCCCCAGGCGTCGGGGCCTTTTCGTATCTGCCCGGCCGCTCACGCGATTTTGCCGTCGCCGGAAGCCGCAATCGCCATCGAACGGCCTGTTTGCTGCGCTAAAGGGTTGCGAGGGACCGCCTGTTTCGAGTGTTATGCGGCACGCTTAAGTTAGGGGACCCCGCCATGCGCACCGCCTTCGTCAGTCTGATTGCTCTCGCTGGGCTCGCCACGGCGGCTCACGCCCAGCCGGCGCCCGAAGCGGCCGCCGCGCCGGCCGCCGCCCCCGCCGCCGAGCTTTTCGTGCGGGTCGAGCGCCAGACCCTGCGACGATTGCCGCGCACCGGCGGGGCGCTGTTCACCATCAGGGTGTGGCTCTCGCCGCTCGACGACCTGGCCGGCGATCCGCCGCGGCTCGCCGCCTTCGCCCGCGCCTGGCGCGAGGCGACCGCCGACTTCCGCGCCTACAAGCACCTGGAGCTCTACGACGAACTGGTCGCGGGATTTCTGCACGCCCACGGCCTCCGGACGCAGCCAGGCGAACCTTAACTCAGGCCTCGTCTTCCGGGGTCAGCCGGTAGCCGATCCCCGGCTCGGTCAGCAGGATCTTCGGGGTCGAGGGCTCCTCCTCGATCTTCTGGCGCAACTGGGCGACCAGCACCCGCACGAACTGGGCGTCGACCTGGGCGTCCGGCCCCCACACCGCGGCGATCAGCTGGCGGTGGGTGACCACCCGCCCGCCGTAGCGCGCCAGGGTCTTCAAGAGGTCGTATTCGCGCGGGGTCAGCCGCATCTCCTCGCCCATCACCGCCACGCGGCGGGTGGCGAAATTGACCTCCAGGTCGCCGCTGCGGAACACTGCGTGGGCCGAGAATCGCCGCTCGCGCCCGCGCAGCGAAGCCCGGATCCGCGCCAGCAGCTCGCCGACCCCGAAGGGCTTGTTGATGAAGTCGTCGGCCCCCTGGTCGAGGGCGGCGATCTTCTCGTGCTCCAGGTCGCGGGCCGACAGCACCAGGATCGGGGCTTCCGACCATTCGCGGATGCGGGCGATGACCTCCTTGCCGTCCATGTCGGGCAGGCCGAGGTCGAGGATCACCACGTCGCAGGGCTCGCTGGCCAGGTACGCCAGCGCCTCGCCGCCGGTCTCGGCGGTGGCCACCTCGTAGCCGGCCGCGCTCAGCGCCGGGCGCAGGGCCCGCAGGATCTGCTGCTCGTCGTCGACCAGCAGCAGGTGCGCGAGACTCATGGCCGTGCTCCCGGAAACCGCAGCGCCACCACCAGGCCCGGCCGCCCGTCGGCCCGCGCCCGCGCCTCTACGGCGCCGCCCATCGCCTCGACCAGGCCGCGGGTGATCGACAGGCCCAGGCCCGTGCCCTGCTGGCCCGCCGCGGTGGCCGGCGAGCGGTAGAACTTGTCGAAGATCCTCGCCAGGTCGGCGTCCGGCACCCCCGGGCCCTCATCCTGGACCTCGACCACCACCTGGCCGCCGGCGCGCGCCGCACAGACGTCGATCCGCGCGCCGTTCGGCGAAAAGCGGACGGCGTTCTCGACCACATTGGCCAGCGCCTGCTCGGCCAGGATCGGGTCGCCCAGCGCCGCCAGGTCGCCGCCGCCGGCGCCCGCGACCAGCTCGCGGTCGCCCGCGCGCTTGCCCAGCCGCTGCACGACCCGGCCGACCACCTCGCTCATCCCGAAGCTCACCGGCTCGATGCTCAGCGCCCCGGCCTCCAGCTTGGTCATGTTGAGCAGGTTGCCGACGAACAGGTTCAGCCGTTCGGCCTCCTCCTGGATGGTCAGGGTCAGGTCGTCGCGCACCGCCGCGTCGAAGCGGTCGCCGAATTCGCGCAGGCTGCTGGCCGAGGCCAGGATCGCCGCCAGCGGCGTGCGCAGGTCGTGCGAGATCGACGACAGCAGCGCGTGGCGCAGTTGGTCGGTCCGCTCGCGGGCCTGGATCTCGGCCTGCGCCCCCGACAGCCGCGAGCGGGCGATGGCCGCAGCGGCCATGTCGACCAGCACGTCGACCAGCCGCTCGTCGTCGTCGGCGTGCAGGCGTCCGGTCGAGCGCCACGCCGCCAGCCCCAGGGCCTGGCCGTCGGCGCGCAACGGCCGCAGCCGCCAGGCGTCGACCTGGCCGGTCGC